>CAYXUT010000162.1:0-6868 GCA_964468005.1 uncultured Magnetovibrio sp. | reverse complement strand
GGTGGCGACCAAATGGCGATAACCTAAGGAGGGGTTTATGGCTGGTATGTGGCAAAAGCATCTGCGGAATGTGCGTCCGGTGAGTGCTGTGTGCGTTGCTGTGCTGAGCCTTCTGGCCGTGTTCGGGCCGGTTGCTGGCGCTGCTGAGACGGCAGCCGCCGACGGTGAGGCGCTGTATAACCGGCACTGTGAGCGGTGCCACGAAGGTCAGGTCACCCGGGCACCGCGGCGGGACGCGCTCGCGAAACTGCCCGCGAATTTGGTCCTGAGTTCTCTCAGTACAGGGAAAATGAGGTTCCAAGGCTGGATGCGAACGATCGAGGAACGGCGGGCCATGTCGGAATGGATCACGGGTAAAAAGTTACAGGACAAAGAAGAGACCCTCAGTGGCTACTGCGAGGATGCGCCTGGCAATTTTACAGTTGAAGCCGGCGCACCACAGTGGAACGGCTGGGGTGTGGATAATGCGAACACGCGTTTCCAGACTGCCGAGCAAGCCGGGATCCCGGCTGATCGGGTGAAGGATCTGAAAGTCAAATGGGTCTTTGGCCTGCCCATGAACTACCGCAATTCCCAACCGACCGTGGTAGGTGGGCGCGTGTTTGTCGGGTCTCTGCAAGGGAACATTTATTCCATTGATGCAAAGAAGGGGTGTTTGTATTGGTCGGTGAAAACTGACGGCGGGGTCCGGTCAACCATGGTGGTCGACAGCCTGCCGGGCACCGATCCGCAGCGGTATGTGGTGTATGTCGGGGATGCTGCGGCAAACGTGTACGCCCTGGACGCGGCTACGGGCAAACAATTGTGGAAAGTCGACATTGACGACCATCCTCTGGCCACCATTACCGGAACGCCCAAAACGCTTGGGAATAGACTGTATATTTCCACTACGGCACTCGAGGAAATAGCCGGAGCGGATCCCGATTACGAGTGTTGTACATTCCGCGGCAAGATGATGGCACTGAACCGATTCAACGGGAAGTTGATCTGGACCGGGTACACCCTCGACCCGGCCAAACCCGTTCGAAAGAATGCCAAAGGTGTCCAGCTCTGGGGTCCATCGGGGGCATCTATCTGGTCTTCACCAGCCCTCGACCCAGAACGTAACAGAATGTACGTGACGACCGGAGACAATTACTCGGACCCGCCTTCGCTGACGAGTGACGCGGTTGTAGCGTTCGATATGCGGACTGGCGAGTTCCTCTGGTCGAAACAATTCACAGTCGGCGATGCCTGGAATGCGGGGTGTGAACTCGCAGACGACACGAACTGTCCGGAGGCGCGTGGTCCGGATTTAGACTTTGCGTCGTCTCCCATACTCCGCATTTTACCGGATGGGCGGCGGATTATCCTGGCTGGACAAAAATCCGCTATGCTCCATGCAATCGATCCGGATCGGGACGGGGAGATTCTGTGGCAACAGCGGGTCGGCAAAGGAGGCCTTGTTGGCGGGATTCAGTGGGGATCCGCCGCGGACGCCAAGCAGGTGTATGTGGCACTCTCCGACATTGGGGCGACAACGCAGGATACAGGTGGAGGTTTCGACATTAGTTTAGACAGTACGGTCGGAGGCGGGATGTTTGCCTACGATATCGAGACTGGGGAACGGCGATGGCATGTCCCCCCTCCTGGGTGCGGTGAGCGGGCCAACTGCAGTCCGGCACAATCGATGGCGGTGTCCGCACTCCCCGGCGTTGTCTTCTCCGGATCTGTTGATGCGCATCTGCGCGCATATGCGACGAACACAGGCGAGGTCCTCTGGGATTACAACGCGGATCAGGAATATGAAAGTACCAACGGTGTGAAGACACGCGGCGGCTCTTTCGACGGGCCTGGTCCCACTATCGTGGACGGAATCGTGTACGTGAATTCTGGATACGGATTCGGCGGCGGATTGGGCGGTAATGCCCTGATCGCGTTTTCTGTAGACGGTAAATAGCCCCTGGTCAAGGACCGGTTCGGCGTCTTCCCGCGGGCACCAGGAATGCTCCGGGAGACAATGAGGTGTTTGAAGTGGTTTCTGTGGTTGGGTGCTAAGTTAGCGTATTGGGTGAACCGCCGTAACGTGAAAAGGAGAGCCGAATGGGTGTTGCAGTCGTGGGTCGGATATACAGAGAACTATTGGGTGGAAAGTGTCAGTTCTGGGCCACGATTCTGCTTGTAACGTGCTTTGTGTCTAACGGATGGGCGTTCTCGCCCACCGAAACCGGCACTGATGGAAGTGCCTTGTACAAAGCCCACTGTGAACGTTGTCATGAGGGACAGGTTAAGCGGGCACCTCACCGTAGCGTCATGAGTCGATTGCCTGCGCTGTTGGTTTTGAATTCCCTTGAGCTGGGAAAGATGCAATTCCAGGGCATGCTACGTACCAATCTGGAGCGGCGGGCCCTCTCGGAATGGATCACTGGTAAAAAACTGCCGCCGCCTTCGGATACGGATGAAACGGTGGCGGGGCTTTGCGAGGATGCGCCGGGAAAGCTCGCTGTCGAAGATGGTACGCCGGGGTGGAACGGATGGGGTGTCGACAACTATAATTCTCGATTTCAAACGGCGGCAGGAATAGCAGCAAAAGATGTTCCCAATTTGAAGGTTAAGTGGGTATTCGGCTTGCCCATGGACTATCAAGCTTCGCAGCCGACGGTTGTTGGGGGGCGTGTTTTTGTCGGGACGATGAAACGGCGTGTGTATGCGATCGATGCAAAGACAGGGTGCTTACAATGGTCAGTCAAAACGACGGCGGGCGTTCGTTCGACCCCAGTTGTTGATACGCTTCCGGCAACTGACCCAACCCGATACGTCGTGTACGTGGGCGATGTGGAATCGAATTTGTATGCCCTCGATGCGGAAAATGGAAAGGAGATCTGGAAGGTCAAAATAGATGATCATCCACTTTCCCGAATTACCGCTACTCCGAAGACGCACGGCAACCGTATCTACGCTGCGGCTACCGCCCTGGAAGAGGTAGCTGGTGGGGATCCGATCTACGAGTGTTGTACCTTCCGCGGATCGATGGTTGCATTGAATCGTTTCAACGGAAAACAGATTTGGAAGGCTTATACGTTGCGGGAGCCACTCGCTCCAACTCGTAAGAACGCGATAGGAGTACAATTATGGGGTCCGTCTGGCGCGTCTATTTGGTCTTCGCCGGTGCTTGACCCGGAGCGTAACAGAATTTATGTCACAACGGGCGATAATTATTCCGACCCGGCGACCCTGACAAGTGACGCCGTGGTGGCATTCGACATGCGGACGGGAGATTTTCTTTGGTCGAAGCAGTTTACGGCCGGAGATGCATGGAACGTAGGCTGCGAGACAGAAGACAATACAAACTGTCCTGAAGCCAAGGGGCCTGACCTGGATTTTGCGTCCTCGCCTATTTTGCGTATTCTGCCCGATGGGCGCCGTGTAATACTAGCGGGCCAAAAATCTGGCGTGATGCATGCGATCGATCCGGATAAGGACGGAGAAATTTTGTGGCAACATCGGGTCGGCGAAGGCGGTATTGTAGGGGGCATTCAATGGGGCTCCGCCGCCGATGCTAAGCAGGTTTACGTCGCCCTCTCAGATATTGGGATTAAGACAATTGAAAATTCCGACGCTGGTTGGGCTACGGCACTAGACGGGAGTGTGGGCGGTGGGATGTTTGCGATAGACATCGAGACTGGGGAGCGGATGTGGCATGTTCCCCCAGAAGGCTGCGGTGAGAAGGCGCAGTGTAGTCCAGCCCAGTCAGGGGCGGTCTCATTGCTCCCGGGGGTGGTGTTCTCTGGCTCAGTCGACGGTCATTTACGTGGTTATTCGACAGAGGACGGGAAGGTCGTTTGGGATTACGACGCTGATCAAGAGTACGAGAGTGTCAATGGCGTCAAAACAAAAGGAGGATCCTTCGACGGCCCAGGCCCAACAATCGTGGATGGGATGATCTACGTGAATTCCGGGTACGGTTTTTGGGGCGGGATGTCAGGCAATGCCCTTTTAGCGTTTTCCGTTGATGGGAAGTGAAAGGGCGAAGGTCCCGTGCCCTCCAATGAGCTGGCGAGTGTCTTGGCGTTGGCGCCTGTAGAAGATAGGACTTCCTTATCTATCGACCGGTAGCAAAGCCTTCCGGGTAGGCTAGCAGTACTGTAGTGCTAGGATTCTTTTGTCACGCCTAAATTGTCTGAGTAATCGCCAGGGATCCGAGGAGAGGGCGGTGGTGTCGCTAGTTGCCCAGTCGGACACGGGCGTGTATTCAGGCTAGGGATGCATTTCTCAATTCTCAAAATCAGTCAGGTTTACGGGTTCGTCATCGCCAAGCTGAGGTAGTTCGACAACCCTATCGAAGGATAGTCCCCGGTGAAGTGACTCAGAGGATACGGAACAATCCTTCCGAGATACTCAATGGAGAGAGCGAATGATTTGGTGCGAGAAGATCGCGGAGAAGGTTGAAGGGGAACAACTCATCAATGATTCCAAGACCCCGTCTGGACGTGCTCATGTGGGCGCTTTAAGGGGGGTTTTGATCCACGATGCGGTGTTCAGAGCGATCCAAGCGAAGGGGACGCCCGTTCGTTATACTTTTGGTGTTGATGACTACGATCCTTTGGACGAGCTTCCCGCGGGCCAAGAAGAATTTTTTAGGCCTTATCTCGGTACCCCGTTGTGTAATGTTCCTCCCCCCCCTGGTTCATCTTTTTCGGACATATCAGAACACTACATCCAGGACTTTTTTAGTGTTTTTAAAGACCTGCATGTCAGTGCCGAAACTTATCGCCTGCGTGACATCTATCGGTCCGGCCGTTTCAACGAGGTAATAGAAGACATCCTGAAAAATGCCGAGGTTGTTCGTGCTATTTATAAAGAAATAAGTGGCGCGACGCGGCCGGACAAATGGTATCCGTTCCAAGTCGTTTGCGAAGAATGTGGTCGTATCGGAACCACGGAAGTCACGAACTACGAAGGAGGAAAGGTCCTTTATAGTTGTCGATCGGACCTCGTGACCTGGGCTACGGGCTGTGGTTATCAGGGTAAGGTGTCGCCATTTGACGGGAACGGCAAACTGCCTTGGAAATTAGAGTGGGCCGCAAAGTGGCGAACCTTCAACATTACGATTGAAGGAGCGGGCAAGGACCATACGACGAAGGGTGGTTCACGGGATGTAGCCGCTGCGTGTCTACGGAGGATTTTCAATCAAAAACCGCCACTGAATATTCCCTATGAATTCTTTTTGGTGGGTGGTGCCAAGATGAGTTCTTCCCGCGGGGTGGGCGCCGCCGCGCGGGAGATAGCAGATCTACTTCCTGCCGAAGTACTCCGGTTCTTGATGATTCGAACGCAACCGAAACAGCCCGTTAATTTCTCGCCTGACGAGCGGTCTATCATTAAGCTGTTCAACGATTTTGATCGGAACCATTCGCGTGTTTTTTCAGATCCGAAAATGTCGGACGGCGAAAAAAGTAGCTATTACCTTTCGGAGGTGGACCCTGACGCGTCCGCGGGTCCTTTTTTTGACGCGGACTTTCAACTCGTGCTCACTTTAAAACAGCTCCCGCATCTGGACGTGTACGGTGAAATAGAAAAGCGTAAAGGCGCTGTTTTAACTGATTTGGAACGGAACTATTTGGAACGCCGGTTGCGAGCTGCTGCATATTGGCTTGAGAATTACGCAGCGGAAGACGAGAAGATTATAATTCAGCAAACGCTGCCCCCCGGAACCGCAGAGCTCTCTGCTGCACAAAGGGCGTTTTTGCATCTATTGGCTGAACAACTGGACGATACATCTGGGCAAGAAGAGGCTTTGCAGGCTCGAATTTTTGAGGTCGCTCGGTTGACTCCATTGACCAATGCAAGGGCCTTTCAGGCCATCTACAGGTCTTTACTTGACCGCGATTCCGGGCCAAAGGCGGGGAACCTTCTGGCATTTTTAGATAGTGAATTTCTGGTTCGGCGATTTACCGAATTGCCCGTTGAAAGGGAAATGGTGCGCGAGGAAACCATAATCGAGACGCAAGAGTTTGAGGAGTGGATTTCTGAGAACAGGGAGCAGATCGAGAAAGCGGAGATAACGACGGAGGCATGGCCAACGGATGCGTCAGATAATAAGCCAAATGGGGATTTAGTGGAGTGGATAATCACTTGTCAAGATGGAAAGAAATATATGAAGCGAACAAGTGTTTCACCGAAGAAGAACGGCGATGGCGCTGAAGGTTACGTGCAAGATTTGGCGGACCGCTTCCAGCTTCCCGTGGAGGAACTACCACGGTGAAATAGAAGCTGGGCTTGGAAGCTAGATATCTGAGGGGCCGCCGAGGTGCTCGTTTAAACCCTTGCCCTGTGTCTGTACAAACGAGACAGCGATTCTCAGTCTTTCCAGATGCTGTGCCAGGGTTTTGCCGCCCTGCGGGACTTCATGCGTAGAAAAGAATTCAGTTACCTGCGCCTCAAGCTCTGGAGTGGCCAGCGCCGTTACTCCCTCACACATTCGGATGATAGAAGTGTCGGGGAACTCAGAGAGCAAACGGCCCCAGTTCTCCCTCAGAAACTTCCATGCCAATTTGTTCGCTGCAGGGTTCATCAACACCGCTCTGATGAGGAATGGACCATTCTGCGTTCGCACACTCCCATCAAGCGTCATGGAAAGTGTACGGGCAAGAAGGTCAGGGTCCTTGAAAGTGGCCAGGGCAAATTGGTAGCGTTGTTCTTCCTGTGGCGTGCGGGCCTCGCGTGAATTTTGGACGAATTCTTCGTATACTCGGGGCCCGCCGGTTTGAGCCATGATGGACACGAGAGCTGGTAAGACGTCGCCATCGATCGTGTCGGGGCGCTCCTTATATTGGTCGTAGAGGGATCGAGCGTGTGCCTGCGTAGGACCGTCATTACCGATTGTTCC
>CAYXUT010000161.1:0-6871 GCA_964468005.1 uncultured Magnetovibrio sp. | reverse complement strand
CCCGGACGGCATCAGGTGAGATGGTTGTCGTATTCGGGGAGATCGGTGGCCCCGGCATCCACCAGGTGATGCTGTCCAAGAGTGTAGGTGTGGAACATGTGATCGACGCGGTAGCAAATAACGTTGTTGAGGCTGTCGTGGGTTTAACCGATAGCCGAGGCGTTGACGTCGCCATCGATTACGTTTCTTCGACCACGACGCTGAGGCAGGCCTTTGCTTCGCTTGGGGTCAAGGGGAGCATGGTGATTTTGAGCAGGACGGAAAAGATCTTTCAGGTTGATGCCCAGGCCAAAATAACATTCCAACATCGTGATCTACTCATTGGTGTCGGTCCATTCTGCATTCAAAGTGCGTTTTGGCGTTCGAGCTGGTTTGCGGTGATTATACCAGTGCGGCCCTTGACCTTGAAGGTAAGCGTATCAATACGGTTTGTCGCCGGCGATGGTGATGCGGTGCATGACGCGCTTATAGCCGTGGTAGTCGTTGACCGGATTGTGGTGGACGGCGCGATTGTCCCAAAAAGCGATGGAGCCCAGCCGCCATGAGAACGTGCAGCAGAACTCGGGGCGGCACTGATGTTCGAACAAGTAATCAAGTATCGACGCGCTTTCTTCTGCAGTCATGCCCTTAAAGCCGATGGTATGACCGTAGTTGACGAAGAGGATCTTCTCTCCGGTCTCGGGATGGGTTCGCACGACAGGGTGTTCGGCACGCAGTTCGGTTTTCTCATCGACCTTCGCGTCAGTGGCCATGCGATCCTCGCGCGATTTGGTTACTGCTGCCTTGGCTGAGGATGAAATACCGGTGAGGCCCGAGAGCATGTTTTTCATGCCGTCTGAAAGCTGCTCATAAGCCAGTACCTGGTTGGCGAATAGTGTGTCGCCGCCAGACGGCGGCAGTTCGCGGGCAGCCATGATGGCGCCCATGGGCGGGGATTTCAGATATGAGGTATCGGAGTGCCACATGCCGCCGAAATTGACGGTCTCGTGCGCCAGTTTGACCACCGGCACAATCTCCGGCGCCTCTTCGAGACCTGTGACCATAGGGTATTCGACGATGTCGCCGAAACGCTTAGCGAAGGCGAGATGTTGGACGGGCGTGACGTTCTGGTCGCGAAAGAATATGACTTTGAAGGCTAAGAGTGTCCTGCGAATTTCTGCAATGGTTTCATCATCAAGTTCTCGAGATAGATCAACGTCACCGATCTCCGCACCGAGTGCGCCGGCGACGGGCGCGATGGAAAAGCTCACGGAAATCGCCCCCTATGTTTTCCATTTTCCTTGAACCGAGATCATGCCGTACCAATAGGGATGAGACAAGTGGCGGGCTTTCAGTCTTTGGTATCGAGTAAACGGGCAAGCGCGCAGAAGTCTTTGGGCAGCAGTTCCTCGGCCCTTTGGGTGGGGTCGATGCCGCAAGCCACCGGATCGATGTCGAGCGGTTTTAGGCTAGCGCGGAGCATCTTTCGGCGCTGGCCGAAGGCCGCGGCAGTCACCGCCTCGAGTGCTTCGAAGCGGGCTTCGGCCAAGGGCTTCAGGCGTGGTGTCAGGTTAACTACGGTCGAGGTTACCTTTGGCGGCGGCGTGAAGGCGTCTTTTGGTAGGTTGAAGGTCGGACGCACTTCGCAGAGCCATTGGGCGATGACCGAAAGCCGCCCGTAGGCTTTGGTACGTGGTCGGGCGGCGAGGCGGTCAGCGACTTCGCGCTGGAACATCAAAGTTAGGCTGGCGATGCCGCCTAAGTCCCTTAGCCAACCAAGCAGCAACGGTGTGGCTATATTGTAGGGAAGGTTGGCGACGATCTTGATGGGAGGTTTGACCAAATTTTGAAGACGTATTTCGAGTGCGTTGGCTTCAGTGACCTGCAGACGTCCGGAGTAGTGAGAGACGAGTTCACGGATGGCCTTGGCACTTCTTGGGTCGTGTTCGATAGTGATGAGATGGCGCGCACCATTGGCAAGTAACGCCCTGGTCAGGCCGCCAGGGCCAGGGCCGATCTCAATGACGTTGACGGTGGTGAGATCGCCCGCTGCGCGCGCAATGCGGTCTGTTAGATTGGGGTCGAGGAGAAAGTTCTGGCCCATGGATTTCCGGGCAGTGATCTCATGGCGGCGGATGACGTCCCCGCGCGGCGGCAGCCCGTCGCTCATCTGGTCGTCCTGCGGTTGGCGGCAAGTTCGGCGGCCATGTCAAGTGCCGTGAGCATGCTGGTCGGGTCGGCCTGACCGGTACCTGCGATGTTGAAGGCGGTGCCGTGATCAGGCGAGGTGCGGACGATAGGCAGGCCCAACGTAATGTTGACGCCGCCTGTGAAGTCCAAGGTTTTAATCGGGATTAAGGCCTGGTCGTGATACATGCAGATCGCCGCGTCATATGTCTGGCGCTTGCCTTTTGAAAACAGAGTGTCAGGCGGCTCCGGACCGGTTGCGTCTATGTCCTGAGATCTCAAGGTCTTGATGGCGGGGATGATGATGTCGTTTTCTTCGCTACCCATGGCACCTGCTTCTCCGGCGTGCGGATTGAGTCCGGCGATAGCGAGGCGAGGATGAGGGATGGCGAAGTCGCGCTTGAGTGCACCATGAGTGAGAGCCGCCTGTTCTATGATGAGCTCACTTGTTAATATATCTAGGCCTTGGCGTAGTCCCACGTGAGTGGTCACAGGCACGACGCGAAGCCCCGAGCAGGCGAGCATCATCACCGGCGGGTTGTCTGCGCCGGAGAGCTCGGCTAGGAACTCCGTATGGCCGGGGTGATTGAAACCGGCGTCATAGAGGACGTGTTTGCTGATCGGGTTGGTGACGATACTGTCGACTTGGCCGTCAATCGCCCATTGGACTGCCGTCTCGATGACTGAGATTACGGATGACGCTGTTTCCGCAATGGGTTGACCGGGGTCCGGGTGTTTGGTTAGCGGCGTGTGGTATACGGGCAATGCGCGAGGAAAGATGTCGAGTGCCGCGTTTGGATCTTCTGTGACACCGAACGAGATGTCGAGCCCGAGCCGATCGGCCTCACGAGCCAACAATTCTGCGTCGGCGAGAGCGATAAACCCCGCCCCGTCCTTGTGCCGTGCCATCCAGGCCTTGAGGGTGAGTTCACTTCCGATTCCCGCCGGTTCGCCCATGGTGATGGCGATGGGCCGGGCGGTCATAAGCGAACGTCCACGATGGCGGTGCGGCGCAGACTGCGGATGTATTGTTCGCCAGCTAGGTTGAGCCGTTCATTGACCAGCCGGTTCTTGACCCTCTCCCGCCGTTCAGCCGGTGTGGTTGTCTTGAGTTTCGGAGTTTTTCGGTTGCAGACCATAACCACGATGATGCCATCGCCGCTCTTTATTGGCGCGCTAGCTTGGTTGGTGGGCAATGTCGTGACCAGTCCTTGCAACTGTGCCGAAAGTTGGTTGATCTTAAATGTCCCGAGCTGACCGGAGAGAGATGACCTTGTTTGTTTGCTGAGTTCTTCTAATTGTGGGCATGAGGTCGTTGCCGCAGAAAGCTGCCTTGCGCTCTCCATCGTTGCCGTCACGAGACTGTCAGCCGCATCTTTGGGTAGCGGGAAGTGGGCTTGGCTCAAGGTTACGGTGGACGGCCCAGGCGTTTGGTCTCGAAACGGATCTATGGTTCGTTTCTGATCAAGACGCAGGATATAAAAACCATCCAGCGTCTGGATTGGTCTTGAAACCTGTCCAGGCTCAAGCCTTCTTATTGCGGCATCAATCTTGGCTGGTAACTGACCTTTTCTATGCCACCCGAGACTGCCATTAACTGCCGCCGTAGCGCTTTGGGAAAAGTTTCGAGCAATGGCGCCAAAACTGGAGCCCGAGCTGATCTGTTGAACTAGGCGTTCAGCCAGTCCTTGGGTTTGTGATATAGATTGGTCTCTTCCGACGGGTAGAAATATCTCCGAGACCAAATATTCGGGCTTGCCTTTGGAACGTTCAAGCGAAGCGATGAAATCGTCGATTTCTTTTTCCCCAATGACGATTGTCGATAGATATCGACGTGCAACAAGTTTGGACCATGCGACTTGGGATTGAAGGCGTTCTTGGAAAGACGATAGATCCAAACCCAGTCTTTTGTGCAGTTTCCGCAGACCACCTTTCTCGATTCCAGTCTGGCGCTCAAAAAGAGTCTCCGCCTTAGAAACCTCACCGCGTGTGACTTTTATCCGGAATTTCTGAGCTTCTTGTAGTTTCAACTTGCTGTCAATCAGTGCCCGCAGCGTCTGGCCAGCCAGACGTCTACGCGTTTCCTTTGTATTGGGGAGTTCGGCAAGGTGGATTGATAGTACCACCCGCGTCTCGACATCCAGGATCGAAATCATTTCATCGTTCACCGTTGCGGCGATGACCAATCCCTGTTGACCATATACGGTACGGATAGACGGAAATGATAATAGTGTGATCATTACAACTTTAAAGACGACGCGTCGCCAACCCGGTAAAGCGTCGATGAAATTTCTTTTCGTTCCTAAAATTTTCCAGCTTTTTACCATTGTTATCGTCACGTCAATTTGAACTGAGGTTGGTATTGCTCTTAACTTCGCCGATTGTTTTGAGAATTAAGTGGAATGTTATTGCATCTGTGGGCTTGATGTCGCGGTCCCTAAAGAAGGCTCGGGATACTCGACTTGTTAGCACCACGCACTCGTCTTCGTAGATTGCATTCAGTCCAATTGAGCGCATTTCGCTGCTTGCTATATCACGTACCGCATTGAGGCTTGCCCGCCAGGATTCGTCGATAATGGTATTAGCGGATACACTCAACTCCTCGCGGCCTGAAAACTCACTATCCGCTTGTCGGTCAAGAAATACATAGCTTCCAGCAAACCGTGCTGCCGGGACGCCTGCTGAAAATGTAAGCTCATTTCGATTGGGCGAGAAGTTGTCGCTGGAAAACCGCGTTCGATAGAGTGCGTTCAAGTGCGAACCGGGAGAAATTGAAATGGAGCTAACGATATCGTATAGATTGTCCTCCAAGCCTGAGCCGGATCCAAAGGTACTGTCTGTTCTAAATCGATAGGTTTGACCGATAAATGCGGTTGATGAACCACCTTCTTCTCCAAAAATACCCCATTTTAATCCGTAGTTAATTTTGGGGCCGCCCTCAACACGATCGATGCCACTGAACCGGTTGAAAGAAAATAGGTTCGTCTCATCAAATTCAAAATCGGTGCTGTCTTCATTGGGAAATTTATCGGAGTTTCCTCCATTCGGCGCCATGGCAAGAGATCCAATCGGTTCGACAGTTTGGCGGATGCGGCCTTCCGATTTCACAAGCGGTAAGCGCCATTCAAGGCTAGTGTACGGAAATAGGCGATGGCTAAAGCCATCAAAATCGGTCTTGGCACTTCCACGAGAAAGACTGTTAACATGATAAAGATCAGCGTTTAAACCGGTCTCGAAACGGTAAAGATCGCCGAACGGGCCCCGAAATGGTCGCTCCCAACGCGGATGAAGCGCTAGGCGGCGCGTGTCCGTACCTTCTGCTCGCGTGAGAGCGAGGAAGTTACCATCAAAAATAAACCTTCCACCAACCCGGTCAAGCTTTCCAACATGGTTGAAATCAACTAGAGGAAAAATGACTGGCGATTTATCTTGTTCATCGTCCTCTTGCAACCCCTGAAAGATCAATGTCTTAGCGGTAAAATAATTTTGATTTGTGAAACCTTCGACGAACAATTGACTGTCGAGTGAAGACGGACTGCCGAACCCGTAACGACGCATGTATGTATCGTCCGCTGCGCGTTGCAGATCGACGCCCCAGCGCCAGGTTCGGTTAAGATCAAACCGGGCTTTGGCCTTTACATGAGCGCGAATGCCATACTTCCCTTCCTCAGTGGAAAATGCGCCGGTAGAGTTATCTGTAATACTTGTCTCAGACTCAATCTCACCCGCACGCATTTTTAGCTGGTGTTGAAGAGCAAGGACTGGAAACTCACTCGTCATCATTATCGGACGAACCGTCAAGTCCTCGTGATCCGATAAGGCCCAGAAAAACGGAGTTTCCAAAACAGTGCCGAAATCACTCGATGTGCCAAACCTTGGAAAAAGGAACCCAGTTTTCCGTTTTACCGTTGGGTCCGAATGTCGGAAATAGGGTGTGTATGCAACGGGGAAGCCGAAAAACTCTAACCAGGCATCCCGGTATTCAATAATTTTCTGGCCTTTGTCGTGAATGATCTTCACAGCTTTGATCTGCCAGAATGGTGGAGCACTTGGATCATCCGGACACAGGCTGCAGGGGGAATAAACGGCCTTGCGTAATTCCGTGACCTTTCCGGCTGAACGCCGTGCGCCAGTGCCGACAATCCTTGAGTGATCTTTCAAAATAATGCCGATGTTGACGATGATCGCATCTTTGAGATCACCCGACACTTCCATGCGGTCTCCGAATATTTTTTCGCCAGAAGGTTCACGTAACAAGACGTTACCGGTTGCTGATGCGGTATCTTTATTTTGGTCATAGGATATCTGGTTCGCGAACAAGGTTCGAGGGCCATATCGGACTTCCACGTTTCCTCGTGCCGTAACGAACCCTCGCTCGCGGTCAAAACTCATCTCGTCAGCCAGAAAATGCACGGGCGGTTTCGATTTTGCAATTAAGTTGGACGTAGAACTCTTGGGAGGTAAAGCTGGTCTGATCTCGGTGGCCTGCTTGGGTGTGGGCACATGAGAAGAGGTTGGAGATGCAGTCTTAGATCTAAATAATGTCCCGAGCGGCCGCTCGGGCGTCGAATTTACGGAGGCTGGATAGATGCTTGTCGTGCTTGCCGGTACAAAAGGTTTGGCCGAGGTTGGCGTGGAAAACAAACTGCTGGAATAATCTGGCGGCGCGGATAAGAGCGAGACGGTTGGCGTCGGACCAATCAAG
>CAYXUT010000160.1:0-6899 GCA_964468005.1 uncultured Magnetovibrio sp. | reverse complement strand
TTACAACAGACATTCTTGTGGTCGGTTCCGGCGCTGCAGGCATGTATGCGGCAATTTCGGCAAGCCGTGACGGTGCCGATACGGTGCTTGTCGATAAAAGCCTGATCGGCCGCGGCGGCGCCACCATCATGGCGCAAATGACCGTGGCGGCGGCAATCGGCGAGCAGGAACCGGATCACTGGACCCATCATTTACGGGATACGATCGAGTCCGGCCGTAGGCTTTGTAATGAGGAACTGGCATCAGCCATTTGTGAGGAGGCACCGGCCCGTATCCGGGAGTTAGAAGATTGGAAGATCGGTTGGGCGCGCGAGGGAATTAGCATCAAGCAGGTCATGGCACCGGGCCATAATGTCGAACGCTGCGTCTATGTCGATTTTCTCAATACTGGCCCAGCCGTCGCGAAGACCCTGCGCAGGCAAGTCGGGCGCCAGGACCATTTGCGCCGGGCGGGAGAACTCGCGATCACCAATGTCGTGGTCAAAGAGGGCCAGGTTGTCGGGGCCGTTGGACTCAATTTGGGAACTGGTGAAGCCGTGAGGATCGATACCAAGGCCGTTATTCTGGCGGCAGGCGGCTTGACGCGTCTCTACCGGCGAAACAGCGCCTCGGTGAATATGGGTGGTGATGCATATGCTTTGGCGCTGCGGGCCGGGGCGGGGTTGATCGATATGGAATTCGTCCAGTTCTTTCCCATCGGTCACTTGGCGCCACGCATGGTCGGCATGGACCCGATCATGTGGGATCCTTTCCGCTACAAGTTGGGCGGCCGGCTATTGAATGGTGATAGTGAGGAGTTTGTTCAAAACTACGGTCATGCGGAAGCTACCGATAAATACACCGCGCCCAGGGACGTCGCTTCCTATGCCATATTGCAGGAAGTCGCTGCGGGGCGAGGCTCGCCTGCGGGCGGCGCGTTCTTGAGCTTCGAACATATTTCCGAAACTGAACTCCGTCAGGCCTTCGGCCCGGTCATCGATCGCTTGGCGGCGAACGACATTGACCTCACGAAACGCAGTATCGAAGTCGCACCCATCGCCCACTATCACATGGGTGGGGTGCGCGTCGACGCACGGATGGAAACCGAGGTGCCGGGCTTGTTCGCCGCCGGAGAAGCAGTTGGCGGCGCCAATGGCGCCAACAGATTGTCCGGCAATGCCCTTAGCGAAGCCTTTGTCTTCGGTGAGCGTGCTGGACGCTTTGCCGCTGCGTATGTGACAGGGCGGCAAAGCGCTTGGTCAGAGGAGGCTGCCCGGACGGCGTTGGACGAAATCGAGGCGAGCCGGAATGTCGCAGTCCGGGGGACGGGTCCCGGTCTAACCGGGATGCTTGTCGAATTGCAGGAATTGATGTGGCGGGATGCCGGGCTGTTGCGAACGCAAGGTGGGCTAGACAAGGCCCTGGCACGAATTCGGGAGATGCGGTCTGAAATCGGCGATCATCCGAGCCAGAGCGATCATCGTTTTGCGCTCTTGATGCAAGATTGGTTCGACTTGCGCAATTCTCTTTTGGTCGCGGAGGTGATTGTCCTTGGTGCTCAAATTCGCACGGAAAGCAGAGGAGCCCACCAGCGTGAAGACTTTCCGCGCAGCGACCCTGGCCAGGAACATAATTTGGTGACACGATTGGCGAACGGTAGCTTAACCGTCGAGCCCGCGCCGCTTGTTAGAAAATCGTACGAATTGATGCCATTGGAGGCTGCTGGATGAGCCAGGAGACGGCGAAGCTGTGCGTGCAGCGTGGCGGCTCAGAAGAAGAACTCGTGTTTGAGGAGTTTGAGGTGCCATACCTGGAAGGCATGTCGGTGCTCGACGCCTTGATCTGGATTCGCGCAAATAGGGATTCATCACTGGCGATCCGCTATAGCTGCACCAATGCCAATACGTGTAAGGAATGCATGGTGAAGGTCGAGGGTAAAACGGTCTATGCCTGTACCGAGCGCCTGGGCACGGAGCGGGTCACCGTCGGTCCATTGACCAACAAACGCCTGTTGCGCGATCTCGTCACCGACATCGTGCCACCAAAAGAAACATTGTTACTCTTGTTGGGCCGTGACGGGGATTAAACTCTGGCCACATGGCTGCGTAAGAAACATCGTGCCCGATAACTCGTGACTCAATCTCCCAGCCGGCTGTCGAGTTGGCTCGGCAGATCGGTGATCAGCATGCTGCCGGGCGTGTGGGTGATACAGATTTCCGGCTTAGCCATGCGGATGGCGTTCTGCGGCGTGACGCCGCAGGCCCAAAAGACTGGAATTTCATCGTCGCCGATCTCCTGCGCGTCGCCCCAATCTGGTTTTGAGATATCCTTAATGCCGATCTGCGTCGGGTCACCCAGATGTACGGGCGAACCATGCGTGTGCGGGTAACGCGAAGTCACTTCAACGGCACGCACGGTATGGCGCGGTGTCATTGGGCGCATGGAGACGACCGTACCGCCCTGGAAGGGGCCAGCCGGCATCGTTTCGATATTGGAGACGTACATGGAAACCGTCAGGTTCTGTTCCCAATGCTTGAGACGAACGCCCTCGTTGACGAGCGCTTGCTCAAACGAGAACGAGCAGCCGATGATGAACGAGACAAAATCGTCGCGCCACAACTCGCAGATATCCGTTACCGTGTCGGTTAATTCGCCGCCTCGGTAGACGTTATAGCTCGGGATGTCCATGCGGATATCGATGTCGCGGCCGAGCGTAGGCAGCATTGGGTCGCCAGTCTCCGAAATCCCCACCAGTGGACAGGGTTTTGGGTTGCGCTGGCAATAGCGCAGAAAATCCATGGCTAGGTCAGCGGGAAGGATTGCCAGATTGCCTTGCGTGTAGTTTGATCCAAAGCCGCTGGTCTCGCCAGTAATCTTGCCGGCGCGGATGGCTTTTCGAACGACCACCGGGTCTGTGCGGTCGAAACCGGCATCGAGTTCATGTACGTCGTTCATGACGGGGCCGCGCGGAAATACCTTTGAAGGGGGAAGTTTAAAAATTGCCGAATAAAAAAACGTCAACGGAATCCCAAATCGAAGGAAAGGTCCGGATCGCCGTCGATATTGGTGGCACATTCACCGATCTCCAGGTTCTGGATGAGACCACGGGTATAAGCCACGCCCACAAGATACCGACCACGCCGGACGACCCCTCCGAGGGACTGCTTATCGGCTTGCGCGAAGCGGCGGTGATGTTCGGGTTTGGGCTGGATCAGGTTTCGGTGCTGATTCATGGCACCACCATCGCCACCAATGCCGTGTTGCAACGAAAACTCCCGATCGGCGCGTTGATCACCACGGCGGGGTTTGAGGATGTGTTGGAAATCGGCCGCCATTTGCGCTGTCAGGTTTATTCCAACAAAGCCGAGGAACGAACGCTTTTGATACCGCGTTCGCGCCGTTTCGGTCTTAAGGAGCGGGTCAAGGCGGACGGCTCGGTCGAGGTGGTGCTCGACGATAATGAGTTGCGTGAACTGGCGAAGAGGCTGAAGAACTGCGAAGCCGAAACCGTCGCTGTCGTGCTCCTGCATGCTTACGCTAACCCCGATCACGAGCGTCGGGTTCTAGAAACGCTCGAGCAAGCCTTGCCGGGTGTACCGGTATCGGTTTCCTCGGAGATCAGCCCGGAGTTCCGTGAGTTCGAGCGCTCGTCGACGACGGTGCTTAATGCCCTCTTGATACCGGTGGTCGGAAACTACCTGAGGCGCTTGGAAGTTCGCCTCACAGATGCGGGCATGAATGCGCCGGTCTATATGGTGCAGTCCAACGGTGGTGTCGCGACGCCGGCCATAGCGGCCAAGCAGCCGGCGAGACTTCTACTTTCCGGCCCGAGCGGCGGAGCCAAGGCCGCTGAGATCATCGCCAAGCGCATCAATAGCCCAAATCTGGTCGCCGTCGACATGGGCGGCACCAGTTATGATGTCTCTCTGGTCGAGGATGGGCGAGTGCATTTGGTCAACGAGGGCGAGGTTGATGGCTGCCCAGTGCGCCTTCCCATGGTCGAGATGCGCTCCATCGGTGCCGGTGGCGGCTCCATCGCCCGCACGGATACCATCGGCGGGATGTTCGTCGGGCCGGAAAGCGCCGGGGCGGAACCGGGACCGGCGTGCTATGGCAAGAACGGGGCGCAGCCCACCGTCACCGACGGGAACGTTATACTCGGACGGATCGACCCGGCGCATTTTCTGGGCGGTGCCATGGCACTCGACGCTGAGGCGGCGCGGATTGCCGTCGCAGGCAAGGTCGCGAAACCTCTGGGCCTTGGCGTCGAGGAAACGGCGGAAGGCATCATCCAGGTTGCCGTTGCGCACATGGCCAGCGCTATCCGTTTGTCGCTGTTCGAAAAAGGTCTCGACCCTGAGGATTTTTCATTGATCTCGTTCGGTGGCGCTGGCGGCTTGCATGCCTGCGAGACAGCCGAGGAACTAGGTATCAAACAGGTTATCTTTCCGGCCGATCCAGGCACGTTGAGCGCTTGGGGCATGCTCTATGCCGATATCACCCACGATTTGACCCGCGCTCGGCTGATGGATGCCGATGCGTCGGCTCAGAGTAGGCTCTTGCGGATGGTCGAAGAACTACGCCTGGAAGGTGATGCGCTGTTGCAATCGGACGGCATCAAGGCATCGGAGCGGAGCCTTAATTTCAGTTTGGGCCTCCGCTATCGCGGCCAAGCTTACGAGATCGCCACGCCGTTTGTCGATACCAATGATCTCGCCAGTGCGGTGGCGAAGTTTCATGACCTGCATATGGCGCAATACGCGCACGCTGACACATCGGCAACGCCGGAGATCGTCAACCTGCGGCTTAGCGCCGTCGGGCTGCTACCGAAACCCGGCGGGCATGAGCCGCCATCGGGCCAAGGTGCACCACATGATAAGCGGTGGATATTCGTGGCCGGGATGTGGAGTGATGCACCGGTGTACGAGCGCGCGGCCTTGGCGTTGGATGATGAATTGAATGGTCCGTTGATTATCGAAGAACCGCATTCGACCATCATAATCAACGGCAACTGGTCGGTGCGGCGTGTGGCAACGAGCGAACTAATCGCCACGCAAACAAACGGGGAAGCGTCATGAGTACATTGAGCCCGGTGCAGATTGAGATCATCAGAAATGCCTTGGTATCGGCCGCCGAGGAGATGAGTGTGACGATCTGGCGCACCAGCCGATCCTCTGTGGTGCGCGAAATCCTCGACTATTCCACCTGCGTTTTCGACGCCAATGGCCAGAGTGTCGCCCAAGCGGCACGCATGCCGGTGCATCTTAATTCCATGGCCGCCTGTCTTGAAGACCTGATCTCCCATCACATTCCATTGGACGACTGGAACGATGGTGACGTCATCATCACCAACGACCCTTATAGCGGTGGTCAGCATCTGCCTGATATCCAGACCTTCAGGCCGGTGTTCCTGGATAGACGCCGGGTCGCCATTGCTGGGATCCTGGTTCACCACCTCGATGTTGGCGGCGGTGCGCCCGGTAGCTATTATGCCGAGGCAACTGAGGTCTTTCAGGAGGGCTTTCGCATCCCGCCGATGAAGATTGTTGAGGGCGGCAAACGCAATGATGCGATTGTCAAACTGTTGCTCGCCAACAGCCGCGAGCCGGAAAACGTCGGCGGGGATTTCTCCTCGCAACTCGCAGCCTTGGAAACAGGGGCGGCGACGCTGGTGCGGATTGGAGAGCGTTATGGTGCCAACGATCTAGCCTTGGCCTGTAAGCAGATTCAAGCTGCATCCGAGGCCGAGATCCGTTTAATATTTAGCGAAATTCCCGATGGCGTTTACGAGTTCGAGGATTTTGTCGACGATGACGGCATCGAGCTCGACCGCCAGCTTCGCGTGCACGCGCGGCTGAGTGTCGAGGGTGATAGCGTTGAGGTCGACTTTTCCGGCTCCGATTCGCAAGCTAAAGGACCGGTCAACTGCACCTTGAACATGACGCTCTCGGCAGTCATCTGCGGCGCCTTGATGTCGATTGGGCGTGAAGTGCCGGCCAACGCCGGGTGCTATCGGCCCATCTCCGTCCTGGCGCCGGAAGGAAGCATCGTCAATGCTAACTTTCCCGCCCCCGTGGCCAACCGCATGGCTGTCGGCCACCGTGTCGTTAACGCTGTCATGGGCGCCTTTGCCAAAGCGCTGCCCGACCGTGTGCCGGCCAGCTACTACGGTGTCTCTTATGCCTATGCGCTCAATGCCATCAACGCGGATGGTTCGCGCCAGGTTTATTTCGATCTTGAATGTGGAGGCTGGGGCGGCCATCCCGAGGGCGACGGAGCCAGCGGTTTCTCCTGCGGTTTTCACAATATTGCCAATACCCCAGTGGAGATGATCGAAAACGATTACCCGATAACCTTCCTACGTTATAGCTTGGTGCCGAACTCCGGTGGCGAGGGGAAGTTCAGGGGCGGACTGGGCCTGGCCCGAGAATTCCGCTTGGATGCGCCGGAAGGCTTATTCGCGGCAAATCTCGACCGCTTCAAAGTGGCGCCTTACGGACTATCGGGCGGCAAACCGGGGTGCCCGGGGCGGCTGATCGTCAGGCGGGCCGGCGCCGAGGAAGAATACGACCTACCTTCGAAGGTCGCCGGGTTAGCCATGAAAAGTGGAGACGTGGTTCGTCTCGAAACAGCCGGTGGCGGGGGGTTTGGCGATCCAGGTGAGCGTGATGACAAGTCTCGCGCTGATGACTTTGCAGAAGGCTATGTTGATTCAAACCTGGAACCCTTGGCCAGATATATGGTGAAACGATGATTTCAGTTAGGAGGTCGGTCCGATCCATCATTGAGATCACTCCGAAGGGCCTGCCGCGGGGACGAGGTGGAGCTTTCAGAACCTAGCGATGATGAAGTATCGTTATTGAGGTTTTTATTACAGGTATGTTTTATCCTATATGCACACCATCTTGCTCGCAAAGGGC
>CAYXUT010000159.1:0-6955 GCA_964468005.1 uncultured Magnetovibrio sp. | reverse complement strand
GACCCTGGGCACGGCGGCGTTGATCCCGGGACGATCGGAATTTCAGGTATATATGAAAAGCATGTGACGCTAGCCATGGCTCGCGCGATCCGTAATGCTCTTGAAGAGACCGGCCGGTTCAAGGTGGTGCTTAGCCGCGATCGCGATATCTTTATCAGACTGCGCGAACGTATCCGCCGGGCTCGCGAATCGGGCGCTGAACTTTTTATCTCCATTCACGCCGACACTATCAAGAACCCAAAGATCTCGGGCCCATCCGTTTATACGCTCTCCGAACGAGCCTCGGATAAAGAGGCAGCAGCGTTAGCCGAGAAAGAAAACAAGGCCGATCTCATCGCGGGTATAGACCTAACCTACGAAAACGCTGATGTTACTGGAATTCTTATCGATCTGGCGCAGCGTGAAACCATGAATCAGTCAGCACGGTTCGCCGGCATGCTGGTGGGCGAGTTAAAAAAACGCACGCGTGTCTTACGCAACACTCATCGTTTCGCGGGGTTTGCCGTGCTCAAGGCGCCGGACGTCCCCTCTGTGCTGTTGGAACTCGGGTTTCTGTCAAATCCGAAGGACGAGCGTGCGCTTCGTGACCGCCGGTACCGGGCGCGGTTGGCGGAGGGCGTCACCAGGGCCGTCGATGCATATTTTGCCCGCGTCGAGCAGGCTTCTGGGCGTTAACTGTTTTTTACACATCGTCACAACAGAGCCACATTTTGTCGTTAACCATCTGTCTGCTTGAGCGATTATTATGTTAGAAATTTTGAGCGGCCCTTGGGGCCACGCGACTATCATTATTGGACCCGGTACCTTACCCGCATGATCCGCGCGCTACTGACCACTATCGGAATACTGATGATCCTTGCTGCACTTGGTGCTAGCGCGGGGCTTTTTGTTTTCTTCAAGTTTGGTCAGGGGCTTCCTGACTACCGCCAACTCGCAACCTATGAACCGCCAGTGATGACCCGCGTGCATGCCGGTGACGGCCGGCTGCTGGCCGAGTACGCGGTAGAGAAACGCGTCTTTGTGCCGATCGGCGCGATGCCAAAGAAGCTTATCCAGGCGTTCCTCGCCGCCGAGGATAAGAACTTCTACAGCCACCCGGGCATCGATTTTTCTGGCGTGGTGCGTGCCATTCTAATGAACCTAAAGAATCTTCGATATTCCAGGCGCCTGGTCGGCGCCTCGACGATTACCCAACAGGTGGCGAAGAACTTCCTACTCACCAATGAGGTCTCCTGGCGGCGCAAAATCAAGGAGGCGATTCTGGCTTTTCGTATCGAGCGCGCCTTTCCCAAGGACCGGATTCTGGAGCTTTATCTGAACAAGATCTATCTTGGATTCGGTTCCTACGGTGTCGCGGCGGCTGCCCTCAACTATTTTAACAAGTCTCTAGATGAGCTTTCCATTGCGGAGCTTGCCTATATTGCAGCGCTGCCAAAGGCGCCCAATAACTATCACCCCATTCGCCGCCCGAAAGCGGCTCGCATGCGGCGTGGCTGGGTGGTCGGTCGTATGCTGGAAGAGGGATTTATCACGCCCGACGAAGCCGAGAGCGCGCGCGCAAAACCATTGTTAATTGCCAGGCGTGGTGAGACGGAATTCATCACTGCTGCTTATTTCGCCGAGGAAGTGCGCCGCGAATTGGTCGCCCGTTACGGAGAGCAGCAACTCTACAAAGGTGGCCTCTCGGTTCACACTACCATCGATCCTAAACTCCAGGTCATGGCAGATAAGGCGGTGCGACGCGGGCTTCGCACCTATGACCGCCGGCACGGATACCGAGGTCCTTTTGCGCAACTGGCAGAGGATGTCCCGCTCGACACGTCTCCTGATTGGCAGCGCGCTTTGGCGCGTCAGGCGCGGCCCAAAGGACTGGAGGAGTGGTCCCTAGCTGTTGTGCTGGGCGTCGACGATGAAGTTGCTCACATCGGTGTCGAAGACGGCAAACGCGGCCGTATCCCGATGGCGCAACTGACCTGGGCTAGAAAGGCGCTGGAAGAGCAAAAGCGTGGTTCCAAAGTGAGGAAACCGGCTGATGTGTTGGCCAGGGGCGACCTCATTGCCGTTTCCAGGTTGGAGAGCACGAATGAGAAGGAGCCGCTGCTTGAGGGCTTTTACGGCCTTCGGCAAATCCCGTTGATCAATGGCGGACTGATTGCCATTGATCCGCACACTGGCCGTGTGCTGGCTATGACCGGCGGCTATTCCTCTGAACTGAGCGAGTTCAATCGGGTCATACAGGCTCGGCGTCAGCCGGGCTCGGCGTTTAAGCCGTTTGTTTATTTGGCGGCTCTGGATGAGGGCTATACGCCATCGACGCTGATCCTCGACGCGCCGTTCGTTATCGACCAGGGGGCGGGTCTGCCGAAATGGCGGCCGGCCAACTACACCAAGAAATTCTACGGTCCGAGCACCATGCGACTCGGGATCGAGAAGTCACGTAACCTTATGACCGTGCGCCTGGCGCAGACCATCGGCATGGATAAGGTGGCAAAGTACGCCAAGCGATTCGGTATCGTCGACAGTCTGCCGGAAACGTTGGCCATGTCATTGGGTGCCGGCGAGACCACATTGATGCGTCTGACCAATGCTTACGCCATGCTGGTCAATGGTGGAAAGCGCATCACGCCGACGCTAATCGACCGCATCCAGGACCGCAACGGTAAGACGGTATTCCGACATGATGCGCGAGAATGTACCAATTGCCGAGTCGAATTCTGGACTGGCCAGCCGCCGCCCGATGTCCCCGATATCCGCAACCAGGTGACCGATGCGGGCAGCGCCTATCAGATTGTTGCCATGCTTGAGGGCGTGGTCAAGCGCGGTACCGGGCGGCGCATATCTAAGGTTGGCAAACCATTAGCCGGCAAGACTGGCACCACCAACCAAGAGCGCGACACTTGGTTCATTGGCTTCTCGCCCGATCTGGCGGTTGGCGTGTTCGCAGCGTTTGACACGCCGAAGCCCTTGGGTCGGCGTGAGACCGGCTCGTCTGTGGCGGCGCCGATCTTCCGCGATTTTATGGCTGCCGCGCTCGAACACGAGCCGGCTATTCCATTCCGCATTCCACCCAGTATCCGCCTCGTGCGCGTCGATGCGAGAAGCGGGCGCTTGGCTATTTCTGGAACGCGTAATGTGATTCTCGAGGCTTTCAAGCCAGGCACCATACCAATCGGCAAAAGCGAGGTCTTGGAAGGACGTAGCTGGACGGCGAGTGGCGAGGCCGCCGGGGGCGTGATTACCGGCACGGGCGGAATTTATTGACATCAAGATGAAACCTAGCAGCGGTTATACCCCAAAAACCCTTAGGCTGTCGGTCAATATTTAAGTGCTAGGGTGTGGGATTTTGAAAGTGCCTAATAGATGGAACTAACCTAAGGATGCTGCTTTATGTAGACGCGGCAATTGGTCTTGTAGATACGGAACCAGGAATTTTGTCCGATATCGAAGATCAAAATCGTTTCGTTGACCACCTGCAGATTGCGGAAGTGATCATCCCTCCAAAAGCTATAGTGCCTCCTCAGGCGATGCACCCGCGCTGATCGATTTTGGATTACTGGGCATCACGTCGGCCAGGTTGCTCTGGTCTGGGTTGCACCGCGTGGTGACGATCATGCGAAGCGCGCCACGCTCGGTGAAAATGGCTTTAAGATGCTCGTCCTTCAACACCAGTATCAAGCCGATCGTGCCCAACCAATGTAGCGGCCAGCTTCACAGACCGAGCAATCGCCGAGTAGACTTCGCCAATTCTTAATTCTTCGACGATGTCAGAGATGATTTTGCACGCTTTGTTCATCTCCTAAGGGAATTGGCCACCAACGCGAGGACCTTAATGCGTGCGATAACGACCGGTATGAGGTTGATGATGCTGGCTTGCGTGTCCCGCGGATTGGAAGCATGCTCAAAACGTCAGCGTAACTTCAGGGAACCATCATGAGAGATGACATCTACAACCTAGCCAGGCGCGCGGCTAAAATCGCTACGTCTACTTTTGCCAACGCGTTAGACGATTTCGGTTTAGCGGACCGTATCCTGCCGACCATCAAACAGGTGGCTACAGGCATGCGTTGCGCCGGGCCGGCGGTAACCATTAAGGAAAGCGTCGGTACGTTCGGCACCTTTACCTCGGCTGATTTCAGGGTCGGCGCGATGATTGATGCGGCGGGGCCGGGCGATATGATTGTCGTCGCCGGGGGCGGCTCCAACGTTTCGACCTGGGGCGGCATGGCCTCTGCCGCTGCTAAAAAAAAGGGTGTCGTTGGTTTGCTAGCCGATATCGGCGTGCGCGACCTTGAAGAAATGATCGAGTTCGAATTTCCCGTGTTCGCCCGCCACCTGACGCCGCTAACAGGCCGCACGCGACTTAAGGTCGAGGCCATCAACGAGCCCGTTGAAGTTGATGACGTATTGGTTGAGCCCGGAGACCTGGTGGTTGCCGACGGTACCGGCGTCGTCGTACTGCCCGCCGCCCGCGCCCAGGTAATTCTAGAGAACGCCGAGCGTTACTACGCCGACGACAATGCCGCTATCAAGGATCTTAATGACGGCCTGGCATTCAGTGAGGCGATGGCGAAATATACCCGGATCTGAGTGTCTACCCATCGAAATCCAATCGAGTCGCGAAAACGCTCTTTGTGCCACCAGATTGCTGAGTTTTGAAAATCGAAGTCGCATCCGGGGGTGGCGATAGCGGCAAGCGAACCGGCACATTCTTACAACGCGGTACCGGGGACAACTCGCCGGTGATGACACAGGATTGCACGTGCTCCCATAAAGATCGCTGGGTTGTCTCGGCGAATTTCATATAACTGATGGTGTCGAGAAGAGGCCAGGCGTCTAATGCCTATCGCCGGTGGGTCTTGCAATTTTCCGCCCGCTGGCATCTTATCGGCGCGCATTGGTCGCCAACGAGAAATGGAAGAATTGCCCAAGATGCGCGCGGAAATCGTATCCATGGTCACCGAGATTAAGCAGTCTATCGAACTGCTGAGGGGGCATCTTTGACTACGACCAAGCGAAACTCCGCCTGGAAGAACTCAATTCCCTGGCCGAAAATCCAGACCTTTGGGCTGATCCCGAGAAGGCGCAAGAGATCATGCGCGAGCGTACGCGCTTGGAAAGTGGTATCAAAAACATTGACGAGATGGAACGCGAGGTTGCCGATAGCGTCGACCTGATCAAACTGGGTGAGATTGAGGAAGACGGAGAGATCGTTGCTGAGGCTGAGACGACGCTCGCTGAGATCAAGGAGCAAGCGGCCAAAGCGGAGCTTGAGACGCTGTTGTCGGGTGAGGCAGACGCCAATGATTGCTATTTGGAAGTCCATGCCGGCGCTGGGGGTACGGAGGCGCAGGACTGGGCCGAGATGTTGCTTCGTATGTACGCGCGCTGGTGCGATGCGCATGACTACAAAGTCGAATGGATGGAAGAGAGTGCCGGCGAGGAAGCCGGGCTTAAATCCGCGATCATCAAGGTTTCGGGCCATAATGCCTATGGATGGCTGAAGACCGAATCGGGCGTGCATCGCCTGGTACGCATCTCACCTTATGATTCGAGCGCCCGCCGACATACCAGTTTCTCGTCCGCTTGGGTCTATCCGGTGATCGACGACGTCATCGAGATCGAGATTGAGGAAAAGGAGCTCCGTGTCGATACTTACCGCGCGTCTGGCGCCGGCGGCCAGCACGTCAACAAAACCGATTCGGCTGTCCGCCTTACACACCTGCCGACTGGTATTGTCGTGCAATGCCAGAACGACCGCTCGCAGCACAAGAACCGCGCCCAGGCCATGTCGATGCTGAAAGCTAGGTTGTATGAGGCGGAACTGCAAAAACGCGAAGAAGCCGCCCAGGCCGAACACGACACCAAGACCGATATCGGCTGGGGCCACCAGATCCGCTCTTACGTGCTGCAGCCCTACCAGATGGTCAAGGATCTCCGTACCGAGGTCGAAACCTCCAACACGCAAGCCGTGCTCGACGGTGACCTGGACGTTTTTATGGCGGCCGCCCTAGCGCAGCGCGTGCAGGGCGTGGAGGGTGATGGTCGGGATCGTTGACTTGATAAAAGAGTATTCGGGGCAGGCGATTTGGCGGGGAGTGGACGCGTTCCGCCTCAAATCTCCTGTCGATTGACGGCCAACTCATCATCGATATAGGTGAGGGCATTGTTGATGACGGGCCTTTTGCTGCAGAGAAGTTTGCCGGCCATAGTCGACCAACATTAGACCCCCAAACAACACCCGTGTAAGCAGGCTGGTGCTATCACTTTATTGATAAAATGTTGACGAGATCGAAGCAAAGCTAGTCGGTTTCGGCGTTGTCGACCAGAAGATCCCCGCCGTTCTTGTTTGTGTACTGGATCTCCGCCTCGACAGATAGGAACGGCGAGCGGCAACGTCCGATTTTCAAATTCGTTTTGATCAACGGCAGCAGATGATGCATCGGGACGCCAAGATCGACTTTCAGCTTGGCCCTTTCGCATTCGATACGGAGCAGCGAATAAAAAAGTCCCATCATGAACCTTACTCCTCCGCCGATGATCAATAGACCAAGCTCGCCATCGCCACCGATCATGATCATCCTCTTACGGTTGGGTTTCTCCTTTTTGTCGACCCCTTATCCGACTTTATTCTCAAGATTATCGCTTTCCCCAAGGGCATCATTGTCAGCCATGGCTATCTTCTGGCGTTGGCAGTTGACGGAGGCGTGACATTAGTATCACGTAAATCTTAAGTCCGTTGTAAGCTGTTAGGCGGCTCCGGCCTATGATTCTCAGAAGCGCGGGTCCATACCCGCTTGTGATCGCGCGGCATGGTCAAAAGGCGGCTTCCATCTGGTCTTTGAAGCGTTGGCCGCACGTTTCGTGTGAAAAGCTTTCGGCGCACCAATGCTGCGTTTTCCCACAACCCAAGTAAACCATCTTTGTGACGGCAGGGCATTCCCTTGGGTTCCAGCAA
>CAYXUT010000158.1:0-6975 GCA_964468005.1 uncultured Magnetovibrio sp. | reverse complement strand
TGCTCAAACAACGTTTTGGCCAGGGGGTCCTAGGCGAAGTCCTGGAAAAAGCCATAGGCGATTCATCACAACAAGCGCTGACCGAGCAGGGCGTGCGCCCCGCCATGCGGCCGGAAATCGAGATTGCCGAGGGTTTCGAGGACGGTAAAGACCTCGAGTACACCATCGCCGTCGAGACGTTGCCGGATATAGAGGTTACCGATTTCTCCAAGATCAAGATCGAGCGGCTGGCTCCAGAAGCTGACGACAATGATGTCGAGCAGGCTCTGGAAAATCTCGCCAAAGTACATCAAACATCCCTGCCGATCTCCCGCAAACGCAAGAGCAAGGACGGCGATGTTATCGCCATTGATTTCGTTGGCACGGTTGATGGTGAGGAGTTTCCGGGCGGCAAAGCCGAAGACTATTCTCTCGAGCTTGGCGCAGGGAGCTTCATTCCGGGCTTCGAAGAACAGCTGGTCGGCGTCAATGCCGGCGACGATGTCGAGCTCAAAGTAACGTTCCCAGAAAGCTACGGTGCAACAGAATTAGCCGGCAAAGACGCCGAGTTTAAGGTCGCGGTAAAGGAAATCCGCGAAACCACGCCGGCGTTGATCAATGACGAGCTGGCTAAGAAAGCCGGAATGGAAGACCTTGACAAACTGAAACAAGCCATCAGCGAGGAGCAATCGCGCGAATACGTCAATCTGGCGCGTGGCCGGGCCAAGCGCCTACTTTTGGATGAATTGTTCGACAAGCACGATTTCGAGGTGCCGGACAAGATGGTCGATTCCGAGTTTGATACAATCTGGGCGCAGTACAAAGAGCAGCAGAAATCCGCCGAAGGCGAAGAAGACGGTAAGGCCGAAGACGAAAAGTTTGAAGAGGAGCAAAACAAAGAGTTCCGCGACATCGCGCTACGCCGCGTGCAGTTGGGGCTCTTGCTAGCCGAGGTCGGGCGCCAAAACAACATTCAAATCTCGCAGGAAGACGTTAATCGAGCGATGATGGATGAAGCGCGCAACTATCCGGGCCAGGAAGAAATGGTTCTCAATCACTTCAAGGAGAACCCGCAAGCCATTGAAAATATGACGGCGCCGCTCTACGAAGAAAAGGTCGTGGATTTCATTCTCGAGTTGGCCAACGTGACTGAAAAGAAAGTGCCGCTCGCCAAGTTCATCGAAACCCTGGAAAAGGAAAACGAGGAACAAGAGAAGAAAAACGAAAAACCGAAAAAAAAGACGGCGAAGAAACCGGCTGCAAAAAAGAAAGTCCCCGCCAAGAAACCGGCGGACAAAGACAAATCCAGCACCAAGGCTGATGGAGAGTGAGCTCTCAGCACGCTGACAACGGGAAAGGCAGGTCCTCTATGACCGACGTGATAATGAACAATCTCGTGCCGATGGTGGTCGAAACCACCAATCGCGGCGAGCGTGCCTACGATATCTATTCGAGGCTCTTGAAGGAGCGCATCATTTTTCTCACCGGTGGCGTCAATGACGATGTGTCAAGCCTGGTTTGCGCACAACTCTTGTTTCTCGAGTCTGAAAATCCGGCCAAAGACATCGCGTTCTACATAAATTCGCCGGGTGGCATTGTGTCATCTGGACTCGCGATCTACGACACCATGCGCTATATCCGCCCGGATGTTTCCACCGTTTGTGTCGGCCAGGCGGCTTCTATGGGGTCCCTACTGCTTTGCGCGGGAACCCCTGAAAAGCGCTACGCTTTGCCGAATTCACGCGTCATGGTGCACCAGCCTTCGGGCGGAGCCCAAGGTCAGGCGGCAGATATCGAGATCCAAGCTCGCGAAATCTTGAAGCTGCGTGAACGGCTTAACCAGATCTACGCCGAACATACCGGCCAGGATCTAGAAACCATTGAAAAAGCCATGGACCGAGACAACTTCATGGCCCCCGATGAAGCCAAGGAATTCGGTCTTATTGACGAGGTTGTTACGCAACGCCCCGCGAATGAAGAAGACGATGAAGCCGAAAAGTTTGACTGATCCGGCTTTTCAACGGTTTTTTAAGGATCCGGCAACCATAATTGCGCCAATCTCCATTGACGTGGTGCCAATTTCTGACAATCCTTCATCCAACTGCAGTTTACGTTCAGGACGCTTGCGTCTGATGGGCGTGAGTGCTACCGCGTAGAGGAAGGGATCGTGCCGCCCTGAATTCTGCGTCTAACATACGCCGGTTCGCCGGCCATACATGGAGCGCATATGAGCAAGTCATCTGGCAGCGAAACTAAGAATACTCTCTACTGTTCATTCTGCGGAAAGAGCCAGCACGAGGTCCGCAAGCTGATTGCAGGACCGACCGTGTTCATCTGCGATGAATGCGTTGAATTATGCATGGACATCATCCGCGAGGAGCACAAGAGTAACTTAGTCAAGTCCAGTGACGGCGTACCGACCCCAAACGACATCTGCACCGTTCTCAACGACTACGTTATTGGTCAGAGCCATGCCAAGCGCGTGCTGTCAGTGGCGGTCCATAATCACTACAAGCGCCTCAGCGATGGTTCGATGAACAACGCCGAGGTTGAACTGGCTAAATCGAACATTTTGCTGATCGGCCCGACGGGCTGCGGCAAGACATTGTTGGCGCAGACCCTTGCGCGCATCCTTGACGTGCCGTTCACCATGGCGGACGCTACGACTTTGACTGAAGCGGGTTACGTCGGCGAGGACGTAGAAAATATCATCCTGAAGCTACTGCAATCGGCCGACTACAACGTAGAGCGTGCGCAACGCGGCATCGTTTATATTGACGAAGTCGATAAGATCTCGCGCAAGTCCGATAACCCGTCGATCACCCGCGACGTATCGGGCGAGGGCGTTCAACAAGCGCTTCTAAAGATCATGGAGGGCACCGTTGCTTCGGTGCCGCCGCAGGGCGGTCGCAAGCACCCGCAACAAGAATTCCTGCAGGTCGACACTACAAACATCCTGTTCATCTGCGGTGGCGCGTTTGCCGGCCTCGACAAGATCATTTCACAACGCGGTAGGGGCACCTCAATCGGGTTCGGCGCTGACGTCCGTTCTTCTGACGAACGCCAGACCGGCGAAATCCTCCGTGGTGTCGAGCCCGAAGATCTTTTGAAGTTTGGCCTGATACCGGAATTCGTTGGCAGATTGCCGGTCGTCGCCACGCTTGAAGACCTGGACGAAGACGCTCTTGTCGAAATCCTCATCAAGCCGAAAAATGCGTTGGTCAAGCAGTACCAGCGATTGTTCGAGATGGAAGATGTGTCGTTGGCGTTCTCCGACGGCGCGCTTGAGGAAATCGCAAAGAAAGCAGTCGAGCGCAAAACCGGAGCACGGGGCTTGCGTTCAATCATGGAAAACATCCTGCTCGATACCATGTTCGATCTGCCAGACATGCTGGGAATCGAAGAGGTGGTGATCAACCGAGAGGTTGCCGATGGCAACGGCAAACCGTTGTTTATCTACGCTGAGCGGAAGGACGAAGTGGAAACATCTGCGTAAATCGGCGGGAGAGACTTGAATTCGCCCCGCCCGAAGACAATCTCTTGCATAAGCTCGGCGTCCCTCCCTAACATGCCGCGGAAACTAAAACTGAATTTCACCAAGAATAAAAGGCGAGAACCCGTGACCCAGCCGACTAATTCCTTTCCCGTTCTTCCGCTTCGTGACATTGTCGTATTCCCACACATGATTGTGCCCCTGTTTGTTGGCCGCGACAAATCGGTGCGTGCGCTTGAAGATGTCATGCAAGACGACAAGCAGATCCTTCTGGCGGCGCAGAAGAATGCTGCCGATGATGATCCGGGCCAAGACGATATCTATGGTGTTGGTACTATCTCGACGGTCCTGCAGCTTCTGAAACTCCCTGATGGCACTGTTAAAGTGCTGGTCGAAGGCTCCGAGCGTGCCAAGATCACGCACTACCACGACAACCCGGATTTCTTCCAGGTCGACGCCGAGACCATCCCGGAAATTGATGACGACGATGAGGAGCACGAGGCGCTCTCGCGCTCAGTGATCGACCAGTTCGAACAATACGTCAAACTGAACAAGAAAATCCCACCGGAAGTCCTGGTTTCGGTCAATCAGATCGAGAACGCCGCCAAACTGGCCGACACCGTAGCCTCGCATCTAGCGCTGAAGATTTCGGAAAAACAGGAATTGCTGGAAACCGCCTCGGTGGCCGAGCGGCTCGAACGCGTATACTCCTACATGGAAGCGGAAATCGGCGTTTTACAGGTCGAAAAGAAGATCCGCAATCGCGTTAAACGCCAGATGGAGAAGACCCAGCGCGAATATTATCTAAACGAGCAGTTGAAGGCGATCCAGAAGGAACTGGGCGAGACCGACGACGGCCGCGACGAAGCCGCAGAAATCGAAGAAAAGATTAACAAGACCAAGCTCTCCAAGGAGGCCAAAGAGAAATCGCTGGCCGAGTTGAAGAAGTTCAAATCGATGTCGCCCATGTCGGCGGAAGCTACCGTTGTACGTAACTACCTTGATTGGATGCTAAGCATTCCTTGGAAGAAGCGATCGCGTGTAAAAAAGGACCTTAGCGCCGCGCAGGAAACCCTTGATGCGGATCACTATGGCCTGAAAAAGGTCAAGGAGCGTATCGTCGAGTATCTCGCCGTGCAAACCCGAACCAACAAGGTAACGGGACCGATTTTGTGCCTAGTGGGCCCGCCAGGCGTCGGCAAAACGTCGCTTGGCAAATCCGTAGCGCGCTCCACGGGGCGCAATTTCGTCCGTATGTCCTTGGGCGGGGTACGTGACGAATCCGAGATTCGCGGCCACCGTCGGACTTACATCGGCTCTATGCCCGGTAAAATCATCCAGGGCATGAAAAAAGCCAAATCCTCGAACCCGTTGTTCTTGCTCGATGAAGTTGACAAAATGGGCAATGACTGGCGTGGCGATCCGGCCTCGGCGCTGTTGGAAGTACTGGACCCGGAACAGAACAACTCGTTCAACGACCATTATTTGGAGGTCGATTACGATCTCTCGGACGTCATGTTCCTGACCACGGCTAATACGCTCAACATGCCGCCGCCCTTACTTGACCGCATGGAGATCATTCGGCTTTCGGGCTACACTGAGGACGAAAAAGTCGAGATCGCCAACCGCCACCTAATCCCCAAGCAGATCGAGAAGCACGGCATCAAGGAAGGCGAGTGGACGATTTCAAACAGCGGTATTCGTGAAGTGATCCGCTATTATACCAAGGAATCCGGTGTCCGTAACCTTGAGCGTGAGCTTGCCAACTTGATACGCAAAGCGGTCAAGGAAATCCTCATGGAGAAAGCCGAGACCATCAAGATCTCGAAGCGCAATATCGTGAAATACCTTGGCGTCAAACGCTTCCGCTTCGGCGAGATCGAACAGGATGACCTAGTCGGCGTCACGACCGGTTTGGCCTGGACCGAGGTTGGTGGCGAGTTGCTCAACATTGAAGCCGTAATGGTGCCTGGCAAGGGCAAGATGACCATCACCGGCAAGCTCGGCGATGTGATGACCGAATCAATCCAAGCTGCGAAATCGTTCGTACAATCGCGGGCCGTCGAATTCGGTATCGAACCGCCAACCTTCAGTAAAAAGGATATCCACGTCCACGTACCGGAAGGCGCAACACCGAAAGATGGGCCGTCCGCCGGTGTTGCCATGGTGACATCGATCGTCTCCGTTTTAACCGGCGTTGCCGTCAACAAGGAAGTCGCCATGACGGGCGAGGTCACCTTGCGTGGCCGCGTGTTGCCCATCGGCGGCCTTAAGGAGAAACTCTTGGCTGCGCATCGTGGCGGCATCAAGACGGTGTTGATCCCGAAAGACAACGAAAAGGATCTCGCGGAAATTCCTGATAACGTCAAACGCGGGCTGAAAATTGTTCCGGTATCGGTCGTTGATGAGGTTCTGGAACGTTCCCTGGTTACACCGCTCACACCGATTGAGTGGGATGAAGATATGGATGTCGGTCTGTCGTCTGCAGCCGGTGAAGAAGACGAACCAATGGGCCTAGTCAAACACTAAACCTACCAGTACACTTCCTATTCAGAAATCTTATTGACGTAGCTTTCAATGGCGAGAACACCGAGCGTCGTGGTCCAACGCTTGCGCTTCTTAAGCACCGTCTTGAGACCGAAATTTTTCTGTGGTTGTTAGGGGTGAAGTAGGCCTCCCCTCACACAAGCCTTTTATCATTATCACCGTTCCGTGGATGACATCAGAGCTGGCCAATGGTGGAAACCCATCCAAACCAGAATGCGGCACGCCTTCCGATTCGCCGGTTTCCTGCGGTTTCCCAGGGTTTTTAAGGCTATTCTATGCTTAATTCAGGACCTTTATCGCGTTTTCCATCACTTTTTTATCCCTTAATTTACCGTAGCTTAGTCCGCCGTCCCCGAATTTCTAGGGTCTTATCAGTTAATGAAGATTGACGAGTGAAAAACCGGATCGCTAGACTTTGTGTCGAGAACGAACACGGCTTGCCGTATGTTGAAGGCTGTCGCTGTTTAGCCACCCACCACCAACAGAGGGGGTTGACCCGTGAATAAAAATGATCTCGTTGCTGCCGTAGCCGGTAGTTCTAGACTTTCCAAAGCCGATGCGGCGAAAGCCGTTGATGGTGTTTTCGATTCCATCACCAGTGCATTGCGAAGCGGTTCCGAAGTCCGTCTCGTTGGTTTCGGTACTTTCAGCGTCGCCAACCGCAAGGCGACCATTGGCCGCAATCCACGCACTGGCGAAGCGATCCAAATAGCTGCATCCAGACAACCAAAGTTTAAAGCCGGTAAAGGGCTCAAGACGGCGGTTAATTAAGCTTCCGCGCTTTAGACATATTCCGAAAAACCGGCCGTCAGGTCCGACGGCCGGTTTTTCGTTTGCCGGAAACGATGTGCTTTGCCTTGCCATGTGAACGATCCGACGTAATATGCGAGGCACAAAGGTGAGGGCGGTTAGCTCAGCTGGGAGAGCGTTCGGTTTACACCCGAAAGGTCGGCGGT
>CAYXUT010000157.1:0-7005 GCA_964468005.1 uncultured Magnetovibrio sp. | reverse complement strand
ATAAAAAGATATTGCACGTTATCCAGCGGTATTCCTTTCGAACATCTCTCATTCTCATGTAGTTGATAGCTCCCGTGATATCTTGCTTTTTAAGCAGGATTAAAGACACTTTAGCCAAAGCTTGCTAATCGGTAAAACCTTGACCTTAAATGTTATTTTCGGGTTGGCATGGACTCTCGAAGCACCCACACTGCAACGCCCAACAGCACCACAGCACCCGCCTGATGGGCTATCGCCAAAGTTATCGGGACCACCAAGAGCAACGTCAAAATCCCAAGCGTCACTTGCAGAACAATCACCAACGCAAGCCCATTCAGCGCCCGTGCCAGTCCGCCCGCCGCGTCAAGCTTGCGTCCATAGAACCAAAGTGCCACTACCGCTAAAAACGTCGTTTCGGCCAACACCCTGTGATCAAACTGAACCGTCATGATGTTTTCAAAAAGGTTGATATAGGTAGGAGACATCTCAAACATGCCATCTGGTATCAGAACGCCATCCATGAGCGGGAACGTATTATATACCAGTCCCGCATCCAGCCCAGCAACTAGAGCGCCGGAAAAAGCAGTGATAAAAATCAGCACAACAAGGCAAGCAGCACACCCCGTCAATTCGGACCGTGCAGCGGTGAATTCCGCATTCCGCCACAAGCCTAATCCAACCCACAAAAGATAAGCGTAAATCACCAGCGCCAGCGTTAGGTGCGCGGCAAGCCGATATTGACTGACATCTGGCCGATCAACAAGCCCGCTTTTTACCATGTACCAGCCAAGCACGCCCTGTAATCCGCCGACGACAAACATGATGCCGAAACGCACCGCCATGGCACGGTTAACCCATCCTCTGGCCAGGAAAAACACGAACGGCAAAAAAAATACCACCCCAATAACTCGACCCCAAAGGCGATGAAGAAACTCCAGCCAAAAGATTCCCTTGAATCCGGAAAGCGTCATATCGGCATTCTTTTTCTTAAATTCGGGAAACGCCTGGTATTTATCAAAAAGTTGCCGCCAGGTAACATCATCGAATGGCGGTAGCCACCCGGTCAAAGGTCGCCATTCGACCATAGATAAACCGGAATGGCTCAATCGTGTAACTCCACCCAGAACCACCATGGCAAAAACCATGGCAGCAACAATGAACAGCCACATAGCCATGATCCTGTTGCGCTGGGCATGCAAAGATTGGTCAAGATCAGAGTTCATAAATCTCCCTTACTGTCGGCGGTCGAATTTTAATTGGAATGATGCCATAAACCAATGACCATTGCGTTTTTCCACGTGATAATATTAATAGCGGCTGCAAAGAGCATCCATTGACATCCACCAAATGGCGCACATGTGACTGACATTCATCCCGTATACTTGGTTGGCGCCGGACCTGGCGACCCGGACCTCTTGACCGTCAAGGCCCAACGCCTGATGGAAGAGATTGACGTCGTGGTCTTTGACAAGCTGGTGGCTGATCCCATCCTTGAGCTTTTTCCACATTGGGTCGAGCAAATATTTGCTGGCAAACAGGCTTCCAACCACTACATGCCTCAGGAAAAGATCAACAACCTGTTAGTCGACCTTGCCAATCTGGGCCGCAAGGTCATGCGGCTCAAGGGCGGCGATCCTTTCGTATTTGGACGCGGCGGTGAAGAGGCGCTTCATTTGGCCAAACACGGCATTCCATTTGAGGTGGTTCCGGGAATTACCTCTTCGGCCGGATGCGCTGCCTACGCCGGTATTCCCCTCACTCACCGCGACTTCGCCCACGGTGTGCACTTCGTCACCGGCCATACACAAGGTCCGGACGGGCTTGCCCTTAACTGGGAGAACCTCGCCGACCCTGAGACCACTCTGGTCATCTATATGGGTGTAACCAACGTCACTCAAATTACCGAGCGATTGACCTCGGCTGGCCTTCCAGCCGAAACACCAGCAGCCGTTATTAACCGGGGCACCCGCGAAGACCAAAACGTTATAACCACGACATTGTCCCGACTTTCTGCTGACATAGCCGCCGAGGACCTAAGCGGCCCGACCTTGATGGTTATCGGCCGGGTTGTAAAATTAGCCGATCAATTAGCCTGGTTCGAGGCCGCCCTTAAGCGCCAAGACTCGTCAACCAACAACTGAAGAGGAATTGCGATGTCCCGCCCCCCAGTGAAACATGTCGACTCCAGTCTCAATCTTGCGACCGCGGAAACCATTGCCAATGCTGTCGTTACCACCGCCCGCGAACACGACACTCTGCCCCTTTGCGTTGCCGTACTCGATGCCGGAGGGCAGTTGGTCAATTTTAAGCGCGAAGATGGCTGCGGCATATTGCGCGCCGAGATTGCTTTTGGTAAGGCTTACGCCGCTTTGGGCATGGGTATGTCGAGCCGCACCATCGGCAAGGCACTGGCCAACCGCCCAGTTTTTCAAGGCGCAGTAGCCACCGCTTCCGGCGGACGATTCGTTCCGGTACCGGGCGGCGTTTCCATTCTGAAGGAAGAGGGGCTGATCATTGGCGCGGTCGGTGTCAGCGGTGATTCATCGGAGTGCGATGAATTTTGTGCCATCCTCGGTATCAAGGCGACGGGACTGATACCAGACCCCGCCGAGCCCGACCGAAGCTGGATGAACTGAGCGCCCTAACCGTTCGATTATTCACCAGTCACGATATCACGGCCTAAGGCTCGAGCCAAAAGCATATAGACCTTACCCACGTCGGAAGCCAGGAAGGTGCCGCGCAAAAGGCTACCTTGATCCAGATTGTTAGCCTGGCCGAGCAGTTCGTCAAACTCACCAAGATATCGAGTAACGTAATCGCGGAACTCGCCGTCGCGCTGGTACTTATCACGGACGATATTGAGTTTCACCTTCTCGCGGAAACCCAACATTTTACGAACAAAGACCCCTGTCTCCCCTTTATTGTAGCGGCGCCAATCGTCTTCGCTGATCGTCGTCTCCAGAACACGGTTCATATCGACGGCAAGTGATTGCAAGCGCTCGTTAACATAACCGGCCTGCTGCATGAAATCGGACATGGCCGCCTTGCCACGGCGTTCTTTCAAGGTCTCGATCAGAGTACGGGCCTCGTTGGTCGTTTCCCGCATTTCCTGGGTCTGGCTTTCCATCAGTCGCGCCGCCACCTCGGCGCTCTCGGCCGCCTGCGCCGTCGTTTGGCTCAAGGCATCGGCATGCGAACGCACATGCTGATCCCAGGCAGCTACTTTGGCCAGCGCCGTCTCGGTGGCGGAGCTCAGTTCCCCGGCCCGGCGTTGCACCGCGCCCGAAAGTGCCTCCATGCCCTGTTCGGTCCTTTGGTAGGTGTTGCCCAGGTTATAGACTTGCCGGCGCAAGGCCTCCGCCACACCTTCCAGATGCCCCCCGACACCATCGACACTCGTTCCCGTCTCCTGGGTTTGCCGGCGGAACATGTCGATCGCCCTGTTGAGCTTGGAGACATTGACATCGACAGCCACCCCAGCCTCTGCGGAGTTCTCGCTAAGGTTTTCGTTGACCCGTTGCAGCCGCTCCGTTGCTTCATCCATGGCCGTATTCAAAAGGTCGGTGCGGTGCTGGATTGTGTCACCGACATCCACCAACTGTGTATTGGCACGCTTCGAAACACCGTCCAATTCTTGTGCCTGACGCCTCAAGTCGTGGCCGACCTTACGCAGGTTAGAGAGCGTCTGTCCGGACATACCGTCCAATTCGCCATACTGGTGGGACAACTCGCGCGCCAAATTCTCGACCTGTTGGAACAGGTTTTCGGAGATTTGCGTAGTTTCCTCGGAGTGACGCCCCAAGACATCACTAACGGTATTGACCAGTTGCGATGCCCGTTCAGTACTGCGCGTTAGCTCGTGTGTACGCTCGTTCAGGCTTTCGCTAACACGACCCAACTGTCCGGCTGCCTCGGTCGAGGCCAAGCGCAAACCTGCCGATTGCTGGTTCAGTGTATCGGCGAACGACTGCACATGCGTCGAGGCAGCGTTATAAGCGGTAGTCAAATCCTGCGAACTAAGATGCAGCAAATCACCGACATCATCAAATCTCACCCGCGCCTGATCCAGCGAGCCTTCCAACTCACCGATGTGTAATTTTAAGGACTTAGCGATCCCTTCCAAGGATGATGCGGCGCGTGAAGAGGCCGAGGTCGCGGAATCGACTTTTTCCTCCAGATTGCCGGCAACGGACGTCATATGCTCCTCAGCTGCAAAGGCGGCACCCGCGACCTCCTCTCGCGTCACGTCAAGACGGTTGGTCGCCTGCTCAATCCGATTGGCAGCCTCTTCCGACACCGTCGCCAGCTGACCTGCCGTCTCCTGCAAGCCACCACCAGCCTCACGCAACCGCTCAGATGACCTTTTACTCAGCACTTCAAGCTCGTTGGAGCGTTCGTTGAAACTGTCGGATATGGTGTCGAGATCGACCCGTGCTTGCTCGGTGGTCATCGTCAAGGACTCAGCTTGCCGCGCCATGACCTCGGTGACCAGCGATAACAGCTGCGCGGCCTTGTCCGCACCCGTGGCCAACTGGCTCGATTGTTCGGCAAAGTTGCCGCCGACCTTATCTATATCATCGACAGCGTTGCGGCCCGCACTCTGCAGGGTCGTGGCGCCGACCCGCAATTTTTCCAACACCTCCCGGACTTTACCGGAAGCTGTATCAGACGCGGTCATGATCTCTGTCAGGGTTCCCTGCAACTCATCACTGACGACGTGCAAGCGACCTTCAACGCGTTCGGTCGCTTGGTCCAGATCATCGACCCGCTCGCGTAAACTCTTGCCCGTATTCACCATTATCGTCGCGGCGCGTGACGATAGGTTAGAAAGTTGTCCGGCCTGATTCTCAAGTAAGCTCGCAACCTGCGACACGTCCTCCGTCGCCGTGCTCGACGCCTGGCTAAGCTCCCTCGACTTTTCTTGAACGGTATTGCCGAGTGCTAGCAAACGTGAAACCGCGTGTTCGGATGAGCCGGTGATCCCATCCAGGCGTTCCCGTAAAATTTCCGCAGCTTGCTGCCCGCGATCGGATCCCGATGTAACGGCTTCGTGAGCAACATCCAGCGCACTTGTCACGGCATCGATTTGCAACCGCCCCTGGTTTGTTGCACGGCTCAACACCTCGCCGCTGCGGTTTAGGGTCTCCGTAACGCTTGCCAACTGTCCCCGAGACCGTTCGGCAATTGTCGTCAATTCCTCCGCGCCTTCACGCATGAAATCGTTAACAACATCGATTTTCTGAGAGCCTTCTTCGGATGCTGTAGTTAACATAAGCGCCTGTTCACCAAGCACGTCTCCAACCTCTAATATCCGTTCCACCGCATCGCCCGACACCGTTTCTAAATCGCGCGAGCGCTCGCCAATGGAATCTCCCACTCGTGAGACCTCAATCATCACCCGCTCGGCGATCAGCGAAAGATGCTGCGAGTTCTTTTGTAATTGTTCGCCCACGGTCTCGACCCTGCCAGCGGTTTTCTCCCCCAATGCAAATGTTTCGTGGGCTTGTTCACGGAATGCATCGCGACTGTCGTGGATCAACTGCTCAACTTTCTCGGACGTCATCGTTAAATGTCGCGCTTGGTTCTCAAAATCCGCTCCAATTTCGCGAACACCGGCATTTGCCGCATCAATTGTTTCTCGGAGTAAAGCAGATCGGCGCGACAAGCTTTCCTCCATCCCCCGCGCTTTCTCTTCGGATTTTTCTGAAACCTCGGAAAGGACTTCAATTTGGTTGCCTAAGACTTCGCGCATGCGCTCCACATCGGCCGCGGAATACTCGACCCGGGCCTCTATCTCGCGCGCATGGCTTTGCAGCGCTTCGGCCCTGGAGCGCACAGTTGCCTCAGCCGCTTGAGATGCCTCCTGAATAGCGGATGCCCCCTTAGAGAGAACGTCTTCCGCCTCTCGCGTTTGCGCCCCGACGTTCTCCGCCGCGAGTTCAAGCTGCTCGCGACGAATATCCAATTGATCTGCGCCTTCACTGGCGCGCTCACTGGCCAGTTCTGCCACTTGCGATAGTCCTTGTGTGCGCTCGAGCAGGATATCAGCCAAATCTTCGGCCCGCGTCCCAGCGCGGTCCGAGGCCGCAACCAAATCGCGCGCACGCTTGTCCAGAAATGATCCGACCTCATTGATCCGTTCAGCGGCCTCGCCAGTGACAAATTGCAGGTCTTCGGTTTGCCGACGCAAGGCGTCAGCAACGGCATGCGAGCGCAGATCGGCATCCTCAGAAACCTGCGAAAGCTCGAGCGTGCGATCATGGATCAAGCTGCTGACCGCTTCCGCGCGGCGCGCCGTCTCTTCTGATGCTCGGGTCAAGTCACGAGCCTGGCCGCGCAAGGTGTCGGTGATTTGCCTGACCCGCGACTGTGCCCGGTCTGATGGGAAAATCAATTGCCGCATGTGCCAACGCAGCGCCTCTGTCTCCCAGCGTAATTGCCGGCCACGCTCGAAAAAGGCAATAACCGTCCACAGCATGGCAAGCGGCGTGACCACGCCAACGGCGAGTCCAGTGATCTCATGCGGCAGGAGCGCCAACAGATTGTTCCAGCCTAGTTGCGTCTCAACGAACTGATACCCACCCGCCAACCAGACGGCGCTAAGAATGGCAGCACCGATCGGAACTATGTGATAGCGCACGTGAAATGGTGCGTGCCAGTCCTCGGAACTCAGCCCAATCTGACCTGTCGGAAGAGGCGGCAGAGCTTCTTTTTCCGCACTTCTGTGATCGATCTTGTCAAAGTCGGGGACTTCCGTCTCCAGTGGTTCGGCTTGCTGGGATTGTGGGTCGTGATTTTGCTCGGCCATGATCGCGCGCCTCCACGCGCCGCCAGCCTGGCGGCAAACGCCCAGGGAGAATGGAAGCTCAGATTATAGCACAAAATATTGTAGACAAATCACATTTAGACCCCAAATTGTGGATAAAATGTAGATTATTTGGATTTTTCAGTCCAGTCTTTTAGATCTGTTCAATGAACTGCTTAGCGCTGTTACGCCGGTCAAAGTGCCACACAAGTATTGGCGGT
>CAYXUT010000156.1:0-7158 GCA_964468005.1 uncultured Magnetovibrio sp. | reverse complement strand
CTTTATGACACCTGAAATTACCAGAACGGCGCCGTCTTTATGATCCCATGCGTCGCAATTCAGCCTAGATAGGGATGAATTTACCCGCATATAGTGAGAAGGAAAGCTCAATTAACTTCCAAGGCTATGAGCTGTCGCTTAAGTACCTAAATTAAGAAAACAAAAGAGAATGGAGCGGGTGAAGGGAATCGAACCCTCGACACCGAGCTTGGGAAGCTCGTGCTCTACCACTGAGCTACACCCGCTTAATTAATTGAAAAATAATAATAAATATGATTAATGATATAGATCAATTTCGAGCATTTATACAAAATTGATACATGAACCTAATCGTCAACTGAACAGTCAAAAGTATATTAAGAGCAAGTCGGGGATATAATTTAAATCGCCGTCAGATGCAGAGCAACTTGCATCTCACAGCTGTTTTAAGCGTCTCTCAGAGCCTTAACCGCCTCCGTTGAGCCTTCTTCAAGCCAGTCAGGAGAGCCTTCACCCGGTGTGCGCCGCAAAGACCTTTCGAGCCCAGCCGCGAAGACCGCATTCGCCGCCCTCACGGCCAGCACTTTCTTTCATCCAGCGCTCGACCGGCACGAAAAAACCGGTCTTCGGGTGGTTAATGATGGCGTCGGGAAGTGCCGTATCAGGCGTCAGCGCCATGTCGCGTTTGGTTGGTGAGCTTGCGCCGCCCAAGAGCGGTGCGAGCATCGAGAACAGCATTGGGTCGACTAGCGGCACGCGGATTTCCAGCGAATGCGCCATGCCGGCCCAATCGGCGTCGCGCAGAAGCTGATTGCGCATATAGCGGGTGGTTTCGAGGACTCGAATTTTATTTTGCGGGGACAAGATTCCTTTTGGGGACCCGACCCCTACCACCGCGTCGTTGAGGCAGGTAATGGGTTCGAGCGCTTGCCAGCCAGCGCGCGCCATCTCGGGCTCCATCAGGTGGGGGAGTTCCCAAGGCATGAACAGGCCGCGTTTCAGCAGATAGGCGCCGCCCAAGGTGCTGCCGAGTTCCAAGAGTCCGGCGTATTTTGGCGAGGTCATGGCAGAGATCACGGGGCCGGCGACGGCGCGCAGCATTTTTCCAAAGCCGCTAACGCCCGGAATAGCACCCAGCGTACCGGCTAGCTTCGGCACCTGGCGAAAAGTGTCGTAGCCGGCAAAAAGCTCGTCACCGCCAAGGCCCGAGATTGCCACTTTGAGCCCGCCTTGCGCCGCGACACGGGCGACAAAGAAGGTATTGATGCCGTCAACGCTCGGCTGGTCCATCGCGTGAAGGATTGCCGGCAGCGCTGAATCGAAATGCAAACGCGTGATACGCTCGGTCAGGTGAGTTGTGCCGTAGTGCTCGGCGACCTGCTCAGCCAGTGGCACCTCATCCTTCGCCGTGTTTTCGAACTCCTCGAAGCCGAGCGTAAAGGTGCGGATCTCGCCTGCTTCCGCTTCCGTCGAGAGACCAGTAAGTGTCGTCGAATCGAGGCCGGCGGACAAGAAAAGCCCGACCGGCACGTCGGCGACGAAATGATGCTTAACACTGTCGAGCAACATTTCGCGAAGGCTCTCGCTTGGCGCATCTTTCTCGGCGGCCTCTCTCAGCGTTTCGGCGGGATCGAAGAAGGTTGTTAACCGGCGTTTGCCGCCTTTCTCAATGCTTAAAGTCGAACCGGCGGGCAAAGCCTGAATATCGGCATAAAGCGTATGCGGATCGGGAACCGAGCCGAATAGGTAGAAGCCGACGTGCCCGGCCGGGTTGGGCCCGGCCTTGCCGGCATGGCCGCCGGCCTTCAGCGCTTTCAATTGCGAAGCGACGCGAAGCGTCTTGCCATCGTCGGCGATGTAGAGTGGCTTGATGCCGAAATGATCACGCGCCAGGAACATCCTCTCGGCAAAGCTATCCCAGATGGCGAAGGTATACATGCCGCGAAGGCGTCGTGCCATATCAGGCCCATCGCGCTCGTAGAGCCGGATCAGCACCTCGGTATCGGATTGAGTGGTAAAATTGACACCTTCTGATTCGAGTTCGATGCGCAGGGCTCGAAAATTGTAGATCTCGCCGTTGAAGGTGATGCGGAAGCGATCCTTGGTTCCGTCAAGACCGTCGCGGGTCATCGGCTGGCCGGCCTCAGTTGAGAGGTCGATGATGGCCAAGCGACGGTGCGCAAGCGCGACCCGGCTTTGCTCGTCGATCCAGTGTCCACCGCCGTCCGGACCGCGCCGCAGCATGGCCTGGTTGATGTCCAAAAGTTCAGTGACGGTGACCGGACGCGCATCGGCGTGATAGGCGAAAAGGGCGACAATCCCACACATGCAAGCTTCATAGCGCGCTCGCGGCCGTGAACAAAGTTTTTTCAATGGCTAGGGTCTTTGCATCAACAGGGGAAATCAGGTTAAAAAGCTCTATGAAACAAGTCATCCAGAGCCGAAAAAGTGGCAAACTGGCGCTCAAGGAAGTTCCGGCTCCTGCCGTCAAGGCGGGGCATTTGCTGGTCGAGACGCGGGCCTCGCTGATCTCAGCCGGGACCGAGCGCATGGTCATTGATTTCGCCAAAAAGAGTTTGGCTGGTAAGGCCAAGGCCCGGCCCGATTTGGTCAAGAAGGTGATAGACAAGCTCAAGTCCGACGGTCTTAAAGCCACCTACGAGACGGTGATGGCAAGGCTTGATGCACCTTTGCCCTTGGGGTATTCCGCCGCCGGCGTAATCAAGGCTGTCGGTGCTGGGCTGGAAGGGGAGTTTTGGGTGGGCGGCCGCGTCGCAATTGCCGGAGCGGGCATCGCCAATCATGCCGAGCTCAACGTGGTGCCGAGGAACCTCGCCGCATCCGTCCCCGATGGGGTGAGCGATGAAGAAGCTGCCTTTGGCACCGTCGGGGCCGTCGCCATGCACGCAGTGCGCAACGCGGAAGTCAGGCTGGGTGAGATAGTCGCTGTCTTGGGTTGCGGACTTGTCGGCCAGATGGCGGCACGGTTATTGACGCTTTCCGGCTGTCGTGTCATCTGCCTCGACTATAACCCAGAGCGCCTCAAACTCGCGACGGAGTGGGGCGCAGAACAGGCGCTTGATCTCGCCAAGGATGACGTGGAAATGAACATACGTGAGATGACGCAAGGGTGCGGCGCTGATGCTATTGTGATAGCGGCGGCAACAGACTCGAGCGAACCTTTTGACACGGCAGCAGCTATCGCTCGTGACCGCGCACGGGTAGTGATGGTCGGCATGACCGGGACCGCGTTCCCCTATGCAGATTTTATGAAGAAGGAACTCAATATCGTCATCTCGCGCTCCTATGGCCCGGGCCGTTATGATGAGGATTTCGAGACGCGCGGCATCAAATACCCGAAAGGTTGGGTGCGCTGGACGGAGACCGACAACCTCGCCGAGACGCTGCGTCTTATGCGGCTTGATCTAGAGGGGCGCTTGGACGTCTCGCGCTTGATTACGCATCGCTTTGCCCTAGAAGAAGCCGAACAGGCCTACGGGCTGGTTACCGGCGGCGGCAAGCATTTGGGGGTGGTTCTGACCTATTCGGGCGACGTCGAAGAGACTGCCCGGCTGACCATAAAGCCGGCCTTCTGGCAGGGTGGCAGCTGTGTCATCGGCGCCATTGGCGGCGGTAATTATGCGCGCACGGTGCTGTTCCCGAAACTCAAGGGGTTGGCCGGGGTGACGCTGGCAACCTTGGTGACGGAGAGTGGCGCCAGCGCCGAGCATGGCCAGGAGACTTTCGGGTTTAGTGTAGCCGCCACAGATGCATCGGCGGTGATGGAGAACGAGATGATCAATGCGGTGATCGTCGCGACCCGCCACGATAACCACGCGGAGTTGGCCAAAAGTGCGCTCAAAGCGGGCAAGGCAGTTTGGATAGAGAAGCCGCTGGCGCTCGATTTCGACGGTTTGAACGCAGTTGTTAAGGCACGCAATGGGCAACCGGATGAAAATACGGCCTTCTTGCAGATCGGCTTTAACCGCCGTTTCGCACCTGCGACGGTGCGCCTGCGCGATGCCCTAGCCCGCCAGGCAGGACCGAAGGTTTTGGCGATTCGCGTCAACGCTGGCGCTATCCCGGCCGACCACTGGGTGCATGCACCAGATGTCGGCGGCGGGCGTTTAGTGGGAGAGGCCTGCCACTTCATTGACTTAGCCCGCGCATTGGTGGGGGCTGCCATTACCTCAGTCGATGCCCGCGCGGCCAGAAATACCGACGGTGCTGCGGATGACGCGGCGATTTCTCTTGGCTTTGTTGATGGCTCGCTCGCCAGTATCATATACACAGCGCGCGGCGACACCTCCGCCGGTAAGGAACGGATTGAGGCGCATGCCGGTGGAGCGACCTATTTGATCGATGATTTCCAAAGTTTTTCGGCTTCTGGGGATGATGCCGCCACGCTATGGAAGGGTCGCCAGGACAAAGGGTCCGACGAGGCGCTTAAGGCCTTCACCGAAGCCGTAACGTCAGGTGGTCCGGCACCTATCGACGAAGCCGAGTTGATCGAGACCTCAAACGCAACACTGGCGGTCATGGAAAGTTTGCGCAGTGGTGAAGTGGTGGAATTGAAATAAAGTTTTGGGCTGGAGATATCTGATCAATATGGACCTTGTGAGTCTTTTTAATAGCGAATTCGAAGAACATGGCGTGGTTGCTGAAGCAACGCACGCGTCCCTGCGCGAGCCGTTTGAGCGTCTAGTAGGCCACGCTGTCGAATGCATCAGGGAAGGCGGCAAGATCCTTTTTTTCGGTAATGGCGGCAGTGCCGCGGATTGCCAGCACCTAGCGACGGAATTGACCATCCGCTACGTTTCTGACCGCGATCCCATCGCCGCCATCGCGTTGACCACGGATACATCAGCTATCACGGCTGGCGGTAATGACATCGGTTTCGACAATATTTTTTCGCGCCAGGTGGAGGCGCTTGTCAAGCCCGGTGACCTCGCCCTTGGCATTTCGACCTCTGGCAACAGTGAAAACGTTGTTCGTGCCTTGAAGCAGGCGCGCGATATGGGCGCCATTGCGGCCGGGTTTGGTGGTAATAACGGCGGCGCCATGGCAGAGGTTGCCGATCCGTATCTGGTTGTGCCCTCCAAGACCACGGCGCGCATCCAGGAGATGCATATTATGCTTGGCCATATGCTCTGTGATGCTTTGGAGAACGAACTGGGGCTGGTATGACGGAAAATTCCTCTCTCATCCCAATATTGTCCTCATTTGCTGGAACGCGGGTGCTGTGTGTCGGTGATCTGATTCTGGACTGCTACATCTCGGGCGAGGTCGAGCGGATTTCACCGGAAGCGCCGGTGCCTGTGCTGCGCATTGGCAACGAGAAAGAGATGCTGGGCGGCGTCGGCAATGTGGCGCGAAATCTTGCCGGCCTGGGTGGTTCCCTTAGTCTGGTAGCGCTCATCGGCAACGACCGGGCCGGTGATGCCGTGAAAGATCAGATTGCGATGCTTGGCAACGCCGAGACATTCTTGGTCGTTGAAGATGGCCGGCCGACGGCGATCAAGACCCGCTATCTCGCCGGCAACCAGCAGATATTACGCGCCGACAGGGAACTCATTGGCCAAGTGCCGCTCGAAACTGGCGACGAAATAATTTCAGGGGCCAAGGCGGAGATTAAGAACCACTGCGCTCTGGTGCTGTCTGACTACGGAAAGGGCGTGCTCCAGGCCGGCCGTGCCGGAGAATTGATCCAGGCTGCCAAGGATGTCGGCGTTCCGGTGATCGTAGATCCCAAAGGTGCGGATTACGGAATCTATGCCGGCGCTGACCTGGTGACGCCGAACCGTAAGGAACTGGCTGAAGCTACTGGCATGGTGGTCAACAGCGTTGGTGCGGCGACGGAGGCGGCGACGGGGCTGATGCGCCAGCACGGGTTCGGCGCGGTACTTGTGACGATGAGTGGCGACGGCATGGTTTTAGTTGCCGATCACACCAGTCTGCATGTACCGGCCAATGCGCGGGAAGTCTTCGATGTTTCCGGCGCCGGCGATACTGTCGTGGCGACGTTGGCCGGAGCGCTGGCGGCGGGCGCCGGTCTGGCCGATGCGGTCAGGCTCGCTAATGTGGCGGCGGGAATCGTCGTCGGCAAGGTCGGCACGGCGGCGGTCTATATGACCGAAGTGGTGGCGGCGCTGCACCACCAGGAAATCTTCCGTGCCGAGGCCAAGGTGATGACCTGGGATGAATCGCGCGACCGTGCCGACATCTGGCGGCGGCAGAATCTGAAAGTCGGCTTCACCAATGGCTGCTTCGATCTTCTGCATCCGGGCCATGTGTCATTGCTGGCGCAGGCACGCGCGGCCTGCGATCGGCTTGTCGTCGGGGTCAACAGCGATGCCTCAGTTACGCGCCTCAAGGGTGAAGGCCGTCCAGTACAGAGCGAGGTCGGACGTGCCACGGTGCTGGCGTCGCTGTCCAGCGTCGATCTCGTGGTTATCTTTGCTGAAGAAACGCCCTTGGAATTAATCGAGACGCTTCGGCCAGATGTGCTGATCAAGGGAGCGGACTACGCCAAGGCAGATGTCGTCGGCGCCGAAGAGGTCGAGGGCTGGGGTGGGCGCGTACATCTCGCTGACCTCGAGCCCGGCCACAGCACCACGGCGACGATACAGTACCTTTCGGAAGGCGGTTCGGACCCGTCATGAATGTGGAGGAGACCGATATCCTCTAAGCCTTGGCTTGGCTCAGTTTCGGGTTCGTCCACTCCTGGCTCGCTGGCAACAAGATCAAGGCAGCCATGCACCCGTTTCTCGGCCTCCTTATTCCCATTGCTGTCGCTGGCTGAGCGTTGCTGACTTTGGTGCTCCATACCCGTAATATTCGCCGGTTATTGGGAACGGTACCGATCAGAGCCTATAGATTGGGCGAGCTTTTCGAAGAAGATGAGATGTTGATCGTCTCAGGCTTTTACGCCTATGTGCGTCACCCGTTCTATGCGGCGGGGTTCTTGATCCTGTGGGGTACGGCATAAACAGACTTGGCATTGGCCACGGCATTTTTGGGGAGCTTCTATCTGGTTACTGGATCGCGCTTCGAGGAACGACGGCGGAAACAGCTTTATGGCAAGAATCATCACGCCTACCATAATCGCGTACCAGCATTCTTCCCCTGGCGTGGCAAGGCGTATTAGTCGCGGGCTCCGCTTGAGAAGAAATAGATGAT
>CAYXUT010000155.1:0-7180 GCA_964468005.1 uncultured Magnetovibrio sp. | reverse complement strand
TAAATAGTGCTTGGATGGCTCCTGGCCCATAATAGCGGGGAAGATGTCTGCCGTGGCCGCTACGAACACCATGGTGTTGATGATACTGAAACTGCCTATCCCAATAGTGATCATTCGGTCGTGTGTGCTCACCCGGGGACGGAGAAGAAGACCCTGTTCGTCAACCGTAACTCCACGACGCATATTAAACATCCGGGGCGGGCGAAGTGCGATAGACTACTGAATTTCTTGTTCCGAGATGTCGAGCAGCCGGAACTTTAGGTCTGCTTCAAGTGGCAACCGGGCATGGTTACCTTCTGGGAAAGTCGCTGCGTGCTGCACTATGCCATTTGGGATCCCTTTTCGAACACGCGCTCCGGTTGCCGCGTAACCATAGCCGAAAATCGTCCTTTTTAGGGTGGGTTCGGGCGACATTACGATTGAGTGTGGATATGGACAAAGGGAAAGAACGACCGCATTTCGTCTCGGTTTGATTGCGGATCGTGCCTCTAATCTCCGGAGTATCTAAGGACATTGAGTCTAACTTCTCTTACGACAGCCATTTTAAAGCTGTTTTGCCTAGTTGCCGAAAGTTTTCGTCTCAACATTTCGTTAACCGTGCTGTTCCATAGTCGTCATACGGACTATGTTGGGAGTGACAGTTTGGGTTTAAAGAATATAGGTGCCGACTTGTCCGGGTTCGGTACGAACATTCTGAACGAGATTGATCATCTTGCCGAGTATAAGAAATACGGCAAGGTGGTGAACGTTGTCGGCCTGCTTATACATGTGGGTGGCGTTACTCACAGCCTGTCCGTGGGCGATCACTGTATTATTCATGCGCGCGGCGGACGTCGAGTTGGATGCGAGGTTGTCGGTTTTGCCGAGGGCAACGCCCTGGTGATGCCGTTTGGCGCCATTGAAGGGGTTGGCATGGGTAGCCGTGCTGAGGTCAGTGTCGCCGAGCCGGTTATTTATCCGACTAGCGAATGGCTTGGCCGTGTCATCAATGCCTTCGGTGAGCCAGCTGACGGCAAAGGGCCGCTACCTTCGGGCTCCATCGGATATCCCATACATGCATCCCCGCCACCCGCCCATATGCGAAAACGAGTTGGCGGAAAAATGGATCTTGGCGTGCGCGCGATGAATGCTTTTCTTACTCTTTGCCAGGGCCAGCGCATGGGGATTTTCTCGGGTTCCGGCGTTGGCAAATCGACCCTAATGGCGATGATGGCACGCAATACCGACGCCGAGGTGAACATTATCGGGTTGATCGGCGAGCGCGGCCGTGAGGCCAGGGAATTCATCGAGGACCATCTGGGTGAGGAGGGTATGCGGCGCAGTGTCGTCGTCGTCGCTACCTCCGATGAATCGCCTCTAGTTCGCCGCCAGGCTGCTTATATGTCCATGGCCGTGGCCGAATATTTTCGAGATCAGCCGAACGAGGTTCTGGTATTGATGGATAGCGTCACTCGCTTTGCCATGGCGCAGCGTGAGATAGCGCTCTCGGCTGGCGAGCCGCCTACCACCAAGGGCTATACGCCATCGGTGTTCGCGCAATTACCACAACTCCTAGAGCGCGCCGGTCCCGGTATGGAGGGAAAAGGCTCGATCACCGGACTGTTTACGGTGCTGGTAGAGGGCGACGACCACAACGAGCCAATCTCAGACGCCGTGCGTGGTATCCTCGATGGTCACGTGGTGCTCGACCGCTCCATTGCCGAACGTGGCCGGTTTCCGGCGGTCAACGTACTTCGCAGTATTTCCAGAACGATGCCGGCTTGTAACACACCTGAGGAGAACGCTCTTGTCGACCGCGCACGGCAGTTGCTGGCAACCTATGACGACATGGCGGAACTGATCCGTCTGGGCGCCTATCGACGCGGCACCGATCCAAAGGTCGATGAATCGATCCAGTTTAATCCCGCTCTCGAAGGCTTTCTGGGTCAGGAAATTGCCGAAGCGACAACTTTGGATGCCTGCTACCAGCGGCTTTCCAATATTTTTGGCACTACCGCTGCGCCGCCTGCTGGCCCCGATCAACCGTCGTCTGACAATCGAAATACGCTGCCGCCGTTGGACGCCGGTACTTAGGACCCGTGTAGTCATAGGTTATGACCAAGGGGCTTGCCACACTCGTTCGCGTCAACGAATGGACTGTCGATGAATGCCGCCGTGCTTTGGGCATTTTATTACGTCAGCTCGATGATCTGGAAGCGGCGCGCCGTGGCCTTGAGCGGGAACTCGAAAAAGAGCAAACCGCAGCCGTCACCAACCCCGACGAAGCGGGGTTCCACTACGGAATCTATGCCGAGGGGGTGATCAAGCGCCGTAAGGCCATGGATCAGGCCATCCGCGCAAAAGAGGCGGAGCTTGAGGCCGCCCGCGAGTCGCTGAACGAGGCCTATCGCGAGCTCAAAAAATACGAAGTTATCCGCGACAACCGTATTGAGCGGGAACGCGCGGAAGAGGCGCGTCGCGACCGTATCGAACTCGACGATATCGGGATCGAGACTTTCAGGCGACGCTGATTATAACAGCTTAGGCTCTCCAGAATTTTCGGACTTCCTTGGTATTTTCGAGCCATAAGATCTCCGGCACCGATGTCTATAGAATTCTCACGTTTACGGTGTTCGGCTCAAAGCGCTGTCGCAAGGTAGAAGATACGCAACCATGATTGTCTTTTGCCGAGTTTCTCGCGACAAATTTTACCGTGTAGCTAGAGTACTTTGCCGCCTAGAGAGCCCGCATCGTCGAAGGCTAGTTCGAACGGTTTCGAAAGAATTTCCTGGTTCGGGTTTGTTTCAATGCCGGCGATCAGCGCTTCACTGGCCCAGATAGTGGTGAGCTCCAGCGTGTTCTTGATTCGCACAATCCGCGCCTCGCTGGAAATGACACCCGGACAGCCGCGAATGGCGATACCGATGGCGTCACGGTCCGTATCGGCAACGATCGGTAGTTTGCCGCCGTCCAATACGCCGGCGGTAACGATGTTCACATAGAGTTTGGTCCAATCCACCCTGCCAACGAAGCGTTGCGTGACGACGTCAGCAACGCCAAGGCCGGTGGCGTTACCCTCGGTCTTGTCCGTTAGGTTGCGGGCTACGATGCGTCCAATGGGCGGGCCTTCGTCAAAACCGGGCTCGCCCGATGCGGTGCGGCCAGTGACGTTTGGGTCCATGCCGGCGCCGGAAATATCCTTGCCAATCTGATCGATGATCAGCACATCGATGGCATCAAATAACAGGCGTGGTATCGTGCTTTTCGTTTGTTCCAGAAGCGCTGCATCGCGGGTGAACATGTTCGCCGGTGCAACCAGTTCCAAGTGGCGCATGTCTTCTTTGGCGTTCTCGACCATGGCGACGCCGAACAGGACGTTGGTTTTTTCGAGAAACAACTTTGCCGCCTGCGGCAAAAGCTCGGAGAAACTACCCATGCCGTGGAAATGCAAGGCGGTGGCGCCGGCATGCTTGCCGAGACCGATGGCGATCATCTTGATCAATCCGCTCTCATGTTTCGCGCGGAAATCGGTGTGTGGCTTGACGCGGTTGCACATGACGATGTAGTCGGCCTCGTAGGCGTATTTGTCGCAAAAGACCGGCACATCGAGATTGATCCGCCCAAGCTCGACCACATCGAGTGACGACTTAACCGGCACGCCCATAGCATCCTCGGTAACGCCGTAGCTCGTCAAAACCGCTGCCTGCCCCTCAGCTGAGCCGCCGCCGTGGCTGCCCATCGCCGGGATGACGAAAGGTTTCGCCCCTGCTCCCTTGAGCTCGCGGATTAACGCGCTAACCACTGGCACGATCTGCTTGATACCGCGGCTGCCGACGCCTATGGCAATGCTTTTTCCAGAGAGGTCGATATCGCTATACTTGGCAAACTCTTTGGCGATGGCGGCGTCGATGTCCGCTAGGGTTTCGGTGGAGAACTTTTGCGCCACAGAAATGAATTTTGGTAGTGGTCTGTGCAGGCCACCAGGGAGCGGAATGGGGATCGAGGATGGAAGCATGGTCTTATCCTTATGTTCTGGCGCATGCGGCGCCGATTATTTTCTTAGTCTAGTAAACACTGCCCATCAGGGTGCCGCCATTGTCGAAGCGGCAATCGAAGGGATCGGATAGCGCCTCAAGGCGCGGATTGGCTTCGATCTCCGGCAACAAGGTCTCACTTGCCCAGACCTTAGTCATTTCCAGCGTGTTTTTGACGCGAACGATATGGGCCTTGTTTGAAGCGACTCCTGGACAGCCACGAATGGCGATACCGATGGCATCACGATCCGTATCGGCGACAATAGGTAATTTTCCACCATCTAGTGCGCCAGCGGTAACCATATTCAGATAGGTCTTGGTCCAGTCCATCTTGCCGACCGTACGTTGTGTGGTCACGTCGGACATGCCGATACCGGAGGCGTTGCCCTCTGTCTCGCCGGTTAGATCGCGTACGACTATCCGTTTTATTGGGTTATCGCGTTCTAATCCGGGCTCCCGTGAGCCCGCGCGACCGGTAACGTTGGGGTCGAGGCCGGCGCCCGATATGTTCTTGCCGATTTCGTCAATTACCAACACGTCCATTTCGTCAAACAAGAGCTGCGGAATACTGGCGCGAGCCATTTCCAGCATGGCCGCGTCGCGGGCGCGAAAATCCGTCGGCTCCACGAACTCCAAGTGCTGGATATCCTCCTCAGAGTTCTCAACGATACCGATACCGAACAGGGTCTTTGTATAGTCCAGGAAGGCCTGACCGGCTGCTGGGACTAACTGGTTGAACTGAGAAAAACCATTGAAATGCAGCGCCGTTGCACCTTCGTGCTTGCCAAGGCCAATGGCCAGCATCTTCATCAGACCGCTCTCGTTGGAGCCACGGAAACTTGTATGCGGTTTGACCCGGTTGCAGGCGATGATGAAGTCGGCGGCCATGGCGTATTTATCACAAAAGATAGGCGTGCCATTTTCCAGCCTGGTCAGTTCCACAACCTCCATGGTCGCCTTGATCGGCGCGCCCATATTTTCCTCGGTGATGCCATAACTGGCCAGGACCTTGACCTGGCCCAGCGCATTGCCACTGCCGTGACTGCCCATGGCAGGGATGATGAAGGGTTCGGCGCCTACCGCCAAAAGCTCGCGGACCAGCGCCTTGATCACCAGAGGTTGCTGCTTGATACCCCGACTGCCGACACCAACCGAGACGCTCTTACCCTTTAGATCGATATTTCCAAACTTCTTAAATTCCGCTGCCACTACCTTATCGATGCTGTCCACTGTGTCGGTCGAAAACTGCTGGCCAACGCTGACAAACTTCGGTAGCGGGCCATTCAGGCCACCAGGTAACGGAATGGGAATGGAAGAGGGCAGCATGGGGTTCTCCGTTTAATTTTCTGTGTACATCAAGCTCGCGGCCTGAATGGCGCGGATAGCGGCGCATGCTGCACCGTAACCATTGTCGATATTGCAAACAACAACGCCCGGCGCGCAGGAAACCAAGGATGCTGCCAATGCCGTTTCGCCGTCGTGCGCCGCACCGTACCCAGTGGAGGTTGGAACTGCGATCAGTAGTCCCGGCACTAATCCGCCGAGCACGCTGATAAGCGCCGCGTCCATCCCGGCGATGGCGATAACGATAGGATAGGATTTGATCTCATCAATTTTCTCCGTCAACCGCCACAGCCCCGCAACACCGACGTCGAAGACGACGTTTGAGTTGATGCCGTTGAACTCCAGCGTCCGGGCCGCCTCATAGGCAACAGGTGCATCGGATGTGCCGGCGGTGACAATGGCGACGCTCGCCGGCTGAGCGGGTTCTAGGTGGGCGTGAAAAAAGCCGGTTTCCGATACCGGGTCGTAGTCGATCAGGTTTTTGTGTTCGCTCTCAAGTCGGTCATGTTTCTTCGGCTCCAGGCGGGTGAACAACATGGCTAAGCCAGAATCATGGACCTCGTTCAGAATGCGGTCGATCTGGGCCGAGGATTTGTCGGCGCAAAATATCGCTTCACCGAAGCCGATGCGCTCAGAGCGCTCAAAATCGAGTTTAACTTCCTTGTCGATCATCAAGCTGTCTTATTTGGCTGGCGGCAAACCGCCGCCAACGAAAGCACTGCCGCGTACATAGGCCGCGAAGCTGACTTTGAGATGACCGGTTCCCATCATGCGTGCTGTCGCGCCGTCAATAACAGTGTGGCGGTCTTTATCTGAGAGCCGATTGAGGGTTTCGGGATCCAGTTCAATCACCATGCCGGTATTACGGATGCGGCATCGTACGGTCCGAGGAGCGAACGTCCCTTGTAGCCATGTTTCAATTTCGTCTATAAGCGAAAGCTGCTCGGGCTCGATACTGATACCGGTCTCTACACGGCTGGAAAGACAAGGCGATGCCGGCAATTCGGCCAGGTCATCCAAACCTAACTCCCGTGCAAGGTGTCGGACATCAGCCTTGGTCATACTAGCTTCCACGTAAGGATGGTGTACGCCGTTATTCGCGGCTGCCTGTAAGCCCGGTCGGTAATCGCCCAGGTCATCGCGGTTGGTGCCGGACATCACAATGCCCTCAGCCAGTTCATCCAAGGTTTCATACAAATTGGATTTGCAAAAGAAACAGCGGTTCACAGGATTGGCACGATAACGTGGATCAGAAAACTCGCCGGCATCAGCCTCAGTCAGTTGCCAGCCTTCGCGGGTGGCCAGTTTCCTGACCCGAGCCGTCGCCGCCGTCGGTACTGCCGGTGAAAGCGCATGAACCATGCGAACATGTTTCCGACCCAGCACGGAATGGGCAAAGCTCGAAAGCGTCATGGAATCGACACCACCCGAGACGGCAATGGTGCCGCCTCGAAGCGAGAGCAGAACCTCTCGCAGCTTCCTAAACGAATCACTTGGCATTCTTTTCTGCCTCCGCCAGCGCGCGCGTCTCAGCCCGTTGTTTCAGCGCCAATCGCATTTCTGCCGATTTTCCTTGGGCGATGTCATCCATTTCGGCCTTTGCCGTCATGCCGTCTGGCCGGTGCGCAACTTTGACCCGAACGCCATCGATTACGGTCTCCTGGCGTTTCACCAGATTGCGCAACTGTGGCTGGCGGCGCACACCGAGCGTCTGGGTTTCATTCAGTATATCAACGACGATCTTGTCGGAAAGTGCGGGTCGCGCCAATACCTGTACTGCCGTGGCGACACGCCCCTTCTTGCCAAATACCGGCCAAAGGCAT
>CAYXUT010000154.1:0-7201 GCA_964468005.1 uncultured Magnetovibrio sp. | reverse complement strand
CAATTACTCGTCTACTCATCTCGTGGGAACAAGACCTAATATGTTCAAGGCCAAACGGCAGCATAAGGCATCACCCAAAGCGCAATAACCAAAAGCGAACGGCTGACATTAGACCATCGTTGGCCAAGCCTTGCCGCGGCGACGGCGCAAACCGAAGAAACCGTTACAACGATTTTCTTAAACCACCAGAACGGTTTAGCTAGTATGGCCAAACAACTAGCAATGCCTGTGGCAAAAAGCACTGAAACCCACAGGACCTAACGGTCGCGTCCCGACCTACAAAAATTTATTGCTCCGCTCATTGGCAGCAACCAAAAGTTTTGTTCGTCGGCTAGGTCAACGACCGACAACCGTATTTTGATTGGAGCTAGTTGGACCGCCTAGTGGACGTAGATAAAGCCGACATCTGCGCTAGTGAAAATTTCACCGACAAACGGTACCCAAAATCCGGTCTCGTGGTAATCGTAATTGCCCTTTTTCAGAGGAACTAAGTGCAATTCGGCAACCTTACTTGGAGCGAGCGTAACGGCATTCAAGCACGGTTCTACATGCGCCTTCCCATCATAGACGACCTTCAAGAGGGCGACATCACGAAAGAATTCCGACGCACGGAAGGACCTTGGGCGTTTATCTTTGTTGATTAGGCGGATGATATAGGGCTCGTCTTGCCACATGGTGATGAGACCGGATTCGTACAAATGATCCTTTATCGTTTCCTCAACCAAGGTTGCGTTCTTCCAATCGGCTTTCTTGGCTGGAGAATTGTCAGTCGTGCAATATTTGATTGGCATGGTGTCGAGCCCAACAGCAAAAACGGTCTCGGTGCCCTGTAAACCGAATTCTCCGCATCCGGACAAAAGTCCGGCGAGCAACATAACTGGTAAAACCTTATATTTCATGCTCGGATAAAATCGCAGTGATCGTGACAGATAGCTCAGTTTACCAATACCCAATCCTGAGGCAAACCGTAAACATTTACCTTATCCGACCGATTATTCCCACATGAGCTGAAATATAAACCACATAATTATGTGGAGTTTTTGTTTTTTAATTAGTTAAACTATTAATATCTGTAAAAAAACGTGCGTCGTGCTGCAAGTGCGAAGAGAGTGTGATACAAGGCTGCGATCGATAAGCTAATCCCATAGGATATTGTAGCACCATCATGACCGTCGTTACCCGATTCGCGCCCTCACCCTCAGGTTTTTTGCATATTGGTGGCGCACGTACAGCGCTTTTCAATTGGTTGTTCGCTAAGCACCACGAGAAATACGGGAATGGTGGCAAATTTGTGCTCCGTATTGAGGATACGGACAGAAAACGGTCAACCGATGAGGCCGTTGAAGCGATTTACGATGGGTTGAACTGGTTGGGCCTGAACTGGGACGGCGAGGCCATATCACAGTTCTCTCGCGTTGATCGCCACCGTGAGGCGGTGGAGGAAATGCTTACGTCTGGTCATGCTTATAAGTGTTATTGCTCGCCTGAGGAACTGACAGAAATGCGTGAAAATGCGCGCACGGAGAAGCGAAAGATGCTCTACGACGGTCGCTGGCGTGATCGCCATCCCTCCGATGCGCCAGCCGGCGTTGACCCAGTAATCCGTTTGAAAACTCCACTCAAAGGCGAAACCATCATTGATGACCGTGTCCAAGGCCAAGTAGCAATAGACAACGAGACCCTTGATGACATGGTTTTGCTTCGTGCCGACGGTACCCCTACATACATGCTGGCGGTCGTTGTTGACGATCATGACATGGGTATCACGCACGTGATCAGGGGCGACGACCATTTCACCAATACTTTCCGCCAAACCCAGATTTTTAACGCAATGAATTGGGAAAAGCCGGTATTCGCGCATATCCCGCTGATCCATGGTGCGGATGGAGCGAAACTATCGAAACGGCACGGTGCGCTTGGGGTCAATGCCTACCGCGATATGGGTTTTATACCGGATGCTATCTGTAATTACCTATTGCGGCTTGGTTGGAGCCATGGTGACGATGAAATTATTTCGCGCGAACAGGCAATTGAGTGGTTTGGTCTTGATACCGTCAACAAAGGCGCCGCGCGTTTCGATATGGATAAATTGACTGCAACCAATGCCCATTATATCCAAGATTGCGACAATGCGGAGATGGCTAAACAGTTAATGCCGGCATTGGCGGATCGGATTGACGGCGGAGTTTCGGAAGACGCTGAAGACCGTATTCGCCGTGGGCTTCCTGGTTTAAAGCCACGCGCTAAGACAATTCTTGATCTTATTGAAAAATCAGAATTTTACGCTCGTAAGCGTCCATTGAGTTTTAACGATAAAGCGCGCAAGCTGCTAGATGAAAATGCTGTGCGACGATTAACAGATCTTCATGCCGCCTTTGCAGGCTTGGAAGAATGGTCAGAAGACACGCTTGAGGCCAGTGTTAAGGCCTATATTGAGGATGCAGATATAAAGATGGGAGAAGTGGCGCAGCCGCTTCGTGCCGCGTTGACCGGAACAACCGCATCTCCCGGTATTTTCGAGGTTCTGGCCGTTCTTGGCCGTGAAGAAGTACTTGGCCGCATCGGTGATGTCCTTGGAGTGGCGTGAGCTGCAATTCAGCGCTCTTCACGGCTTGAGATTTACGGGTAAGTGGGACAAATTGGCATCGATTTTCGTAGGGGGAGACAAGTTTAGGACGGATTGTAAGTAATTGAGGGAAAGGATAACGATATGAACGACCCTGACAAAACATACAACCAATGCTTCACCCTAACGGACAATCGAACGGGCGATAGCTACGAGTTGCCCGTTATCCAAGGCACCACGGGGCCAGATGTGATCGATGTTCGGCAGCTTTATGCCGAGACCGATTGTTTTACCTATGATCCGGGCTTCACATCCACGGGAAGCTGTGAATCACAGATTACCTTCATTGATGGTGAACAGGGGATTTTGCGCTATCGCGGTTATTCAATTGACGTGTTGGCGGAAAAGTCAGACTTCATGGAGGTCTGCTACCTACTCCTTTACGGCGATCTACCCTCGCCGGCACAAAAGAAGAGGTTTGAGCATGATATTTCCTATCACACGATGCTGAATGAGCAAATCAACTACTTTTTCCGTGGTTTTCGTCGTGATGCGCACCCGATGGCGATCATGTGCGGTGTGGTGGGCGCCTTGTCCGCATTTTACCATGATAGTACCGATATCACCGATCCGAAGCACCGCATGATTGCATCATACAGGCTACTGGCGAAAATGCCGACCATCGCGGCAACTGCCTATAAATATTCGCTCGGACAGCCTTTCATGTATCCAAAGAATGACCTTAAATACGCGAACAACTTCCTTTACATGATGAACGCTACACCTTGTGAGGAATACGAGGTCAATCCGGTGGTAGCGCGCGCTATGGACCGAATTTTGATCCTCCATGCCGATCACGAGCAAAACGCTTCGACTTCCACCGTTCGGCTGGCGGGATCATCGGGGGCGAACCCGTTTGCCTGTATTTCCGCTGGCATCGCCTCACTTTGGGGCCCGGCTCACGGCGGAGCGAACGAAGCTGTTCTCAATATGTTAGAAGAGATCGGTTCTGTTAACCGTATTCCTGAATTTATCGAGAAAGCCAAGGACAAGGACGATCCGTTCCGCCTGATGGGTTTTGGCCACAGGGTCTATAAGAATTTCGATCCGCGCGCCAAGGTTATGCATCAAACCTGTCATGAAGTGCTTGATGAACTGGGTATTGATAATGAACCGTTGCTTGATGTTGCCATGGAACTTGAACGGATCGCATTGGAGGATGAGTATTTCATTGATAAGAAACTCTATCCTAATGTCGACTTCTATTCCGGCATTATCTTCCGCGCCATGGGCATTCCGACCAGCCTGTTTACGGTGATTTTCTCCGTGGCTCGAACCGTAGGCTGGGTTGCTCAATGGAACGAAATGGTCGAGGATCCCTCACAAAAGATCGGCCGTCCGCGCCAACTCTATACCGGCGAGGTTGAGCGGAAATACGTTTCTCTACATAAACGTTAAGCAGATAGAAAAGCCGAAACCCAATTACGGCGTTGCCGCAAGCGACGCCGTTTATCTTTGTGCTAATACCAACGAGCACTGATCAAAACCCATACGCCCATTTTCACATGCCGATAGACATGATCTTTCAAAGCTTTTTGATGAGCTGTTTCCATGCGAAGCAACAGCGGGCGAGGATGTCGCTGTAGGGTTTGTAGACCCGCTTCGACAGGTAGTTGTTGGGAACTTCGAGATTGGCGGTGGTGTGGCAACCGGCGCGGTCGGGTGATCAGCACGGCATGCCTAAAATAAGCCTCAGTCAATGCTCGGCGGTATTAAGAACGTTGAGAACCGCCTGGGCAGCGCGCGCATTGGGATCGAATTGGTTGTGGCCGAGTAGCGTAAGCGCCTCAAAATAAGCGTTTTTTTGCGCTCTTTGGAGATCAGGCTGATCGATTAGTTGCCTAACTGCGTCGCTCAACAGATCAGCGCGACATTTTTCAAGCAGGTATTCAGGTACGGCCTCGCGATTTAGGATCAGGTTGACTAGGCTGGCATATGGCGTCCGGACAAGGCGTCTGGCCAGGTACCCTGTCAACGGCGCCATTTTGTAGCTGATGACCGCCGGGGTTCCGGCCAAGGCTAATTCAAGCGCAACAGTTCCCGAAGCAGCCAATGCTGCATTGGCTGCGGCAAGTGCCGAGCACTTATCGTCATCATTGTTCGTTAGGTGGACTGGGATGAGCCAAGACCTCGTTCCTTTCACGACTAAGCACTGGGTTGCCGCAAGTGTCGGAATGACGACTTCCAAGCCTGGAATGTCGCTATGCAGGCGCGCCACGGTTTCAGCGAATACCGGCAGGTGGAGGGAAATCTCACTTTCCCGGCTACCGGGTAGGACGGCGAGTAGGACAGTGTCGTCTTCAATGCCTCGTTCGGAACGGAATGCCAGACCGTCGCCATGGTCCGCGCCGTTTTGTAGAATAGGGTGCCCCACGTAGGTACATGCCAACCCATGGCGTTCAAAATAGGGAGGCTCAAAAGGCAACAATGTGAGTAGATGGTCGAGGAAGTGAGAAATCTTTTCCGCTCTACCTGGCCGCCATGCCCAGACCGTCGGCGCGACATAATGCACGCGGCGTACTTCGGTATTTGATAAACGCTGTGCCACGCGGAAACTGAAATCCGGCGCATCAATGGTAACAAGAACGTCTGGTTTGAGTTCCCGAATATCAGCTACGACATGGTTGAGGCGTTTGATCAATCGGGGTATGCGGGGCAAAACTTCTGCTAGCCCCATGACTGAAAGATCATCCATGGAAAATAAACTGTTGAGGCCCTGGCCCGTCATTTTCTCGCCACCGATGCCGGAAAAGGCAATGTTTCCCCCCGTAAGCCGCTTCAATGCCTGCATAAGCGGCGCACCGAGGCGGTCACCGGATTCTTCTCCGGCAATCATATAAATGTGTGGCGTGGAGGGCTTCCCACCGATCATTTCGTGTTCCCGCTCAGCTTTGTGCCTGCAATACCAACCACGAACAAGCCGGAACGATTGGCCTCGTTGATTACGGCGTTTTTCTCGATAATTAACGAACTTCCGGCACTTAAGGCGATACCGGCAAGATTAGCGGCAATTGCATTATCAATTGTTGTCGTTCCGATTGTCGGCAGGTCGATCCGGTGTTCCTGGCTCGGTTTGACAACTTTCACCATAACGCCACCAGCCCCTTGATTGTTAGTAAGGTTACCAAGCATGGCGTCTGTGCCTCGCGTGTCTTCCTCGGCAATGATGCGTCCATTTGAAGCTACCACGGCCTGTCCTATATCACGCTGGCCCAGTTTAAGCGCAGCGTCTCTCCCGGCTTTGATATCCGTCTCATTTTTTGCTGATGGCTTCGTATCGGTGAGGCATCCCTCCAGCGTAAGCAGGTCAGGCAGCACATCATCGACGCCGTGCACGTGAAACCCCTCTCCCTCAAGTGCTTCGATAAGTGCGCCCAGTAGCGAATTATCCCCCTTAGAGAATACCCCGAATTTTGTTAGGAAAGATGCTGTCCATCCATCAGGGCGGAGGCTCTCCATTGATGGTTTAGAGAGATGACCGGCAAATGCTAAATCTTCAATACCTTCCTTGCGCAACCGGTGGATTACCGCACCTGCGGCACCAATCCGAAAAGAGGTGTGCGGGATGTCTGCGAAATTTTCTTCGTCAGCTTGCCCTTTCAGGACAATCACGAACGGCGTCTTCCCGGATTTTACGCACTCCTGGGTAATGAGTACCGGCAACGCTCCGCCGCCGGCGATGATGCCAAGCCTAGGCGGCATCTTCCAGGACAGGTTGGCATATGGCACGGGATGAATCGGCACGGATGAAGTCGACGATTTCCATCACCGGCTCATTGTCGGAAAAATCCTCGGCAACGTCATCTAGGCGCTCCGCCAACGTGCCTTCCAGCGCAAATATAAGCCGATAGGCTTTTCTCAAATCATGAATGACGTCTCGCGAGAAACTGCGGCGTTTCAGCCCGACGATATTCAACCCCGATAGCTTGGCGCGATTTCCAATCACGGAACCATAGGGGATGACATCGTGTTCGATCCCCGACATACCGCCAATCATGGCGTGCTTTCCGATACGAACGAATTGGTGTACAGCCGAAAGACCCCCGATAATTGCCCACTCACCCACGCAAACATGGCCGCCCAGCGTTGCATTGTTGACCAAAATAGCATGGTCATCGATGACGCAATCATGAGCCACGTGAGCGCCTACCATAAAGAGGCAATTGTTCCCGATTTTAGTCAACATGCCTCCACCCTTGGTTCCCGGGTTCATCGTGACATGTTCGCGGATCACATTGTTCGCACCAATTTCCAACCGGGATGGCTCACCGCCATACTTCAAATCCTGCGGGCAATGACCAATTGAGGCGAATGGATATATGTGTGAGTTGGCGCCGATAGTCGTGTGACCATCGACCACCACGTGCGATATCAACTCACAACCATCCTCTATTGTAACGTTCTCGCCAACAACGCAATACGGGCCAACTTTAACGTTGCTGCCGAGTTTGGCTTTCGTGTCAACGACCGTAGTCGCATGAATATCTAACATTGGACTACCAATCACTTGTCGATGATCATGGCGGAGAACACGGCTTCGGCCTTTAAGTTGCCATCGACGTGCGCCTCGCCCTT
>CAYXUT010000153.1:0-7323 GCA_964468005.1 uncultured Magnetovibrio sp. | reverse complement strand
TTAACTTCTAAGCCGTGTCTTGTTCAGGTTCCTTGATAGGAACCGACACCTAAACAAAGGGGCCGGAGTTCCAAAAGAACTCCGGCCTTTCGTCTGTGCACAATTTGTGCTTTTTGTTCGAGACAGCCCCCGTCCGTTGTAATGGTAAGGTTGTTGTTCGAGTTCTCACCGTAATCAAACCTGATTTTCCCCATGAGCCGGAGCCTCCGCCGCAAGCAGCAAAAAGTAGCCAGAAACAGAACCGGGGAAAGCCCGGACGCCGCACTCGCACGTGCCAACCAGGCGCTCCAGGCCAAACAATGGGACAAAGCGTCGGGAGCCTTGCGCGACGTCCTAAAGACCCGCCCGGATCATGTCGATTCCTGGATCAATCTTGGAGCCCTTCATATTAAAGCCGGTGAAGCGCAACAGGCCGGCAAGGCACTGAAGAGGGCGCTGGAGTTGCAGCCCAAGTCTGTACCGGCGCTTGCTAATCTGGCCAATCTGAAAAAACAGCTTGGCGACAACGAGGCCGCCAATCGTCTATACCGCCAAGCGCTCGCATTGGCGCCGGAGAATGCGCAACTCTGGTACGAACTCACCCTCGTCAAGAAATTCCAATCGCGTGACGCGGACTTCAGCACAATGGAAGGCCTGAGGAAAAGCAGGAAACTAAGTGACCGCGACCGAATGCACACGAACTATGCTCTCGGCAAAGCCCTTGAGGATATTGGGGATTTTGATGCCGCCTTCGCCTGTCTGGCCGAAGCAAATGGATTGCGCCGCTCGGCAGTGCATTTCGACATTGAAACCGAAAGGGCCATGTTTGATCGGCTGATCAAGATTTTCGACACGCAATTCTTGGCGGACCATAGTCGCGTCGGCAATGATGACGAGCGAGCGGTGTTCGTTCTCGGCATGCCCCGTTCCGGCACCTCGCTGATCGAGCAAATCCTGGCCAGTCATAGCGACGTGTTCGGCGCCGGCGAACGAAGCTATCTCAGCGATGTACTTGCCGACGCTGTTCCGGGGTTCCCCGAGGCCGCGACCCTTTTGACCGGCCCGTCGTTCCAGAACATTGGCAAAGCCTACATCGAACGCCTCACCAAACTTTCTAGCCGCGCCAAGCGCATAACTGACAAGATGCCCAGAAATTTCCTTTTTGTTGGTATGTTGGCCGTTATTCTGCCCCGTGCCCGTATCATTCATTGCCGGCGTTCGCCCATGGACACTTGTTTTTCCTGCTTCGCGCTGCATTTTCCCTACGGGCAAGAGTTCAGCTATGATCTCGCCGAACTGGGGGCTTATTACCGGCTCTACCGGCGGCTCATGGAACATTGGCATCGGGTGCTGCCGGGCCGGATTCTCGACGTAACCTATGAGCAGGTTGTGGCCGACCCCGAACCTCAAGCGCGCCGGCTGGCAAAGTTCTGTGGTCTTAAATGGCAGGATGCCTGTCTCGACTTCCACAAGAACAAGCGCCAAGTCATCACCGCCAGCGCAACCCAGGTACGCGAGCCCGTTCACTCCCGTTCGGTCGCTCGCTGGAAACGTTTCGCCGATCATTTGGTGCCTCTCGCAGAGGCTCTTGGCGACGATGTGGACGAAGGTTAGGCGGATCTATCGTGGCGCGTGGCAGGACCAATCCCCAAGCTGTATTCGGCCGGGCCATGGCTGCTCTTCGCGCCGGTGATACATCCAAGGCGGCACGTGAGGCACGTAGGCTCACGAAGATGGTCCCGAACGAGGCTGACGCCTGGCAGTTGCGCGCTATGATTGCCCAGCAAACGGAGGCCCATGAAGGAGCGGCAAAATATCTACGCCGTGCCCGGCAACTGAAACCGAACGACCCCACCATATTGATCAACTTGGGCGGCCTAAATCGCGAAATTGGAAAGCCGGAAGAGGCGATGGAATGTTACCGGCAGTGCCTGGACCAGCAACCCAACAATCCGGACGCGGCATACAATCTCGGCGCCGTGCTCCTAGAACTTGACCGCTTCGGCGAGGCCGAAACCGTCATTCGGACCGGCCTCGCTTCCCGGCCAGACGATTATGACATGCTTCTTAACTTGGCGGCCGCACTGCTCAAACAAAAAAAGCTGCGGGCCGCGCTCGACACGTATGAGCAACTGGCAAAATTAGGCCATGAAAACGCCGACGTTCTGCAAGGCCTTTATCAGTCGGCGCTCGGTCTTGGACAATTGGAGGAAGCGGACAGGGCTGTTCAGCGGCTGCTTGAGATCGCCGGTGACGATCCGAAATATCACGTTTATGCCTCAATGCTTTATCTCCTCACAGGCCGCTGGAGAGACGGTTGGAAGGCCTACGCGGCGCGCTGGAGATGGCAGCCCGGCGCTGCACGACCATTCTCCCAACCGTGGTGGGGGGGGGAAGACCAGGCCGGCAAGACAATCCTGCTTTGGGGCGAGCAGGGACTGGGCGATGAAGTGATGTTCGCATCGATGGTTCCAGATCTCGTCTCCAATGAAGTCCGAATATTGCTTGAAACAGACAAGCGCATGGTTGGTCTGTTCCAGCGATCATTCCCCAATATCCTTTGCCTCGCCCGCAAAGATCCACCCGATCCGCGAACGGCAAGCGCCGATTTCCAGTTGCCGACCACCAATCTTGGCAACCACTTTCGCCCGGACGAAGCGAGTTTCAAAGACGGAAAACCGTTTCTCGTGCCCGATGGCGAACGCGTCGAACATCTCCGGCGCGCCTACAGGAAAAAGTTCGCCAAATCGGCCAGTGATCTCCTGATCGGCATCACTTGGCGGAGCCTCAACGCCCGGTACGGCGTTTCTAAATCAATGCTCCTGGACGACATGTGCCCAATCCTCGAAACCCCTGGCGCCGCCTTTGTGAACCTGCAATACGGCGACACAGCAGTGGAGTGCACCGATTTCAAGGAGCGCACTGCGATCGTCATCCACCACGATGCCGACATCGATCCCATGGTTGATATTGATGGACACGCGACACAGGTAGCGGCCATGGACTTGATCATCTCAATATCCAACACCACTGCGCATATCGCCGGCGCAATGGGCGTACCGGCCTGGATAATGCTGCATATGGTTCCCGACCGGCGCTGGCTGATGGCGCGAGATGATAGCCCCTGGTACGGCTCGGTGCGGTTGTTCCGGCAAAAAGGTCTCGGCGATTGGACGGCTCCGGTGGACCGCGTGAAGCGAGAACTAGCTGAATTGATCCAAGGGCACGGTTGACAATTAGCCGAAATTTATCGCCTGTAAATAACTCACAACGCTTTGAACCGATATCGTGCTGAAGCCCTACGGTTTTTGATTCCGTTTTCGGGTTGATTGGACTGCCCCTCGTAGTCTAAAAACACTCCGCACTCAAGGCCTGAGGCCCGGTACTACCCAAGCGTGTCGGCTTCAAGAAAGCGCGCACCGCCATGGCCTGAAAACTGGCGGCCATCACGAAGAGTATCGCGAAAGATTGTACCAAGTTCTGCTGGAAGGCTGAAAATAGTCCGGCCATTTTATCAAATCCAACCAAGGAAAGGGATGGCGACCGCGAAATCCCGATTAAAGATCAAAGCTCTAATCCCAAGAGATGTGGCGCGTTGATGATGGCAAGCCGTCGCTCCAACGGCGCGACGTACGTCATCGGCATCCTTCGGAGGAGCTCCTGCCGCCATGTACTGGCTTGGTGCGAACAAGGCAGGCCACCGTCCGATTTTTTATCTGCGAGCTTCGGTTGCACTCAGGATGTGGATGTCACGGGATAAACACACCAGTGAAGCTTTTCGAGCACGTTATTCCCCAGAGGGGTCGATCTCCTGAGGGGCGCCATCGCTCAACAACCAGTCGGTCTCTACCCTACTCCGTCACCAGCTTGAGCCGCTGGCCGAGGTTGATGCGCTGGCCGACTTTCATGTTGTTCAGGAGTCGGAACCATTCGCGTTGAAAACGCTCAATGGGGAAATGCTTGGCCAGGTTCGCCACTGTATCGCCGGCTCGCGCCTTGCGCACTTCGAGGCGCAGCGGCTTGATGGCGTCTGCCTCCGCCTGGGTTAGGCGGCGAAAGCTGTAGGTGGCTCGCCTGAGTTCAACGTTGAGGCGCTGTGCTTCGGAGGGCGGCGTGAAGAAGGCCAGGCGGTAGATGTGCTCTCGGCTTTCGCGAATGACGATGAGCCGGACTTCGCGGGGCTGGCCGGAGACGGAAGTCCGGCCATGGCCGGTGGCAGCGCGTAGACCATTGATCTCGAGCCGCTCGATATTGCGGACGTTGAGGTTGCTGGCCCAAACACCCTTCAGATAGGCGGCCAGGTTGCGAACCGTCTTGGCCTGCTTGCGGCTCGCCATGTCGAAGATGATGCGTGACTTGTTGGGCCCGAAAGCGACGACCTTGCGGCGCGAATTGAAGATGATGAAACCCTTCGGCACGGAAAACATGACGCGCAGTTCCGGATGCAAGAAATCACGTCCGCGCACCACACCCTGTTTGGTATCGTCGCCAAACACCATGCCGTCGATACGGTCGAGGAAAACATCGGCATTGACGACCGGCCGCGGCACCGCCTTGATACGTGCCAAATCCATAGCCTGTTTGACGCGATCCTCGTTCCTCGGATGGGTCGACATGATGTTGTGCGGCACGCCTTCTTGGCCCTTTTGGCGCGCTTCCAGGTTGTGGTGAGCGCGGAGCTTGCGCAAGAAGGAGGTCACGGCATTGGGGTCGTAACTGGCGCGAGACATGTAGCGAACGCCCAGCAGGTCTGCCTCCATCTCTTGGCCCTGGGAGTAATTTTGTATGGCCATCTGAGCACCGGTAGAGATGATCCGCCCGACACCGGTTGGCACGCCGAAGACGCCGCCCAGTATGCCGAGCCCGGTGAGCCCGATGTTGGTGGCCATAGCGGTGGAATAGCGCTGTGCCGTATGGCGTGCCGTCACATGGCCAATCTCGTGCGCTAAGACGCTGGCCAACTCAGCCTCATTCTGGGCTAGCACCAAAAGTCCACGGGTGACGTAGACGTAGCCGCCCGGTAGCGCAAAGGCATTGACCTGCGGATCGTTTAGGACAGTGAAGCGCCATGGGATATCCGGCATTTCGGAAACGGCGGCGAGCTTCTTGCCGATATGGCGCACGTAAGCCTCCAGGGCGCGCGCCTCGTAGCGGCCGCCGAATTCCTTCAGCAATTTTGGGTGCTCTTCGGCGCCGATGCGCGCTTCGTCCTCGCCCGACATAAAGGCGGTGAAACTCTGAGAACCGGTGGCCGGATTGGTGGTGCAGCCTGAGAGCGTCAGCATCACCAAAGCGAGCGCAAGTGCGACGGAAAGGTTTAGGGGTGATCGGTTATTTCTCATGGTCCGGGGATTATGAATTTTGTGTTCGTGATCGGCAAGTCAACCGAGGTCTGGCGCGGACGGACGTTTCACCTATGATGGCGCCATGTCTGACGATCAACCGGACGGCCCATACGGGCTCGGGGTTTCACGTTTCTGGTACACGCTTTCCCCTAACTTTCGCGGCATGGTGCTGATGGGCGTATTCGCCGCCTTGGTATCAGTATCGCACACCATCGTGCGCGCGCTGAGCGCCGACATCCACACGATGGAGATTGCGCTATTCAGGGCTATTATTCCGTTGTTCGTACTGACCCCGATGTTGTTGCGCCAGAGCCGACGCTCGGGTGCTATCTGGTGGCGCACCACGCGTCCTGGCCTGCAGCTAATCCGCGGCGTCTTCGGTGGTCTATCGATGATAGCGTGGTTCTACGCGCTATCGCTGATCCCCGTAGGGGATGCAACGGCGCTCAGTTTTACGGTGGTGATTTTCGCCGCCGTCGGCGCCGCGTTGTTTCTGGGCGAGCAAGTTGGCATCCGGCGCTGGAGCGCCATCGCCATCGGCATCGTCGGCACCTTGATCATCCTGCGCCCTGGGGCACAGGCGATCAGCCAGGGCGCTATCATCGCCATCTCGTCTTCATTACTGTGGGCGGCAGCATTACTGACGGTGAAGGTTTTGTCGCGAACCGATTCATCGACCACTATCGTGTTCTATTCGTCGGTCACGTTCTCGGTGCTGACCATCGGCCCGGCGATCTACTATTGGACCTGGCCGACATTTGAGCAGTTTGGGTTGCTTTGTTCTGTCGGGTTGCTGACCTTGATCGCGCAGATGTCGATGACCATCGCAATCCGCGATGCGGAGACGACGGCAGTGATGCCGATTGATTTTACTCGGCTAATCTGGGCCTCAGCGGTGGGTTACATCTGGTTCGGGGAGTTTCCCGATCTTTGGACCTGGATTGGCGGCAGCATAGTGTTTGTCTCAACGCTCTATATCACCTACCGCGAAAGCCGCGTTCAGGCAACGCATATTGGCCCTGCAGCCTAGGTTGCCGCTAAGGCGGCGGGTTGGTAATTTGCGCTTCGCGGCCGGAGATATAGAAGGCTGACGAGAAGATTAACGCTACGCCACTCCGTCATTGGTAGCGAATCTACATCGGCTGCACGTTTGCTATAGCCTGTGTGGGACCGGGGTCTCGATAGCAGACAGATGCGGGCCTCTGATGCTTAGCACCCCGGCACCGTGCTCGGCCGGGTGACATCCAATCGTCAGCATAGCGATGAGGCACATCAGATGTAATGTTCAAATCCCGGCCGAAGAACGATCCCCATCAACCGCAACTTCGCTACAGCCTAACCCCAAGGATGTCGGCACATTCATGGCAGCAGCTCATCATGAACACCGGCAAGCCTTCCATCGCCATGTGGTTTTAGAGTTCTCTGCCATCGTATGCGCGATGCGCTTCAGGGACGGCATGTGGGTTATGGTTACAGCACAGAACCCGCTAGAGAACGCCTGCCGCAAATGCTGCCGCGCCGGCACTTTCGAGAGGAAACGGTGTTGGCAGGGTTGGATCGATCCCGGAGATGGACAACCTTGCCCATACGTCCCGTTTTAAGGCTAACAACAGTGAAAATCTGAGCCAGTGTCTAGCGTGTTCGCACCACCTACCCGTCAATCGAGATCCAGCGGATAGATCGGCCGTCGCAAGTTCTTGTGGGGTAGATCAAAAGATCCTTTGTTGCCAACACGCCTGAATCGACGATGATCACCTGACTGGCAATCGGCTCGTAGGCTGCTCGAAAATGGTGGATCGGTTTAACAGCGATGGCCTTCTTCGCTCGCGGGTCAATTCCAACATGTGTAAAGGTTTCAAGTTCCGTGCACTGCAGTCTATTGGAAGCAACAATCACATCTGGCGTAGCTTGATGTTTTTTACCCCTCTAATATGCCAATTGGGCCAATAGGGCCGCACGGAGAAAATTACCATGACCGTTGCGAAGCTGGAGATATTGG
>CAYXUT010000152.1:0-7431 GCA_964468005.1 uncultured Magnetovibrio sp. | reverse complement strand
CCCGGTCAGCCGGATCGGCACAACACGGGCCGGCAGTTGGGAAAACATGAACCGGCCAACGAATACAACTTTCACTTTGACACCAACCGGGACAATCCACGCGCCATGAAGATCATCGCCTGTAATTCGAACCGACCGCTCGCCGAAGCCATCTCCGCCTACGTCAACCTGCCGCTGACCAAGGCTAGCATCAGGCGATTTTCAGACATGGAAATCTTCGTCGAGATAGAGGAAAACGTCCGTGGCGAAGATGTCTTCGTCATTCAATCGACCTCATTCCCGGCCAACGACAACCTGATGGAACTTCTGGTTACGTTGGATGCGCTGAGGCGCGGCTCATCCCGGCGCGCCACCGCCGTGGTGCCCTATTTCGGCTACGCCCGCCAAGATCGCAAATCCGGCCCGCGGACACCGATCTCGGCCAAGCTGGTAGCCAACCTGATCACTGAGGCCGGTGCCGACAGAGTACTGACCATGGATCTTCACGCCGGCCAGATCCAAGGCTTTTTTGATATCCCCACCGACAACCTCTATGCCGCGCCAGTCATGCACAAAGACATTGAACAACGCCACGCCGGAGAGGAACTGGTCATTGTTTCGCCGGATGTTGGCGGGGTGGTTCGCGCCCGTGGCCTTGCCAAGCGGCTCAGCGCTGATCTCGCGATCATTGACAAGCGACGTGAAAAAGCCGGCGTGTCGGAAGTCAAGAATATCATCGGCGACGTCAAGGACCGCACCTGCATTCTGGTCGACGATATTGTCGATTCAGCCGGCACCCTTTGTAATGCCGCCGTCGCCCTGATGGATTCCGGCGCCGCGTCGGTTTCCGCCTATGTGACGCATGGCGTGCTTTCCGGCGGCGCGGTCGCCAGGGTGACATCATCGCCGATGCAACGGATGGTCATTACTGACAGCATCATGGCCACCGAGGCCGTCCGCGTGTCGCATAATATTGAGCAACTGACCATCGCTCCGTTGATCGCCGAAGCAATTCGACGTATCAGCGAAGAATCATCGGTTTCTAGCCTGTTCGACTAATTAAATTTTACTCGCGTTTTCTGCCTTGGTTTGATTGACCATCCGGCCACTTGCAGCTATGTATGCGCCTCTTTTGCGGGAATTTGTATCCCTGCACGTTTGGAGGTCAGCACCCCTGGAGGCCAGGCCTCGGGTAAACAAAGATATTTTTCAAGGAGTTATACAATGGCGGAAGTCATGAATTTCCTCGCCGAAGGACGGGATCGGGCAGGTAAGGGGGCAGCCCGGGCAACACGTCGAGACGGTCGTGTGCCAGGTGTCATCTATGGCAACAAGCAAAATCCGCTGATGATCTCCGTCGACCCCATCGAACTGCTGAAGCAGATCTCAACACCGGGCTTTTTCGGCCGTGTCTACGAGATTGAGATAGAAGGCCAAAAGCACCGCGTTCTGCCGCGTGATCTGCAGTTGGATCCGGTCACTGATCGCCCAATCCATGTCGATTTCATGCGCTTCAGCGCCACGACGCGGGTTAACGTCGACGTTGCCGTGCGCTTCTTCAACGAAGAGGAATGTCCGGGCATCCGCCAGGGCGGCGTGTTGAACGTCGTGCGCCATGCCGTCGAGTTGCGCTGCTCGCCGGATAACATCCCGGAAAACCTCGAAGCCGACCTGACCGGCCTTGAGGTCGGCGACGGTATTCACATCAGTGACATTACGCTGCCTGAAGGCGTCGAGCCGACCATTACCGACCGCGATTTCACCGTCGCCACCATCGCCGCCCCGACCATTGTTGAAGAAGAGATCGAGGAAGAGAGCGAAGAAGATCTCGAAGGCGAAGAGGGTCTCGAGGGTGAAGAGGGCGAAGCTGTCGAAGGCGGAGATGCGGAAGAGGGCGACGAGCCCGAAGCCTGATCGCCGCCGGCACCGGGAGTTTGTGCCATGCTACTCGTCGTCGGCCTCGGTAATCCTGGTTCAGATTACGCCGACAATCGCCACAACATAGGATTTATGGCTGTGGACGCGATACATCGCGCTCACGACTTTTCTATGTTTCGCCCCAAGTTTCAGGGGTTGTTAGCGAACGGCACGGTAGCCGGTGAGAAAGTGCTGCTTTTAAAACCAGAAACCTTCATGAACGAATCCGGCCGCGCCGTGCAGGCAGCGATGTCGTTCTACAAGGCCCAGCCAAAGGACATTATCGTCTTTCACGACGAACTCGACCTCGCCGGCGGCAAGCTACGCATCAAGCGAGGCGGCGGCCATGCTGGACACAACGGGCTACGTTCCATACACGCCCACGTTGGCCCCTACTACGCCCGCGTGCGCCTCGGCATCGGCCATCCCGGCGACAAGGCCCGCGTCGTCGGCCATGTGTTGAAGGATTTTTCCAAGGTAGAGGGAGAGTGGGTCGGAAAGCTCATGAACGCGCTCGGCGATCACTTCCCAAGATTGGTCAAGGGCGATGACGGCGGCTTCATGAGCAAAGTGACCGCCGATTTGGCACCGCCCAAGATTAAGAAAGCACCAACAACGGAACCGGAGCCAACCTCTCCGAACAACGAAAAGGAAAGCTGAATGGGCTTTAATTGCGGTATCGTCGGCCTGCCGAACGTCGGTAAGTCGACACTATTCAACGCTCTGACCGAGACGGCGGCCGCGGAAGCGGCGAACTTCCCGTTCTGCACCATCGAGCCAAACTCAGGCCGCGTTGCCGTGCCTGACGTTCGTCTTGATAAAATCACCGCGATCAGCGAATCGGCGGCGACTATCCCGACGTATCTGGATTTCGTCGATATCGCGGGACTAGTGAAGGGTGCGTCGAAGGGCGAAGGACTCGGCAACCAGTTCCTGGCCAACATCCGCGACGTCGATGCCATCATCCACGTATTGCGTTGCTTCGAAGACGACAATATCACCCATGTCGAGACCACCATCGATCCCGTGCGTGACGCCGAAACGGTGGAAACGGAACTGATGCTAGCCGACATGGAGAGCCTAGAAAAACGCATCGATCCGCTGATCAAGAAAATTCGGGGAACCGACAAAGAAGCGGCGGACACACTAAAACTGGTGGAACGCTGCCTGGAGCTATTGCACGACGGCAAGCCGGCCCGCTTGCTCGAGCTCAGCGACGAAGAGTGTAAACCGTTCCACGTGCTACAACTTTTAAGCGCCAAACCAGTGCTCTATGTCTGTAATGTTGATGAAGGCTCGGCGGCCAACGGCAATGCTTTTTCCGGCAAGATCGAGGCCATGGCCGCCAAACAGGGCACCAACGCTGTCGTCATCTCGGCCGAGATTGAAGAAGAGATTGCGCAACTAACCGATGCCGAAGAGCGGATTGAGTTCCTGGAATCCCTAGGGCTGCACGAGACCGGCCTGGCACGTGTCATCCGCGCTGGCTACCATTTGCTTCACTTGATCACCTTTTTTACCTCGGGGCCCAAGGAGACCCGCGCCTGGACCATGGCGACCGGAGCCAAGGCCCCCAGAGCCGCCGGCGCCATTCACACCGATTTTGAAAAGGGGTTCATCAAAGCCGAAACCATTTCATACAGCGATTTCATCGGGCTCGGCGGCGAACAGGGGGCCAAGGACGCCGGCAAGATGCGCCAGGAAGGCAAGGATTACGTGGTGGCGGACGGGGATGTGTTGTTGTTTAGGTTTAATGTTTGAGAACTTTCAAAGAACCTTGATCTACGCCAAAAAGATTTCGACACCCTGTTCATGAAACAAGCAATAGCAGAGCGCCATACCGAGTACATGATCAGATTAAGTTTTCCATCTTTTTCAAAACCAATCACAACCCCCTGTCGTTTTAAACCACCACCCTTGGTATAGGCCAAGGACTGTCCAACTCGTTCATATTTTAAGTAATGAGTTGTTTGGCGTGCACTCAGAAGCAAAGTGGCAAGCGTCAGAAAAATAGCGCGACACATCGAAACTAAAAAGAGTTAAAATCCCGATGCGCTCGTAAATAAAGAGATTTATATGATCAAATATAGTTTTGGCAGTTTTTTAATTATCTCTATTGCTGACCTCTTGCTTTCCTACCCATTCCGGCTAGCTTATTCGGTCAAACAAATTCACATGGGAGGAGGCAATCGTGGGCCAGGACATTACGCTGAGAGTATCCGACGGGCATTCGTTCGGCGCTTACCGCTGCGAGCCAGAAGGTGAGGCGCTGGGCGGCGTTGTCGTCGTGCAGGAGATTTTCGGCGTCAACGACCATATCCGTGACGTTACCGAGCGCTATGCCGAGCTAGGCTGGCTGGCCATCGCGCCGGGGCTTTACGACCGCTGGCAGCCCAGCTTCACCGCCAGCTACACGCCAGACGACATCGCCATCGGCCGCGAAATCAAAGACAGGGCCAACGCGGAGATCGAAAAAGTCATGCTCGACGTTGAAGCGGCCCGCGCCAACGTCGCCGAAGCCGGCAAGGTCGGCATCACCGGCTTTTGCTGGGGCGGTGTAGTGGCCTGGCTTGCCGCCTGCCAGCTCGATGTCAGCGCCGCGTCATGCTACTATGGCGGCGGCATCATCAACACGGTAGACGCTAAGCCGGGCTGTGCGACAATCATGCACTTTGGCAACCTGGATGCATCGATCCCAATGGACGAGGTCACGACCATCGCCAACGCGCAGCCCGATGTCAGTGTCTACGTCTACGATGCCGATCATGGGTTCCATTGCGACCAGCGCGGCCAATTCAACCCGCGCGCCACCAATATCGCGGCGATGCGCACGGCCAGGCTATTCGACGCCAACCTGAGAGGCTGACGATGACCACCAAACCCGGCACGCCGCCGGTGATCGGCGTTATTGGTGGCAGCGGCATCTATGAGATCGACGGCCTGGAGAACGCCGAGTGGCAGCGCGTCGAAAGTCCCTTCGGCGAGATGTCGGACGAGGTGCTTTGCGGCGAATTGGACAGCCAGCCGATGGCGTTCCTGCCGAGGCACGGCCGCGGTCACCGCATTCCGCCCTCCGAGATAAACTTCCGTGCCAATATCGACGGCCTGAAGCGCCTCGGAGTGACGGAGGTTCTCTCCGTCTCAGCTTGCGGCTCGCTTAAGGAAGAGTTGCCACCCGGCACCTTCGTAGTCTGCGACCAGTTCATCGACCGCACCTTTGCCCGGGTAAAATCCTTTTTCGGCACTGGCTTGGTGGCGCATGTAGGTCTCGGCCATCCAACTTGTTCGAGGCTTGCGGCGGCGGTTGGCGAGACATTGGTCGGATTGGATATTCCGCATCAGATGGGCGGCACGTATCTTGCCATGGAAGGGCCGCAGTTCTCGACCCTGGCCGAATCGGAGCTCTACCGCTCCTGGGGTTGTGACGTCATTGGCATGACCAATGTACCGGAAGCCAAACTCGCGCGTGAAGCCGAGATCTGTTATGCCACCGTCGCCATGGTCACCGATTATGACTGCTGGCACCCTGACCACGACCATGTGACAGTGGAGAATATCATCGCCGTCCTGTTCGACAATGCTGACAAGGGTCGCGCACTCGTCAAACAGATAGCGCCGAAATTGGCCGAGCGCGGCAAGACTTGCGGCGCCGGCTGCCAGACGGCACTCGACAACGCCATCATCACCGCACCCGACGCCCGAGATACGAAAATGGCTGCCAAGCTCGACGCAATAGCCGGGCGCGTGTTGAGCCGTTAAAGAAAAACACAGTTAACGAAAGGACTGCCCCATGCCCAAAGCCTATTGGATCGGTGCGCGGATGACGATAAAGGACCCGGAAAAATTGAGGGCCTATGCCGAGCTAGCAGGAAAGGCGGTGTCCGAATACGGCGGAATCTACCTAGCGCGCGGTCCGGAAACCCAAGCCTTCGAAGGCCCAGACCAGGCCCGCGCCGTGATCATCGAGTTCAAGGATAAAGAATCCGCCGTCGCCTGCCACGATTCGGAGACCTACCAGGCAGCGCTGGAAAAACTCGACAATGGCGTCGAGCGTGACCTTTTCGTCGTCGAGGGCGTAGAATAGGAGATGTTACGGGATGAACGTTGACGGCACTCCGTATCTCACCATTTGGCTGGCCGATGACGGGCGCACGGTGAAGATCATCGACCAGACCCGCCTGCCGCACGAGTTCATTGTCGTCGAGCTCAAGGGGCTTCAAGATGCCTGCACCGCAATCCGCGACATGTGGGTTAGGGGCGCACCGCTGATTGGTGCCACAGCGGCTTACGGCATGGCGCTTGCCATGGCGGAAGACGCCTCCGACGCAGGACTTGAAAATGCTTATGCGAGCCTTTATGAGACGCGCCCAACCGCCGTAAACCTGCGCTGGGCGCTCAACAGCCTAAAAGGTCGTTTGCTGGGGCTTGACCTCAACCAGCGTATCGAGGCGGCCTATGCGCGGGCGGTTGAAATCGCGGACGAAGACGTGGAGATTTGCTCGTCCTTAGGTGATCACGGTAAAGGCCTGATCGGAGCGGCCTGGGAAAAACGCGGCAAACCCGAGCGCGTCAACGTGCTGACCCATTGCAACGCCGGCTGGCTGGCGACAGTCGATTGGGGCACTGCCTTGGCGCCCATCTACAAAGCCCACAATGCCGGCATCCCGGTACATGTCTGGGTTGATGAGACCCGACCCCGCAACCAAGGTGCTAGCCTGACTGCCTGGGAGCTTGGTCATCACGGCGTGCCGCACACGGTAATCGTCGATAACGCGGGTGGGCACCTGATGCAGCACGGCAAGGTCGATCTCTGCATTACCGGCACCGATCGCACAGCGGTTTCCGGCGACGTCTGCAACAAGATCGGCACTTACTTGAAGGCACTGGCAGCCAAGGACAACGGCGTGCCTTTCTACGTCGCGCTTCCTGGCCCAACCATCGACTGGACCATCACCGATGGCGTCAACGACATTCCGATCGAGCTTCGTGACGGTGCCGAGGTCACCGAGATCGTGGGCCGCGCGCCGGACGGCACCGTCACCACTGTGCAACTGACGCCGGATGGCACGAACGCCGCCAACTATGCCTTTGACGTGACACCGGCGAGGCTGATCACGGGCCTGATTACCGAACGCGGCGTCGCCGAAGCCTCACCACAAGGCCTTGGGGAACTTTATCCCGAGTACGCTAACACCTGAACGCTAATAACACAGACCTATAGGAGGACTTGAGCTATGGATGCCGATGCCAAGAAAACAACGTTATGCATGATCGCTTATGGATCTAATTTCTCACTACCAGAGATGGTGACGATGTCGGTGCAGCTACCGTCAACTGGGTGACGCAAACGTCATTTGAACCTCCGCTCATCGCCATTGGCGTCAAGGCCGGCTCGGGCCCCTTGGAGGTCTTAAAGAAGGTCGGCAACTTCGCCCTCAACATGTGCGCTAAAGGCCAGCAAGGTATGGCCTTCGGTTTTTTCAAGCCAGCCAAGGTCGAAGGCGAAACTATCTCTGGTGAGCCCTTCCATCTCGG
>CAYXUT010000151.1:0-7562 GCA_964468005.1 uncultured Magnetovibrio sp. | reverse complement strand
CATGGTGCCGCGAAGAGGAATTGAACCTCTGACCCCGCCCTTACCAAGGGCGTGCTCTACCCCTGAGCTACCGCGGCCCCTTGCGAAGCGCGCGCAAGATGCCACAGGGCTTGGGCACGTGCAAGCGCCGAGGCCGTATCTTGACGCTACCGATATGCTGTCGCACGATAGCGAAGCAGAAGCTCAGAGCCGGGGTTGCCCGTGGGCCAAAAGAAATCTAACGAATCATTGAAATCGAGAAAATCGGCAGCGCGGATAGCCCGCCAGGAACGGCTTGCCGATGCCTTACGCGCCAATCTTAACCGCCGCAAAGCGCAGGCCCGTGCTCGCAAAGAAATGGTTGATGGCAATTCCTCGGTGAACATATCAGATAAAGTTGATTAAATTATCTTAGCACCCAAGCGCGCCTTCGTTGGGTCATAATCTTGCGCAATCCTTTGTGCCCTGAGATGGTGTTCTCTGCAAGCACCCAAAGAAAGGCACAGAAAAACATGGATCGAATTCAAATCCGAGGTGGAGTTTCGTTAAAGGGTGATATTCATATCAGTGGTGCTAAGAATGCCGCGCTTCCGCTGATGGCGGCGGCGCTCCTGAGTGACGAGACCTTGACGCTAACCAATCTGCCGCATCTTGCCGATATCTCTTCGATGGTGGATTTGCTTGATGGTCTTGGTGTCGATCTCAACTTGAATGGAGACCATCCAGCCAACGGGCACGGTGTCAATGGCGGACGAGTTGTCGAAATGACGGCCGGCAACATCACAGAAACCACTGCTCCCTATGATGTGGTACGAAAAATGCGGGCGTCTGTGCTTGTGCTCGGGCCCTTGCTGGCGCGACACGGCGAGGCGCGAGTCTCATTGCCAGGTGGATGCGCCATCGGAACGCGCCCGGTCGATTTTCATCTGCAGGCCTTCGAGCAGTTGGGTGCCGAGATCGAGCTGGCCGAAGGCTACGTCCATGCCCGAGCGTATGACGGCCTTTCTGGCGCACATATCCTATTTCCTACGGTTACCGTTGGCGGCACTGAAAATGCCTTGATGGCCGCGGTACTGGCCAAGGGTGAGACCGTCATAGGCAATGCCGCGCGCGAGCCTGAAGTTGCTGATCTTGCGAAATGCCTGATCGCCATGGGAGCTAAAATCGAAGGCATTGGTACCGATTCCCTGTATGTCCAAGGCGTTGAGAGCCTGCACGGTGCCACGCATGAAGTCCTCCCGGACCGCATCGAGACGGGAAGTTACGCCGTGGCAGCGGCCATTACCGGTGGAGATTTGATGCTCAAGAATGCTCGTCTTGATCTGGTTGAGGCGGCAACAGATACCCTGGTTCGTGCCGGCATTGAGGTTGAGGAGAAGAATGACGGCATTCGGGTGCGTACCAGCAAAGGTACGCTCAAGGGCATTGACTTAATAACAGAGCCATTTCCGGGCTTTCCAACCGACATGCAGGCGCAGTTCATGGCTTTGATGTCCGTTGCCGAGGGGGCGTCGATGATTACCGAGACTATTTTCGAAAACCGTTTCATGCATGTACCGGAACTCTGTCGCATGGGTGCCGACATCAACGTGCACGGATCGTCGGCGATCGTTCGTGGGGTGCCGAAGCTCTCGGGTGCGCCGGTTATGGCGACGGATTTACGCGCATCGATCTCGTTGATTTTGGCGGGATTGGCAGCAAACGGAGAAACTATCGTCAACCGAGTGTATCACCTCGATCGCGGATACGAGCGCGTTGAGGAAAAACTGGCTGCCTGTGGCGCTGATATCCAGCGTATTGCGGAGTAGCTTACCGTCGAGTTTTGCAAGCGGATGTTTGAATCCTCCCCCTGAATTCACTATGAATGCGGCGCAATCGGAGATTAAGCCCATGAGCGCCAACGATAATCTCGTGCTAGCTTTGCCAAAGGGGCGCATCCTAAAAGAGGTGATGCTGCTTGTGCGCCGGGCTGGGATTGAGCTGGAAGCAGCTTTTGACGATCCGGGAAGTCGACAACTGCAGTTTGCCACCAATGTGGAGGGCTTGGAGATCATCCGTGTGCGAAGCTTCGACGTGGCGACTTTCGTTGTCTTTGGTGCAGCGCTTTTAAGCGTTGTCGGCAATGACGTGCTGACAGAATACGACTGTCTTGATCTCTATGCGCCGCTTGATCTAGACGTTAGCCATTGCCAGCTTTCGGTTGCGGACGATACGCATATGGTCAATGACTCTGATCCAAGCCGCTGGAGTTCCATTCGGATTGCCATCAAGTGGCCGAATCTGAACTGCAAATATTTTGTGGCGCGTGGGGTCCACGCCGAGTGCATCAAACTCAACGGCGCTAATGAACCGGCGCCGATTGTGGAGTTGTGCTCGCACATCGCCAATCTGGTCTCCACCGGCCCGTTGCTCAAGGCTAATCGATCCATCGAGATAGAAAAGATCTGCAATATTAACTCGTGCCTGACTGTCAAACGCACAGCATGGAAAACGCGACCCGCCGAGACTAACGACTGGTTAGAGAACTTGAGGGAGGCCGTTCATGACCTTGCGGCTTGACCTCGGGGACGCGGATTTTGAACGAACATTCGAGGCTTTTCTTGGCGCTAAGCGAGAGTCTGAGGCCGACGTCAATGACGTGGTTGCGGGCATAATTGCCGAGGTTCGTGCGCGCGGCGACGCGGCGTTGATCGATTTAACGCGCAAGTTTGACCGCTTCGATTTTGATGCCAGCTCGCTCCCGATCTCCTCGAATGAGATCGCGGCGGCGAAAGATGACTGTACACCGGAAACTCGCAAAGCGCTTGATGTGGCTGCCGCGCGCATCCGCACCTTCCATGAAAAGCAATTGCCCGGTGATCTCGACTACACCGATGCTGAGGGTTTGCGCTTGGGGTATCGCTGGACACCAGTTGACGCGGCTGGTCTCTATGTGCCGGGCGGCACTGCCGCATATCCCTCTTCGGTTCTGATGAATGCACTGCCGGCAAAGGTGGCGGGTGTAAAACGCCTGGTCATGGTAGTGCCGACCCCCGATGGTGTAATCAATCCGCTGGTACTGGTCGCTGCTGACTTGGCCGGGGTTGATGAAATCTATCGTATCGGCGGTGCGCAGGCTGTTGCGGCACTGGCGTTCGGCACTCAGACAATTTCTGCTGTCGACAAGATCGTAGGTCCCGGTAATGCCTATGTAGTAGCCGCCAAGCGTCAGGTATTTGGTGCTGTCGGCATTGATATGATCGCGGGACCCTCGGAAATATTGGTGTTGGCGGATGGTGATAATGACCCAGAGTGGATCGCCATCGATCTCCTGAGCCAGGCCGAACACGATGTGGCCGCGCAGTCGATCTTGGTCACCGATGATGCCGCCTTCGCTGATGCGGTAACTGGTGCGGTCGAAGGTTACTTGAAGGCCTTGCCTAGAAGCGAGATAGCGGGGGAAAGCTGGCGTACTTATGGAGCAGTATTTACAGTTCCGAGCTTGGAAGACGGCTTGCCACTGGTCGATAGGATTGCGCCCGAACACCTGGAAATCGCGGCGTCCGATGCCCGGGCCCTTGCGGGTCGCGTCAATAATGCTGGAGCCATATTTATTGGTCGCTTCGTGCCGGAAGCCTTGGGAGATTATTTGGCCGGTCCCAACCACGTGCTGCCGACGGCGCGCTCGGCTAGGTTCTCATCGGGGCTTGGTGTTCTTGATTTTATGAAACGCACTTCGATGATCGAGTGTAGCGCCGACGGACTGGCGAAAGTCGGCCCCGCTGCAGTTACCCTGGCACGCGCTGAAGGCCTGGAGGCCCACGCGCTTTCCATCTCAGTCCGACTCAGTCGCGGCCTGGATGACTGAGTGGAGCCGCCAGGTGGAGTTGACCAAGCGTATCACCAATATCTTTCTTGATGAGAAATCGGTCCTCCGGCGCAGCCCGCAGGTCGAGCACGAGCGCAAGGTTGCCATCTACGACCTGCTGGATGAAAACGAATTCATACTGCTCGATGATAATTCCGGGCCATATAACTTACATCTGGCCGTCGAGGACAATAGATTGGTGTTTGACGTACGCGACCAAAACGAGAGTGAGGTCGCCCGCCTGACCCTGCCGAGTAGCGTGTTCCGCAAGATCGTTAAGGACTATTTCTTGATTTGCGAGAGCTATTTCGAGGCTATTAAGATCAAAACGCCTTCGCAAATAGAAGCCATCGACATGGCCCGGCGCGGAGTTCATAACGAGGGGGCGGAATTGCTGCAGGAACGCTTGGCGGGCGATGTCGAGATGGATAGGGATACGGCACGTAGGCTTTTCACCTTGGTCTGTGTACTCCATATTCGGGCGTGATCCGCCGTGGTTGATCTTCCGTCCGCCGTTCTGTTCGCCTGCTCCATGAATTCCATCCGTTCACCAATGGCGGAAGGGATCTTAAAGTTTCTGTACGGCACTCGCATCTATGTCGATTCCGTTGGTGTGCGCTCGTTGGAAGTCGATGGCTTTGCCGTTGCCGTCATGGACGAGATTGGCATCGATATTACTGGCCACAGGGCTAAAACCTTTGAAGATTTGGAAGATAGCTACTTCGACCTGATTATTCCGTTATCACCCGAGGCTCAGCATCGGGCGGTGGAGATGACCCGCGTCATGGCTGTTGAAATTGAGTTCTGGAACACCTTTGACCCTTCCATCATTGACTCGGACAACAGGGAGCACCGGCTTGATGCCTACCGTCTGGTCCGCGATCAACTGATGGAGAGACTAAAGGTTCGATTCCCCAGGGCCCAGGCGATCGATACTTGAGGCGCCCCTAAAAAGCGCCGGGATGCAGAATTTGAGGATATCGGCTAAAAACTCTTGACCACGGTTGATTTGACGGCATGTTAGGGGGCCCTTTGCGGGCATATTGCTTTAATGAATTTGAGAGAGACATGGCCAAAGAAGAGCCGTTGGAGTTCACTGGCACGGTCACCGAGATTCTTCCGAACGCGATGTTCCGAGTGAAGCTCGATAACGATCATGAAATTCTCGCCCATACGGCAGGGAAGATGCGGAAGCATCGCATCCGCGTGCTTGCCGGTGACCGGGTAAACGTAGAAATGACCCCCTACGACCTAACCAAGGGTCGCATCTCCTTCCGCTATAAATAACGGTCCGGTCCATGACCGGCCGTTTGATCCTAGCATCTGCTTCTTCAAGGCGCTTGGCGTTGCTGGCCCAGGCTGGTATCGAACCGGACCGTGTGGAGCCCGCTGAAATTGACGAAACGCCCGCTAGTGGAGAATTGCCGCGTGCGTTAGCGACTCGCTTGTCGCAAGCTAAGGCGGAGGCCGTTGCTGCGCGGTTTCCAGAAAATATCGTCCTCGGAGCTGATACGGTGGTCGCCTGCGGCCGGCGTATTCTCGACAAGGCCGAGGACGATGGTGAAGCCAAACGCTGTCTTGAGATGCTTTCCGGCAAACGTCATCGGGTATATGGCGGGGTCTGTATTTTGGCCCCCAGCGGTGCGATGTGCAGCCGTCTGGTCGTAACCCAAGTTCAGTTTAAACGCCTGACAAAAGCTGAGATTGATGGCTATGTCGGCACCGGGGAGTGGCGCGGCAAGGCCGGAGCATATGCCATCCAGGGTCATGCCGGTGCATTTGTCATCAAGATAAACGGTTCTTATTCCAACGTCGTTGGGTTGCCGCTATACGAAACACTAGCCATTTTGTGCAGTCTCGACATAGCATGAAAACCACTCGAACAAGGCAGTAGAAGCCATGATCATCGATCGCATCGTTGTTTCCGCCTCGCCCGGTGAGGTCCGTATTGCCGAACTCTCAAGCGGTAATCTTACTAACCTGACCCTACATCGCGACGGTAGCGAGTCCCGAGTCGGCGATATCTATCTAGGGCGCGTCGAGGCTGTCATTCATGGTCTTCAAGCTGCCTTTATTGATATTGGCGAAGCACGTTCTGGTTTTCTGGCGCTGCCGGAAGTGCGACCAAACCGGAACCTCGAGGCAGAAAATGACATTGGCGACTACCTGAATGAGGGCGACAGCATCGTCGTCCAGGTGCAGCGAGACGCCGAGGAGGACAAGGGCGCCAAGCTGAGCATGCACGTTAGCTTGTCAGGCCGTGACTTGGTTTTTTTACCGGGCGGGCGGGGTGTTTCTATTTCACGGCGCATCGGCGATGACGAGGTTCGCCGCCGGCTTAAGACCGTCATGGATGAGGTGTCGGGTGATAGTGGGGGAGGGTTTGTCGTTCGAACTGCCGCCGCCGATGCTGAGGATGAAGATTTAAGTTCGGAAGTTGCGCGGTTGTGCGGCCGCTGGATGGAAATCGAGTCCCAGCGCGACCAGGTGAAAGCACCGGCACGTTTGTTCAAGGATATCGAACCTGCCTGCCGCACGCTCCGCGAGCACGGCGGACCAGCACTCGAAAGTATCATTGTTGACGATGCGGCGGTATTCGCCCGCATGCGTACTTTTTCTAAGGCTGAAACCTCGGACCTGCTCGAGATCATGACCCAACATGTCGGTCCGGAACCATTATTCGCTGCGCAAGGTATCGATGAAATGATTGACGCGGCGCTCAATCCGCGTGTGCCGTTGGCATCCGGCGGTAATATTGTGATTTCTGAGACACCTGCGCTTACCGCTATTGACGTTAATACAGGCGGGGCAGATTTCGGTAACCGTGAAAACACAGCCTTGGAGGTTAACAAGGAAGCGGGGCGCGAGATTGCCCGGCAAGTTCGGCTTCGCAATTTGAGCGGCCTTCTGGTTGTGGATTTCATTTCCATGCGGCGGCATGACAATCAGCGAACTCTTTATGAGAGCTTTCGCCAGGACTTGGCCGCTGACCCTCTGCATCCTAATTTGATCGGCTTCACAAAGCTGGGATTGGCGGAGATGACACGCCGGCGTCAGGGCGGCAGTCTTCTTGAGTTGATTTGCGAAGTTCCGGCGGTGCCCATTCTATCGCCTGAGAGCACGGCCTTAGCGGCGTTGCGCGGCGTTCTTAGGGAAGCGGAGACGAGCCGCGCACCGGTCTATCTGATTGAGGCGCATGGCGATGTCACTACTATTCTGGAAAATCAACATGCTGCCGCGTGCAACGAAACCCGAGAGCGTCTCGGTGGAAATCTTGAATTGAGCACCGTCGAAGGTATGGCCCGCGATCTCTTTCAGATACGCTTGGGCTCGGGTGGTGTTTCTTCATGAACGAAGACGCGCCTCCCAACGTTGTGCCTCTAAAGGCCCGTAAGTGCCCGGTCTGCAGAAAGGTCGGAGCACAGGCCTATCGGCCGTTTTGCTCTAAACGCTGCGCCGATATCGATCTTGGCCGCTGGCTGAACGAGGACTACCGCATCCCGGCGGAAGAGGTAGCGGAACTTGATGACGATGAGCCCGTTGAATAGTGGAAAAAGTCTCGCTTGAGGAACTGGACAGACGGGCGATTATCTTTTAAAAGCGCCCGGGTATCCCGTTGACGGCAACCAAGGTTTCGGGACACAAATTTTGCCTGTTGCCCGATCTTCGGGCTTTAGCAGCGCCCAGGTAGCTCAGTTGGTAGAGCAGCGGACTGAAAATCCGCGTGTCGGTGGTT
>CAYXUT010000150.1:0-7565 GCA_964468005.1 uncultured Magnetovibrio sp. | reverse complement strand
GCCTTTTGCACCTTGTTGGCGCTCTGGGCCTGAGGAAGCGATTGTAGGTAGGCCATGTTGGAGTTCCATATCTTCGTGTAGGAGTTAAAGGAAAAACTGGAAAATAGTTCTCGCCGGCGAGTGTTTTACCATTGCGGAGTGGCAGCTTGAAATAGGCGAAGGACTAGCCGCCGGCCCCGGTTATCTTATCTACTGTATTAATATCAAAGGGTGTTTTTAGCGAGGTAGAGCTTCTTCTTGGCATACTAGAACGACGTGCGGCAGCCCTGGTAACCGGCGGTGCAGTAGGTACAAACGCCCCGCTTGGCATCACCGATTGCCGCGGAAGCGGCGACAGAAAAAAGAAGCGCCCCGGCGAATTCAAACTAGAATACCATGGGGGCCAGATGCCGGGGCACGTATGCTACAAACTTAGAACGGTTACGTCTGCTTCGGCATGCGAAACACCTTGCGGCAAGCATCGCAGAACTTGCCAAGCCCGCCAAATGCGCCCTTCAAGGCGCTCGCGTCGCCATCGACCATATCCTTTGAGATGATGCGCGCCGATTTTTCAACAGTCATGGCCACAGTCTTGAACTCATTGGGCTTGGAACAGATATCTTTCTTTGAGCACCCATCGCCGAAATCGGAGCCCTTCGGAAACAACGTATCGGTCATTGAAGCCAACCCGGCCATAGCATTAACCAAGTCGGCGGCCTAGCTCATTCGCGCCTTACCCTACACCATTGCCCTGAGATCGCCCATGGTGCCACCAACCGCGTTCATCAACGTCTTGCGTTGCTTGATGACGTCCTTGTCACTGATCGCGGAGACTTACGGAACTGTCAACACAAACAGCACGCCGACAAAACGTTCAAAGTACCGTAAAATTTTATTTTCTTGGGCCCATCTTGTGAAGAGGTCCGAAGGGCACGCCTGTTATGCTAGAATTTCACTCTAAAATCTGCGAGATTAGCAACCGTTTCAAGCATCCAGCATTCAACATTTTCCTGATCAACACATTTAAGCCCATAGACATGAAAGACATTTCCTCACTGTGTGTATTCTGCGGTTCGCGGTCGGGCAACGACCCGACGCATGCCCAGACCGCGCAAGAACTTGGAAAAGCCATAGCTGACCGTAAGATCAGGCTGGTCTACGGCGGGGGACGTATCGGCCTGATGGGCATCGTCGCCGACACGGTCTTTGAGCACGGCGGTCAGGTCACCGGCGTCATCCCCGATTTCCTCATGCACCTTGAGGTTGGTAACGACCAGGTTGGCGATCTAATCATTACCGAGAGCATGCACACTCGAAAAGCAAAGATGTTCGAGCTTTCCGATGCAGCCGTTATCCTGCCGGGCGGCTTAGGCACGCTTGACGAAGCCTTCGAGATCATCACCTGGAAACAACTTCTCCAGCACGACAAACCTATTGCACTAGTCGACGTCAACAGCTATTGGGGACCGTTCATCAAACTTGTCAACAGCATCGTCGAAGGTGGCTTTGCGCATGAGAAAGTGAAAGAACTTTTCACCGTAGTCAACGGCGTCAACGGTATTTTCTCGGCACTTGAAAACGCACTCGAGCCCGATCAGGCCGTCCTCACCAGCCACCTTTAGGAGCCTCCCTCATGGCTAAAATCAAGATAGACAAACCGGTCGTCGCGTTGGACAGCAACGAGTGACCCGCATCATCTAGACCTTCATCAAGGAAAAGATGATCGAGCCCTATCTCGACGTCAAACTGCTTTACTACGGTCTCTCCCATCTAGGGGGAAGAGGTTAAAGTGGTATATTCCCTCCCCCCTTGTGGGGAAGGGCTAGAAGGGTAACACCCTAAGTATGTTGCTAGCCTATGCCCTCTTCCATCACGCCATGAAATTCAAAGATGCTCATCAGCGGCGCGTATCGATCGCATCAAGGTCGGTCTAATGCCAAACCGAATGTTTTCGGTCTCGCCCAATCAACCGATATCGGAGCCGCTATTGCCGGCTACATCATGCGCTTCAAGGCGGCCGACCCAATGGTCTTGAGAAAGCTTTTCGGCTTCATCAACCCAGCCTATGTCGGCTGAACATTAGTGTTTCCGGAACGCTGACGACGCTTATCTAAGCAAGCGCACACATGGCCGCGCAGCATCAACGCCGACGGCGTAACGATCAGCGTCAACACGGTGGCAAAACCGAGCCCGAAAACAATGGAAGTCGCCAACTGCCGCCACCACTGCATGGCCGGCGCGCCGATAGTTACCGTGCGATCCAGAAAGTCGATGTTGGTACCCAGGACCATGGGCATGAGACCAAGAATCGTCGTCACCGTGGTCAGCAGAACCGGGCGCAAGCGCTGGGCACCGGTCTTTAGGATGGCGTCGCGCACGTTGGCCTCGGTCTCTTTCAAGCGGTCAAAGGTATCGATCAGGACGATGTTGTTGTTAACAACGATCCCGGCTAGCGCGATGACGCCGATGCCACCCATGACGATGCCGAAAGGTTGATGCGTGACCAACAATCCAATGAACACACCGATGGTCGACATGATTACGGCGGTGAGAATCAGTAAGGCGGAATAGAAGCTGTTAAACTGGGTTACCAGAATCACCGCCATGATGAATAGCGCCACGCCGAAGGCCTTACCGAGAAATGCCTTGGCCCTGTCTTGCTCCTCGCTCTCACCCTTGAAGGTGACATCGATGCGCGGGTCGAGCCCGGCGGTCTTTATCCACGTCTTTACCTGGCGCGTCTTGTCATCGGCCAGAAGCCCCGGCACCACGTCAGCCTTGACGGTCATCACCCGTCTGCCGTCGGAGCGCTTGATCTTGCTGATCTTGGGTTTCGCCTGGCGCTCGACGAAATTACCGATAGGGACAGCGCCCGACGGCGTCTGGGTGCGGATATGATCGAGTTGGCCGATAGTCCGATAAGACCTGGGATAGCGCACGCGGATGTCGATCTCATCATCAGAGTCGTCCGGACGGTATTCGCCGAGTTTGATGCCGGTGGTCACCAACTGCACCGATCGGCCGATCAAATCGACGTTGGCAGCGAACTTGGCGGCTTGTGCACGGTCTACCGTGAGTTGCCAGTCGATACCTGACAACGGTTGGTCGTCCTCAACATTACGGAAACCGCCAAGCTCGGCGAGGCCGCCGCGCACCTTGTAGACGGCATCGTCGAGCAATTCCGGATAGCGTGTCGCCAGTTGAATCTGAACCGGTTTGCCGATGGGCGGACCGGCTTTCTGTTGGCGCGAATCGACAATGACACCGGCAATGGCATTGGTACGCTCAGCGAGAGCGGCAAGAATCTCGTCAGCCTTACGTCGCGACCACCAATTGTCGAGCTCAAGATCGATCGTACCGATGATGTCCTCAGCTTCCTGCGACTGCTCCTGCGCGCCGGTACGGGAATAGATGGTCGCGAACTCGTCTCTCTCTAAATCAAGCGCCAGGACGCGCGCCTCGACCTCGCGTATTAGGCCATCTTTCTCGATGACGGAGAGGTTTCCCCGCGCCTTGATTTGCAATTTCACGCGATCGGGCTCGACATCGGGGAAGAACTCAACACCGCGGCCGAAATTGGCGTAGACCACCTGCACGCCGATCAGCAGCGCCACAGCCATCGTCAGTATCTTGGCGGGGTGTCGCAGCGCCGCTGAGAGGAACTTGAGATAACCGCCAGTAAAACCGCCGATTTCATCGAGATGTCCAGACCCAGCGCTGGTCAAATAATGCGTGGTGTCCGGATTAGCACTCGACACTCGCTTGTGGGTCATCACCGCACCCATTGTCGGCACGAAAATCAAGGCCATGGCCAGGGAGGCCGTCAAGGTCGCAATCAGCGTCAGCGGCAGAAACTTCATGAATTCGCCAACCACACCAGGCCAGAACATCAGCGGGATGAAAGCCGCCAGGGTTGTCGCCGTCGAAGCGATAATCGGCCAGGACATGCGCTTCGCTGCCAAGCCGTAAGATGCACTAGGGCTTTCACCTTCACCCATCTTACGGTCGGCATACTCGGTCACCACGATGGCCCCGTCGACCAGCATTCCAACAGCCAGGATCAACGCGAACAGCACGATAATATTGATTGTCAGGCCGGCCGCGCCTAATACCAAAATACCGGTCAGAAACGAGCCTGGAATGGCAATGCCCACCAAAACCGCCGAACGCACGCCAAGCGCCCAAACAACGACGATCATCACCAATAGAACGGCGGCAATGACGTTATTCTGCAGATCGCTCAACATATCGCGGATCTTACCTGAACGGTCATTGGAAAAAGCCACGTCAACGGACTGACGAAGCGCCTGCGGCCAGGTCTCGCGCTCGGCCAAAACCAGTTTACGCACTTGGGCCACCGTATCGATGATGTTCTCACCGGTGCGCTTAGAAACCTCGAGCGCCAGCGCGCTTTTGCCGTCAACCCGGGCGTAGCTGGTCGGGTCCTTGAAACTACGTCGGACCGAACCAATATCGCCCAGCGTCACCACCGCGTCGCCATCGACGGCGACCGGCATGTTGACGATATCGTACACGTGCTCGAACAACCCCGGAACCTTGAGCGTAAAGCGCCCACGGCCGGTATCCTGAGCGCCGGCAGCAACCAGGAGATTGGAGTTGCGGACGGCGTTCACGGTATCGATCACAGAAAGCCCATAGCTCTCGAGCTTGATCGGATCGATCAGGATCTCCACCAGTTCATCGCGGTTACCGGCAATCTGAACGCCAAGGATTTCGGACAAGGTCTCGATACGGTCTCTGAGATCGCGACCGAGTTTCAAGAGCGCACGCTCCGGCACGGCGCCCGACAGCGTCACCACCACCACCGGGAATAGGCTAAAATTGACTTCGTGCACTTCCGGCTCATCGGTCTCAGCCGGCAGTTCGGGCTTGGTCAGATCGACCTTTTTACGGACATCGTCCATGGCGACATCTGCATCAAAGCCGGCCTCAAATTCCAGCGTCACGTTGGCCCCGCCCTCGTAGCCCGACGCGCGCATCTCCTTAACGCCTTCGATGGCACGAAGTTCCTGTTCCATGGGGCGGATCAGGAGACGCTCCGCGTCTTCCGGCGAGATGCCTTCATGCGACATGGAAACGTATATGATCGGTATGTTGATGTCCGGATCGGCTTCCTTGGCGATCTGTACATAGGCAGAAGCGCCGGAAATCAGGATCAAGAGCAGCGTCGCCAGCACGGTGCGGGCATGTGTCAGCGCGGCATTAATGATGGCGGTCATGACTTATCCTTGTCACTGGCAGCACCGGTTAACGCCTCTTCCTTGGTTTCGACCTTTTGGCCAGCGCGCACGAACTCCTGACCAACAGTGATCAGCGTCAGGCGCTCGGGCAGGCCGCTGATCCACACGCCATCGGTGGTATCTTCGAGAATCTCGACGGCGTGAAACACGACCGCGCTCGCTTCATCGACGGCCTTGATGCCGATGACACCTTTGTCGTCGAGGGTCAGCACCGCCGGCGAAACCCGGTGTGCGTGGGCGCTGCCCATGAAAAGACGCAACTCCGCAGTTAGGCCTTCGGGAAACTTGCCGTTCGGATTGTCGAGCCAGACCTCAATCCGAAAGGTTCGGGTTAGGGATTTCCCCATGCGCGAGATATAGTGGACGGTACCCTGCAGGGCATCGTCTCCCGGAAACAAAACCCAGGCCGCATCGCCAATCTTTAAGTTGGCAACCTGTCGCTCAGATACCCAGGCCACCACGCGGAGCGGATTGAGGTTGACTACCGTCGCCACCACGGTTCCAGGTTGGACGTAGTCACCAATATGCGACGACAGCATTTCGATGTAGCCATCAATGGGCGCACGTACCGTGGTCCGAGCTATATCGAGACGGATCGCCGCCAAGGTAGCCTTAGCCGATTCCAGCGCCGCCTTCTCTTCGGCGACCTTGATCTTTGATTGGAACTGCTTCTTAGAGAGTTTCTTAGCGCTCTCATACACTAGGGTTTGATAGTCCGCTTTTGCTTTCGCCTCACGCAACCGCGCCATCCGGTCATCCACAGAAAGCTTAACGATCGGCACGCCTTTCTTAACCCAAGTTCCTTTTTCGACTGGCCTTGCCACAACCTTCCCCGGCGTCTCGGCGGCGAGTTCTATTTTGCGAACGGCTTCCGTACGCCCAAAAAGCGTCACGTAGAGATCGTGGTTGACGGCATTGCTTTCGCGCACACGCACCAGCATCAGAGCCTCCGGCTCCTTCGCCGAGACTTCCTCCTTGGTTGGCGCCTTACTGGTAACGACACCGGAAGCCACCCATAGGGTTACGGCCAAGGCCAGACCAACGGCGATCATGTGGCTTGAACGAATACGGCTGAATAGGCGCTTTTTTGTCTGTTCGCTACCAGTCATTGAGCTAACTCCACGGTCTCTTCATCTAAGTCCGCGACGTCGTCACAAAAATATCGGTCACGGCTATCGAGTAGGTATTTGGCGGGCAATCTATAGAATTCAACACCGAGCCCCGGGCAATCAGGCTACCCACAGCCCAGCCAACGCTTGCTTGAAGTGTGCTAGGCCTTCCGGTGTCAAGCTGTAGACTTTTCTTAGCGAGTTTTCCTGATTGGGCTTCCTCTTCAACCGTCGCCAGGTCTTCGTTTAACAAGCACCAAAGCGCCGGATAGTTCGAGCCGTAGCCGGCGTCGTAGAAGGCGGCAAATCGGCCTTTTTCGAACGTCTTCCGAATTTCATAACCGGTAGCGGCGCCCATGGTGAGCGTGCCCGAGCATAGGGTTTTCACGTTCATTTTCAAAATTCCATAGGTTAGTACCGCAGAGCCAACGCTCTCGCGATCATGTATCGGACTGTTATATATCAATTCAATATGGGTCTGTACCAGCTAATTGTCCCATATCAACTCTAACTCATTGTCTAAATTATGTTAATTGCTTTGATGGAGCCGAGATTGTGTTGCGCCAGCTTGAAACCACCATCGGCCAACCGCCACCAGACAACCGAGGCTATCCGGCTGTCACCGCCGGTGAAGGCCGATGCGGCATGGCGAAACTCACGCACCGTATTGGGAACCGGACCATCCGTCTTCGGTCCCGGCGTGACCAACGCTTGGTCGGTTAAAAAGGACGTTTCTGGATCTATTTTACCGGACGCCGTAACGTCCAATGCCAGGACTATGGCAAGTCAAAATTGAAGGATGTAAATAAACCGCATCACCACACTTTATGGCCGCTTTGGGTGAAACGACTTCGATATGTAGTAGACAGGAAATATCTTAGGTCATTTCAGAGCGGTACAGTCATATGTGTAGACAGAGTTACCGACTAGAAAGCCAGTTCCTCCACTAGTTGAATCACTTTAAAATCTCACTGACTTTTGGCGCTTCGACACCCCAGGGGAACATCATGAGGCTGATGTCTAAAATCGTGACCAATTGGTCAACCTCCTTATAATTAACTTATAGTCTTGTTGTGGTAACAATTCAATCATGAATACGGAGGTTTTCAAAGATTTCAACTTTATCGAGTTTGAATTTTTTAACGACCGTCTAAGTATTAGATTACTTGTAGCGTTCATCCTCGCTAATTTCTCGACCCGGGCGGGCGATGGCAGC
>CAYXUT010000149.1:0-7582 GCA_964468005.1 uncultured Magnetovibrio sp. | reverse complement strand
CGCGCCATGATCGATTTTGTGCATGCTTTCGGCGCCATTCCTGCGCTGATTTTCGGCGAAGCGCATTTACCACCTGAAATCGTTGCGGTGCCGGCCTGGGCAACGCTCGTCAGCTCTATGTTTCTGCATGGCGGTTTCATGCACTTGGCTGGCAACATGCTGTTCCTGTGGGTGCTCGGCGATAACGTCGAGGATGCACTCGGGCACGGACGCTATCTCGTATTCTATGGTGTTTGTGGCGTACTGGCGGCGCTGGCTCATGGCGTTACCGACATCAATTCTGAGATCCCCATGATTGGCGCCAGCGGGGCCATATCGGGTGTCATCGGCGCTTACCTGGTGCTGCACCCAAAAACCCCGATCAAGACTTTGGTCGGGGTTTTCATTGTCGAACTACCGGCCGGAATAGTACTTGGTATTTGGATCGCTTTTCAGTTCTCCAGCGCCTTCACAGCTGCTGGTGGTGTTGGCGGCGACGTTGCATGGTGGGCGCACATTGGCGGTTTGGTTGCGGGCCTGGCCTTGGTCGTGCCCATGCGGCGAAAAGGCGTCACGCTATTTGATCGGGGTATGACCCGACCTGTTCGACGCGGCCCACGCATTACCATGCGGCCCGGTCCTTGGAGCCGGCGTTCTTAAATAACGCGGGCAAGGGCCTTGCTGTCTTTTTACGAGAAGCATTCGCCCAATTTATTACATCATATTAACGTATATTATGGCCTAGTTTACTAAAAGCGTGCGCTAGCGCCATTGCCAAGCCGCCGGCATCTGCTATTTAAAGGCTGTGTGACCACTCGCCAAAGTTCACCCTTTCTAGAGACGGAGACCGCCAGTCGGATGAGCGAAATCACCTCTGAAATCGTCGCCGAGCACAGCTTGTCATCTCGCGAGTATGACAAGGTGCTGGAGATTCTTGGTCGCCAGCCAAATTTGACAGAACTCGGGATTTTCTCGGTCATGTGGTCCGAGCACTGTTCCTACAAGTCTTCAAAATACTGGTTAAAAACGCTACCGACGGAAGCGCCATGGGTGATCTGCGGACCGGGCGAGAACGCTGGTATCATCGATATTGGTGATGGCCAAGCGGCAGTGTTCAAGATGGAGAGCCATAACCACCCGTCATATATTGAGCCCTACCAGGGTGCAGCGACCGGTGTCGGCGGCATTCTACGTGACGTTTTCACCATGGGCGCTCGACCAGTCGCCAATTTGAACGCGCTGCGGTTTGGCAGCCCCGATCACCCCAAGACCCGCCACTTGGTCGATGGCGTTGTCGCCGGCGTCGGCGGCTACGGCAATTGTGTCGGTGTGCCGACCGTTGGCGGGGAGTGCGAATTTCATTCCGCCTACGATGGTAACATACTTGTTAACGCCATGACCGTTGGCGTTGCGAATACTGACAACATTTTCTATTCAGCGGCTTTCGGCGCTGGAAACCCGATCGTCTACGTCGGCTCCAAGACGGGTCGTGACGGCATCCATGGTGCGACCATGGCATCGGCGGAATTTGCCAACGATTCGGATGCCAAGCGCCCGACCGTGCAGGTTGGCGACCCGTTCACCGAAAAACTTTTGATCGAAGCCTGCCTGGAGTTGATGGCCACCGATATAATCGTCGCGATCCAGGACATGGGCGCGGCGGGCCTCACGTCTTCGAGCTTCGAGATGGCGTCGAAGGGCGGCATGGGGGTTGAGTTGAACCTTGATGACGTGCCGCAACGCGAAGTAAACATGACCGCCTACGAGATGATGCTTTCAGAAAGCCAGGAGCGTATGTTGATGGTCCTCAAACCCGGCAGCGAAGTCCGGGCGCGCGCCATCTTCGAAAAATGGGAACTGGATTTTGCCGTCGTCGGCAAGCTTACGGATACCGGTCGTATGGTGTTGTACCACGAAGGAGAAACTGTTGCGGATCTGCCCATCGATCCCCTGGCGCTGGCCTCGCCAGAGTACGATGAAGATGAACGCCCCTGGAAGCCGACCCCTGCGCGCGACAAAATTTCTGCTGATGATGTCGCCCAGCCCCGTGATCCGCTGGCAACTCTGGCGCAGCTTATGGGAACGCCTGATATGGCATCCAAACGTTGGATTTGGGAACAATATGACCACATGGTCATGGGCGACACGCTGGGTGTTGGTCGCCCCGGCGGCGACGCTGCCATCGTGCGCGTGCATGGTACCGACAAGGCGCTCGCCATGACCTCCGACTGCACGCCGCGCTATTGCTTGGCCGACCCGGTTGAGGGTGGCCGCCAAGCGGTTGCGGAGGCTTGGCGTAACCTAACGGCCGTCGGTGCCAAGCCGTTGGCAATCACCGACAATATGAACTTTGGCAACCCTGAACGTCCCGAAATCATGGGCCAGTTCGTCGGTTGCATCGAAGGCATAGGTGAGGCCTGCAGAACCCTCGATTTTCCGGTCGTTTCGGGTAATGTCAGCCTCTATAACGAAACCAATGGCAATGCCATTCTGCCGACACCTACAATCGGTGCAGTTGGGCTTCTGGAAAACGCAGAGCAAGCCGTTGCAACGGCGCCGACGGCTGACGGCCAGGCCATGATCTTGATCGGAGAGACTTTGGGACATCTCGGCGCGTCGATGTATCTACGAGAGATTGAAGGCCGTGAAGACGGCGCACCGCCGCCCGTAGACCTGGACGTGGAAAGACGCAACGGCGATTTCGTCCGCGGCCAGATACTTTTAGGTGCCGTTGCCGCATGCCATGACCTATCGGACGGTGGGCTAATGGTCGGCGCTGCCGAAATGGCACTGGCATCGGCGCGTGGCATTGAGATCAATGGCGATTGCGCCGGGAGCGTGCCATTGCATGCGTGGCTGTTTGGAGAAGACCAAGGACGCTATCTGATTGCCACAGAGGACGCGGGCGCGCTCCTTGCCGTCGCTGCAGCCGCGGGCGTCTCGGCCCAGCGTATCGGCGCCGTTGGCGGTGATGACCTACGCCTCGCGGACTTCAGTCTTTCTCTCGGCAAGTTGCGTGACAGCCACGAAAAATGGTTGCCAAATTTTATGGCTGGGGCGTGACAGCGCCCATTGGTTATTGAAGTCGCTCTGGCGTAAGCTTCTCCGAACGGATTGATCCCGATTCTCGGGCAAACGCTAGAGAAAACTGGCAGTTGCAAGGGATACTACGTATTCAACGAAGCGCTGTTCAGCCGCAAGGACGGCACGAAAATGCAGAAATAAATCAACGAAATCAGTGAAAATGGCAAACAAGCCGACAACGCAGATAGGCTGTTCCCCGATTGCTAGTAAGGCACGGATATCGATCCGCCGCTGTTGTACGCATGCCGCTAGCGCAAGGATGTTTTTCTCGAAAAGGGGGTGTTGAAGGATCTCATGCGCAGCTTATTTAACACCATGAAACGTGACCGATTCTCGCTTACCACCCACTTTCTTAGTGACTTTTTCTGAACCGTCGAATCTAGAAAAACCCTTCATGACAAAGGGTTGACGGGACTGGATGACAAGGCCATATCCTTGTAACGAACCGAACAACACGTCGAGAATGAGGACTATTAGCATGGCCATGGAAGCCGCCGAGCTCGAACGTTTGATACGCGAAGGTATTCCCGATGCCAAAGTCACCATTGAAGACTTGCGCGGCGATGGAGACCATTACGCCGCCTACGTGGTGTCTACCGCGTTCGAGGGTAAGTCCCGCGTCCAACAACACCAGATGGTCTATCAGGCACTGCAAGGCCAGATGGGCAACGAACTGCACGCCCTAGGGCTGCAAACAGGCACGCCGGAAGATACCGGCTGAATTAATGTTTCAAACTGAGGACCGCTACCAGTGGCCGCAACATTAGGATCAATCATGAGTAAAAATCCCGAATTTAGCCAAATCCAAAGCGAAATCGATGAGAACGATGTCGTTCTGTTCATGAAGGGCTCACCCATGTTTCCACAGTGTGGCTTTTCCGCCGCCGTGGCGCACGTGCTGACAACGCTTCAGGTGAAGTTTAAGGGCGTTGATGTTCTCCAAGACACGGAAGTGCGAGAAGGTATCAAGAATTTTTCCAACTGGCCGACGATTCCGCAGCTTTATGTCAGAGGCGAGTTTGTCGGGGGCTGCGACATCGTTCGCGAGATGGCTGAAAATGGCGAACTGCAGCAATTGCTTGATGACAAGGACATCGCTCACACCTAATATCAATAATGTCAGGGCGTCAATTTTGGGAAACAACTAAGCTTTCTAAGGACCCTTGAGGGAAAAATCGCTCGCTTGCGGCGACCCTTTTCCGAATGTTGTGACCGAATGCGCGTTGCTGCATTTGAGGAAGATTGTGGGAATGGGTGAGAGTTTTCGTCTTCAAAACTGGATCTAAGGTAGAATGACTGAACTGCCATCCCTTGCTGCTGCCGACCGCTTTCGTCTGCTTCAGGACCAACTGACGATTCGCGACGAAGCGCGTGCGAAAACTCAGCGTGCATGGAGCCGGCTTGTCTCCGACAGCCAACGCCAGACCAAACTGATCGAAGCGGACGTGCACCTGGGCGAGAGGCGTATCCAAGAACGCCGCGACATTGCTGAGGGCGACCGTGTGGCCCAGGTCTTGTCACGCGGTCAGGAACGCGTTCTGGACTGGATCGATAACGACGAAGCCTTCGTCTGGCGCCGGGGATTCATTGAAGACGAGCTCAATGGGTCGCGCGATGGCCGCGAATTGAGCGTGGGTGTATTTCTGAACGGTCTCGAAGGAGACCGTAACAACACCAGTGAACTGCGCTCTCTTGATCTGCGCAACAAGGATTTACGCCAGCAACTGGTCGAACGCGAAGGGCGCATCGTCGAGCGCCGCATTCAGGAACGCAACGATGCGATCCGCCAAGAAGCCGATCTCAGGCGCAGCGTCGAGCGCATCAGGAACTCGGATTCCCAAGTCGACGGCGGCATAGACGCTTCGCGTGGCGCCATTGTCGACGTTTTTGGCTAATCGCTCATAAACCCGAAAAAACAATAGGCCCAGCTCCTACGGGGTACATTACATACGTCTGTATAATAAGCGGGTGTTTTGTATTTGGATGCACGGTGCTGGGTTAACGCGAATAGAATTCGATAACCAAGTTCGGTTCCATCTGGATAGGATAGGGCACGTCTCCCAATTTCGGCGTGCGCAAGAATGTTCCCGTCATCTTGTTGTGGTTGACTTCCATGTAATCCGGTATGTCGCGCTCCGGGCTCTCGACTGCCAGCAAAACCATCGGCAGTTGGCGCGACTTTTCGCGCACCTCAATGACGTCACCGTCCTTGACCTTGTAGGACGGGATGTTGACGCGTTTGCCGTTGATCCTGATGTGGCCGTGGTTGATGAACTGGCGTGATGCAAATACGGTCGGCACGAATTTCATACGGTAGACAACCGCATCTAGGCGGCGTTCTAACTCGCCGATTAGGTTCTCCGACGTGTCGCCCTTGCGGCGCACAGCTTCTTTGTAGTAGCGGCGGAACTGCTTTTCGGTGATGTTGCCATAGTAACCTTTAAGCTTCTGTTTAGCGTTCAACTGTAGGCCGAAATCGGATGGTTTGCGGCGGCGCTGGCCGTGCTCACCGGGCCCGTATTCACGCACGTTTACCGGACTTTTTGGGCGGCCCCAAAGGTTGACGCCGAGACGGCGGTTAATCTTGTACTTGGATTTGATTCGTTTAGACATAATGAGCCCTCGTTTACCGGGTGATGTTGTCCCGGTAGGCCTTGGTCCCGCTTAATTTAGCGGGGACGGGATACAAACGAAACCAGCCGCCGATCCACATTCCCGGGAATGAAGGGGCGCAATATAGGGATGTGGTGGACTTTGTCAACGCATCCAGTGGGTCGCGGCAAGTTTAAACCGTCCTGTTACAAGGGGCGGAAAGCGCGACCGGGCGCAGGGGCATAAGGCACGAAAGCCAGGAGTAATACAGAGGGGGCAGCGCCTGGGTGGGCAAGACTAAGCGTCAAGTTCGGCATCCCAATAGAGGAAATCCCGCCAGCTTTCGTGCAGGAAGTTGGGCGGGAAGGCGCGGCCATTTTCCTGAAGCTGGCGGTTAGTCGGCGGACCGGGCTTGCGCAGTGGATGCATGCTGGCCAATTTCGGTAGTCGGTGGCCCTTGCGCAGATTACATGGCGCGCAGGCGGTGACCACATTGCCCCAAATGGTGCGCCCGCCGCGAGAACGCGGAACCACGTGGTCAAATGTCAGGTCTTCGGCAGCAAAGCCGGAACCGCAGTACTGGCAGGCGAAACGGTCGCGTAGGAAGACGTTGAACCGCGTGAACGCTGGGCGGCGATTCAAGGGCACATATTGCTTGAGCGAAATGACGCTGGGTAGACGCATAGCGAAGCTCGGCGAATGAACCACGTCTTCGTATTCGGAGACCACGTTGACGCGGTCCATGAACACCGCCTTGACGCTCTCCTGCCAAGACCAGAGCGACAAGGGGAAATAACTCAACGGTCGGAAATCGGCGTTGAGAACCAAGGCCGGATTGGTGCCAGTTGCAATAGACAACACGATCCTCCGTAACTCGCGCCGCGAGGATACAGTATATTGTATTTGTATGGCAAACCCGGGTGCGTGTACCTTTATAATCCGGAATTAGGTTCAGGGTTCAGGGTTGGCCCGAGTTCCGGCAAAGGTACGCCGAAGCTCTGGGCCAGGAAATCCATGGCCAACATGATGCAACGATCATCGAGGCTATGTCCGAGCGCCGGGCGCATTTCGCTCTGCACGTGGATGCCAAATTGCTGCAAAGTAGCTACCGCAAGGCCCAGATTTTCAGGAGGTACGATGTCGTCGGCATCACCGTGCATCAAGAGTACCGGCGGGTGGCTCTTGAGCTCATCGGCCAGCAGTTCCGGTCCGATCAACATACCCGAATAGCCGATGATGCAGGCCAGTTGTTGCTGACGGCGGAGACCCACATGCAAGGACAGCATGGCACCCTGCGAAAACCCAACCAGTGCTAGCTGCTTTTCGTTCAGTCCATGCGCGGCCAGTTGTTCGTCGATAAAATCTTCCAAGATCGGTGCCGCGTCTTGCGTTCCAGCCAATTTGGTTTCCATCGACATGTCGCCCAGTGAAAACCACTGATAGCCGAACGGCGCTCCGTCAAAGGCATATGGAGCATTGGGTGCGATAAACTTGGCTTCGGGCAGAACCTTGGCAAGATAGGGCGCCAAGCCGATCAGATCATTTCCATCTGCACCGACGCCGTGGCACAGAATCACCAATTGCTGAGCTTGGCCACCTGAGGCGGGTTCATGCATCGGCCCGGAAAGTTCGGGAAGTTCGCTCATCGTGGCACCTCAGCAATCAATTTCATTACGCTGCTATTGCCAGTTGTCGCCGCCTGCGTCAACTATAGCGAATGCCCGCGATAACCACCCGTTTCGCGCCGAGCCCAACAGGCTGCCTACACCTCGGCCACGCCCATTCGGCTATATTCGCCGCCGAAAAGGCCGGTAGGGATGGCTTCATCGTGCGCATTGAAGATATCGATCCTGGCCGTTGCCGGCCTGAGTTTGAGGATGCCATTCTCGAAGACCTTGCCTGGTTGGGTCTTGAGTGGAGAATGCCG
>CAYXUT010000148.1:0-7584 GCA_964468005.1 uncultured Magnetovibrio sp. | reverse complement strand
TTGAACAACTACGTCGCAGTCTTAAAGCTTTCAGATATGGACCGTGCCCAAAAATCCCGCTTCAGCAAATCGCCTGATCTTGCCGTTAAAGTAGTTATAGATCCGACCGTTTTATGTTGGCACTCGATCAAGGTCTCGTAGCACGCCGGCATCATCGACATCGATTTCGCTGAGTACGTCCGGGTTGGCTTCTATTACTGGCCTGCCGCCACGGTCTCCTTTGATGGCGCCAAGAGCGTCAAAGTGGATGCGAGCAAACAACACCGGATTACCGGACTTTCCCTGGTAAAGCGGTCGGCAAATCTCACGGTTATTTTTTGGATCAAATGCTTCGATCAGACTGACCAGTGTAGCCACTTCAACCCAAGGCATATCGCCAAGGCAAATCAACACCCCACCAATACTGTCATCAAGAGCCGCAACGCCGTGACGGATTGACGCCGCCATGCCTTCCTCGTAATCAGGGTTTTGGATGCACCGCACGCCAAGCCCGGCCACAGCTTTTGCCACCCTTTTGTGCTCATGGCCAGTCACCACAAGTACCGGCGCGAGGCCAGCGGCTTTGGTGCGGGCGGCAACACGAGCAATCATCGGCTGACCGTCGGTGTCGATCAACAGCTTATTCGCCGGACCAGCGCGTCTGGACAGGCCCGCTGCCAGTATCAAACCGGCGATGGCACCTTGAGATTCGCAACTGTTGCCATTCATCCCTTACCTAACCATGCTATAGGCGTAGCGAAAAGAGCTTGGTTACTGGGTCAGGATTTGGTTTGCTTGGGCCGCTTGCCAAAAACACCCGAGGAATTCCATGTCGCTTCCATCTCAACCCAATAGCGCCACCGGCGCCCCGATTATTAGCCAAGCCATCGCTTGGCACAAAGCCGGCCATGGTGTCGCACTGGCGACCGTATCACAGACCTGGGGTTCATCGCCTTGCCCGGTCGGCAGTCATCTCGCGGTACGCGACGACGCCGCCTTTGAGGGTTCGGTTTCAGGCGGCTGCATTGAAGGTGAAGTGGTCACCGAAGCCCTTGCTTTGATCCGGGCTGGTGCAAGCTGCAAGTCCCTAGATTTCGGCATTGCCCACGAAGATGCCTGGCATGTCGGCCTCGCCTGTGGCGGCAAAGTCTCCGTATTCGTTTCAGCCCTGGACGACAATACAGCTAGTGTGATGAAAGGGCTGGAAACGGCGATCAGCAAGGGCAAGGCAACAGCTTTGCTTGCCGATCAAAATACCGGAGCGCATGGGCTTTGGGCTGATGGCGCCCTTGAAGCCGGTGACCTCGAACTAAACGGAGCTCAAATGCAGGAGCTGGTTGCGCGCTTTGCCTCCGACCGCAGCGGAACGATAGGTGGGGAGAGCGAGCATCCTTTGTTCGCCCGGGTATATAATCCGCGCCTCCGCATGTTCATCGTCGGCGCCGTGCATATCGCACAAAACCTGGCCGAAATGGCGGCACGCGCCGGATATGATATCACTGTCATCGATCCGCGTGACACTTGGGGTACGGATGAGCGATTTCCGAGCGTTAAGCTTGATAGGCGTTGGCCATCCATCGCACTTGAGGACCTGCGTCCCGATATCCGCACCGCCGTTGTCACCCTCAGCCATGACCCTAAGCTCGACGACCCCGCCTTGCTCGCTGCGTTTGATAGCCCGGCCTTTTATATCGGTTGCCTCGGCAGCAAGAAGACCCATACCGCCAGATTGAAAAGGCTTCGCGATGCCGGGGTTTCCGACAATCATATCGCCCGTATTCATGCCCCTGTCGGCCTCGATATCGGCGCGCAAAATCCGAGTGAAATCGCCGTTGCTACCCTAGCCCAGATAACCCAGGCTCTACGCCGGCCAGTTTGATCACTGCCAAATTTTCTCGAGCCCGCTTTTCCCCCATACACCGCATGGGCTAAGTTATTGTCAGGGGCGCCTACAACGCTGGGAGACCCTTGTCTCTAGTTGAAAGGAGAAAACCTCATGCCGAGCGTTTCCATGATTGTGAACGGAAAGCTCGTCAGCGGCGAGGTTGAAGGCCGGACATTACTAGTGGATTTCCTCCGCGAACACCTTGGCCTTACTGGTACGCATGTGGGCTGCGACACCAGCCAATGTGGCACGTGCACGGTCCATGTGGACGGCATTTCGGTAAAATCATGCGCCATGCTGGCGCTTCAGGCCGACAGTTCGGAGGTGGACACGATTGAAGGCGTCGCCAATGGAGATACGTTGCACCCCATGCAGGAAGCTTTTCGAGATAATCACGGCCTGCAGTGCGGCTTCTGTACGCCAGGCATGGTGATGACGGCATTGGCCTTGGTAAAGAACAACCCAGACCCGACGGAGGCTGACGTGCGTCGTGGATTGGAAGGCAATCTCTGCCGCTGCACGGGTTATCAGAACATCGTCAATTCGATCCTTGATGGCGCCAAGGCGATGCAGGGATAGCACCATGTATGATTTCACCTATCATCGCCCGCAATCCGTGGCAGGCGCCCTTGAAGCCTTGTCTAAGAGCGATGACGGACAATTTATGGCCGGCGGACAGACTATGATTCCAGTCATGAAACAACACCTCGCCATGCCCTCCGATATCGTCGATCTCTGCGCTATCAGCGAACTGAACGGGATCAAGCTAAAAGGCGATAACCTAACCATTGGCGCTACGACGCCGCATGCCACCGTTGCCAGCTCAAGTGTGATTGCCAAAGCCATCCCGGCGCTTTCTAGTCTTGTCGGCGCCATAGGTGATCCGCACGTGCGCAACCGAGGTACCATTGGTGGCTCGATCGCCCACAACGACCCCGCCGCCGATTATCCCGCTGCCCTGGTTGGTTTGGGCGCAACGGTGCGCACCAACCAACGCGAGGTTGCTGCCGACGACTTTTTCGTCGATATTTTTGGGACGGCGCTCGATGAGGATGAATTGGTGACTGCCGTCGATTTCCCGGTGGCCGACGCTGCGGCGTATGAGAAATTCGCCAACCCGGCATCCCGCTTCGCACTGGTTGGCGTTATGGTCAGCCGGGGCGGGGCGGGTGTCCGCGTGGCCGTCACGGGTGCTGGCCCTTGCGTGTTCCGCGCCGAGGAGATGGAACAAGCCCTAGAATTCAGTTTCAGCCCTGATGCACTTGATGGCGTTTTGATCGATCCGGCTGGATTGAACACGGACATTCACGCCTCAGCGGAGTACCGCGCGCACCTGATCAGCGTGCTCGCCGGGCGCGCCTTTAAACGCATCGCTTGATGCGCGCCGATAAGCAATATACACGAGAGCCTAGGTTGCAAAACGTTATGATTCTGCCGACGACTGGTCGGGATCATCCTCGCCGTATCTTGAGATAAATTTATTGATGGCATCGCGCGCCGGCGCGGCATCGGCGCCGGCAAGCTCAGAACGGAGATGAATGATCACCAGTGTCATGGCCGTCAAGTTGGCCTGCTCGTTTTTGCTGCGCGCTTCTTTGTGTAGCTTCCGATATTCGTAGTGTGCGCGTTGCAAATCGATCGGCGTGCGCCCGAACATTCGATGCGCGCGCTCGAGGTGCTCGCTCACTGCCTTCGCGATTTCCGCGAGCCGGTTGTCGGTAAACATCTGCTCAGCTTGCTCGATGATCACCGGCGCGTCGCGGTTCAACTGGCGCGTCTGGCGCTGCTTTCGGTTTCCAAAAACACCGAAGATCATTCCCGTTTCCGATCAATTCTTGAAATTTTTTATAATCCAGTGCCCATCATTGACATCGTCCAGCCAGACTCGCATATCCGGCCGATCCCTGGGCGCGTCGACATAGGCCGTCACCTCACCGGCAAGCTTGAGCCCATAGGTGCGAAACCGTCGGACAACGGGGGCGTAAAATGCGTCGACAATAGTGAGTTGGTCGGACAGGAAAGCCTCTTCGCCACCAAACTGACACCGGCAATCAGTCCAGACGCTGTCAATGTGCGCCACCATCCCCCCCTCCATAACTTCCGAAGGCAAGCTATGTGCTGGGCACGAAGATCCATGGGCAGATGCTCGCGCAGCGCTTTGAACCCAGTCTGCTTCTCGCAACTGACGGAGCGCGCGTACGCGCGCGCATCAATATTAGCTGGCCAAAGTTCCGCATGCGGAAACTGCTTGGCAAGGTATTTAGCAATGGCAAGAAATACCCATATTGCGCCGTTCCCGTGACACAAGAGCGGCACTTGTCCGGCCACCGAATACGCGCGTATAGCTTGTTGAGTATTGGAGCAATCCAATGGAATGATCGCTTTCTTATGGATCGCACCGGCCATCGTCATCACCGAGTCAGCCCTTAGCGACCAGAATGAATAGTTCTTGTTGCCGATGACCAGCGCCAGTTCACTCACGGCCGCTCTCTCCCGCTACTCTTCCCACCGGCTAAGCCTAGCCGAGACCGTGGCGCGGTTAAAGGTACAAACGTTGATTTCGCTCGCTTGCCTGTGTAAGCAGAAAGCATGACGGAAAACCTGATTGAAAGCACAGAAGATGCTGTTCCCGTCACCGCCGTGATTTCTGACAGTTTCATGGATTGGGTGGCGGACCAACCTGATTGTCTACAGCGCTGGACGGCGGCGACCGGATTCAATGGCGAAGCCGGCTCAATCTGTCTGGTCGGTAATGAGGACGGCGGCCTGGCTCGGGTGTTGTTTGCCACACCGGAGGACCCAACCATTTGGGATTGGGCAATCTTGGCAACTGATCTGCCGGTTGGAACCTATGCCCTTGATTCAAAGCTTTCAGCCAAACAGGCTCAAGACCTTTGTATTGCCTGGGGGTTGGCGCAATACCAATTTGACAGATACAAGAGCGACGACAAAGGTCTGCCGTCTTTAGCAGTTCCGCCGAAAGCAAACCTTGTCGCTGCCAAGCGAACGATCCGTTTTATCAACTTGGCGCGTGATTTGATCAATACGCCGGCTTCGGACATGGGGCCCGACAACCTTGCTACGGCAGCCCAAAGCCTGGCACAGGAGTATGGCGCAAATTGCGCGGTTATCGTCGGTGATGATCTGCTCAACAACAACTATCCTGCCATTCATGCCGTCGGTCGCGCCCACGACCGCGCGCCGCGCCTGATCGATCTTACTTGGGGTGATGAAAGTGCGCCGAAACTGACGCTCGTCGGCAAGGGTGTGTGCTTTGACACCGGGGGGCTCGATATCAAACCGGCGAGCGGCATGAAACTGATGCGCAAGGACATGGGCGGCAGCGCGCATGTGCTGGCGCTCGCCGGCATGGTCATGGATGCTGGCTGGCCGGTGCGATTGCGAGTGCTTGTGCCGGCCGTGGAAAATTCCGTTTCCGGCAATGCCATGCGGCCAGGTGACATCGTTATGACCCGCAAAGGCCTAAGCATTGAGATCGGAAATACCGATGCTGAGGGACGGGTTATTTTGGCAGATGCCTTGCACGAGGCGGTTTCGGAGCGTCCTGAAGCGATCATCGACTTCGCCACCCTGACAGGGGCGGCCCGCGTGGCGCTCGGCACCGATGTGCCGGCGCTGTTTTGCAATGATGACCGGTTCGTGGATGACATCATGGAATCGGCGTCCCAATCTGACGATCCGCTATGGAGGATGCCGTTGTGGCAAGGTTATGCAGAAAACGTCAAAGGCAAGTTTGCCGATCTCAATAATGCGCCGGAAGGTGGTTTTGGGGGCGCAATAACCGCTGCGTTGTTTCTCGAACACTTTGTCGAGCCTGACATTCCTTGGGCCCACGTTGATCTCATGGCATGGAACCTGCGCGGCCGTCCGGGTCGGCCGGAAGGTGGCGAAGCCATGGGGGTTCGCGCATTTTATCGTGCGCTTGCGAAACGATTTGGCGTCGAACCTTGATCAGAAGCCGGATTGTGAGTTGCTTGGGCGGCCGTAATTTCAAATAAGTTACGTTAACGAAACGAAAAAACGGCATTATCGATAACAAACAGCAGAGATGGTTAAAATGAGCAGCTTCAAGCTCAACGAATTTCAAGCCTTGGATATCTGGTGACGCGCCATCGTCGAATCCGTGCGAGCCGTTGGCCTCGATCTCTTAGCGCGGCAAATTACGCTGTTGTCGAGAGACTGGCTGACAACGCCGCCGCATACGGTACGCGGCTTGGGCAAGTTGTTGCCGGTTTTGAAACCAGCCATCATGTATGCAGTCGACCAACTAAGCGAGCTAGGCATGGTCCGGCGCAAGACACACGAGGATGACCCCAGGAGTGTTCTCATTCAACGCACTGTGCGTGGGCAGGTCTTCCTACGCGAGGCCGGAGAACACATCGTCTTTACCACTGCTGGGAATACGGAAAGCGATGGCGAAGGCCTGCCAGAAACCTATTAAGGTATTTCCCGCGTAGTCGTCAGACGGCGTGCGGGTCCCGGTGGCTCGGTGTGCGGAACCGATGCAGATATGTCGGCACGATGGCTTCGGCAGCCGTGGCTCCAATACCCAAGACGTCCAATCCCGGCGCTTTGCCCGAAACGACATTGTCGACACGCATGAGATTGGCTTGGTCAGGGGTCAACAGCGGTTTCGGCCACATTTGCAGGAAAACGGCATTTGCATAGGCAACACCAAGCGGCACTGGTACCAAAATTCGTTTACGCTCGGTCGCAGCCAATAACAGTTCCATAATCTCTTTGAAACTATAGGCCCGCGGTCCGCCGAGTTCGTAAGTCACACCCCGTGACGCCTTGTCGTCAAGCGCACGCGTCATGGCTTCGGCCACGTCACCGACAAAGACCGGCTGAAAACGGCAGCCCCCCTGGTCGAAGAAATCAATGTCGACACCGCACTCGCCGCCAAAGCTGATCTTCGGCAAAGCCGGCGCGCCAATTACCGGCATCACCGGCATGAACCGCATCAAGCCGGCGAACAGATTGAAGAAATTATCCTCGGGCCCAAAAATGACACTTGGACGGAAAATTGTTGCCCCGTCAAAAGCTTCTGCAACCGCCTGCTCGCCAGCCGCCTTGGTGCGGCCGTACTGGGCGGGGCTATCCGGGTCAGCGCCAAGCGCTGACATGTGAACCATTCGTTTTGCGCCGGCTTCACTTGCGGCCTGGGCGACGTTTTGCGCCCCTTCAACGTGGATGTGCTCAAAGGTACGCTGGCCCCGTTCGTATAGAACGCCAACCAGGTTGATTACTGTGTCGGTGCCGGCCACGGCATTAGTGACCTGCGCTGCATCACGGATATCCGTCTGCAAAAGCACCACCTGTCCAACATCACCCAAGGTCTTGAGATATTGCGCTGCTTCGATATCCCGAACCGCGATGCGTAGTTCGCCGCCGCCACCGGCCAGTCTGCGAACCAAATGGCGACCAACAAAACCCGATCCACCAAAAATCGTTATTACTTGCCTATTCATGAATCCTCCATCTGGTGTTCTTGGTTGCGGTTGGATTGTAACACCCGAACATCAGCACGCGCACGCGCGAACACCTTTGCGCCCAGGCCAAATCGAGCTTGCGCGTATTGACAACTACGCGTTAGCGCAATAATCAAAACGCTCTGCCCACTTCGGCGGGCGCCGACCATCTAGCCCAGGTGGCGGAATTGGTAGACGCGCAGGTTTCAGGTACCTGTGGCCGCAAGG
>CAYXUT010000147.1:0-7658 GCA_964468005.1 uncultured Magnetovibrio sp. | reverse complement strand
GCGCCGCCTTCGATAGTGTCAGCGCCGTGGCCGCCGTTGATAACGTCGGCCCCGGCTCCCCCCAGAATTGTATCGGCATCCATACCGCCATCAATATCGTCGGCACCGACACCACCTTGAATTTGATCATTACCGACATCGCCAATGATTGTATCGTCTCCCGCGCCACCACTGAGGATATCGTCTCCGGCATCACCATCGATATAATCGTCTCCGAGATTACCCGAGATTTGATCATTGCCGGTATCGCCTTCAATGGTAAGACCGGCCATCGTACCGCTTTGTAATGTATAGAAACTTTCAGTTGGGATAGTGGTCTTGCCTTGCCCCGTATACGACCACTCAAGGCGCATTAGATCGCTGCCATCGGCCTCGAACATTTCCAACTCAAACGGATAAAGCTTGCCGGCTTCCATCGTGAAAGCACCGGCAGTTCTGTGCGCTGTATCGGCGGACGTTCCCGACGACGTCCAGTTGTCAAATACTTGTGTATCCCCGATTGTCAACCGGGCACCATCGTCATGATAAGCGTAGAACGCCACACTGCCGTCAGCGGGGCCCTCGATCAGGCCCGTCCAACGAATGCCAATCTCCGTGTTCACCTTGCTAAACCTGACCGTATCGAAGCCGTCACCGAGGTTCAGGAGCGAGAAGTCGTCGACAGCGGTGAAGTTGAAGGAGGTATCGTAATCTCCAACACTCAGTTGTGTTGGGACGCCGGCATTGCCGTCGGCATCGAAGCGCTGCGCGCGAACATCCCAAGAGGAGCCGCCGTCGTGACCGCTGCTGTCCATCCAGCTAACGACAAAGCCGCCATCGGCAAGCGCATCTATCGACGGAGAGTATTGGTGGCTGCCGGTATAGGCATTGACCAGGAACTCGCTGTTGAACTCGCTTCCGTCGGCGTTGAACATCTGACCGCGGACATCTCCGCTAGAGCCACCGTCGTCGCGCCAGGTCACGACAAACTTGTCGTTGGCAAGCGTCGTTACCGAAGGTTCATACTGATTGTAATTTTTATAGTCGGAGTTGATCTTCAACTCGTTGCCGAGCGGGGTGCCGTCGGCCGCAAACCGCTGTCCCATGATGCCATAGGAGTCGTGTCCATCGCCTTTATAGGACGTGTAGGTGACGATGAAGCTGCCGTCGCTGAAGCTGTCGACGGAAGGTTGGTATTGGTAGTGATAGGTTGCATCGTTAACACGGAAGTCTCCGCCCAGAGCCTGTGGCGTCGTTAGGGCGCTGCCGTCCGTATCGAGTGTGTTGAAGATCTGGGCCCGGACGTCATAGCTAGCCCCAAGTGTCGCGTCATTCTCGTTCTTGTCGTGGGAAGCGCCGCTGTCATCGCGCCAGACGACGACGAACTTGCCGCTGCCGAGATCCGTCACCGAAGGCTCGTACTGGCTGCCGCTATCGGCATCGGCGTTGACCAGGAAGTCGTCGCCAACCTTGGCGCCGGCGGCATTAAACCGCTGGCCAAAGACGTCTATGCCATCGCCGCCGTCGTGGTCGGAACCCTTGTCGTCGCGCCAGGTAACAATGAAGCCGCCGTCATCGAGGCTGGCCACCGACGGATCGGACTGCTCATCCGTGGTATAGGTGTTGATAGCAAACTCGCTGCCCGCGGCATTGCCGCTGGCGTCATAACGCTGACCGTAAATATTGTAGTTATTGCCGTCACCATCCTGATAGTTGCTCTGCCAGGTGACGACGTAGCCGCCGTCCTTGAGCGACGTTACCGAAGGATAGGACTGCGTATTCGCGGTGTGGCTATTAATCCGGAACTCGTCACCGAGAAGATCGCCCACGGCGTTATAATGCTGGCCATAGATATCGGTGCGGCTTCCGTCATACCAGGTGACGACATAGTTGCCTTCGCCGTAGCTGGCGATGGACGGATAATACTGGTGGCCTGAAGTATAGGAAGCATTGACCAGGGTCTCGCCGGTATCGGTGGTTGTAACCGTCAACTCGGCGCCGTCGGCAAAACGCAGTGTCTCGATATCGAACAGCGTATCGGTGCCTTCGTTGCCGCCGACACTGACAAGGTCGGTCACCTTCATGGAGACAAGGTTGATACTATATTCGGAGGCGACCCCGAGGAACGTCGCCACGTCATAACCTTCTCCGCCACGCAGGATGTCGTCACCGAACCCGCCGCTCAGAATGTTATCGTTTATGTTGCCGAAGATCTCGTTGTCAACGGCACTGCCGATCCCCGTCACGGAATTTACGCCGTCCAAGTAGAGTTTTTCGACGTTTGCCGACAGGGTCGTCGTCTCGAGGGTCGAGTAAACCGTATCGATGCCCTCGGCGGTATATTCCACCACCGTATCGCCGACGTCGTCGATATAATAGACATCGTCTTCACCGCCGCCCTTAAGAACATCGGAGCCAAGTCCGCCGCTCAGAACGTCGTTGCCGCTGCCGCCTTCAAGCGTGTCGGAACCGAGATCGCCAATCAGAACATCGTTATCAGCATCGCCGACCAGCTTGTCGTTCCCCTCGCTGCCGTAGAGGAAATCGTTGCCAGCACCGCCATAGACGACACCCGTCGAACCCTCGTCTATCTTAACGAAGTCATGGCCGCCGCCGAGATTGACCGTTTCGACATTGGCCACTGTCAGCGTGTCTCTGGTATCGCCGAGGGTCAGAGTGTCCGTGCCGCCGCCAAGATCGACATTGAGGCCGAACTGCCCGTCGGCAAAAACGATATCCTCATTGGCGGCGCTGCCGGTCAGTTTAGCTTCGGCCATCGCCGTGCCGTCGCTGTTAAACCGCTTGGTGTAGATGCCGTAATGACTGCTACTGGGTTCATCCTGGTAATTCGACGACCAGGAAACCGCAAAACCGCCATCTTCGAGCGCCGTTACCGATGGATCGTACTGGGTCTGGTAGACCGTATCATTGATGCGGAACTCGCCACGCGTTGTGTCGGCCGTGCCGTCGGCCTTGTATATCTGGCCATAGACATCGGCGCGTGCTGCATCGTACCAGACGGTAACGAAGCCGCCCTCTTTGAGCCCTGCTATGGATGGATATTCCTGGCTATTGCCGGTGTACGTATTGATCTGGAACGCCGCACCCGACGCGGCAACCGGCGGCTCTCCGGCGGCATTGCTCGCCGTGAATACCTGGCCGTAGACACCATTATCGTCATTGCCGGCGTCCTGATCGTAAGAATGCCAGGCGACAACGAACTTGCCGCCGCCGATACCGGTGACGTCCGGATACGTTTGAGAATTCGATGTGTGGGTATTGACCAGGAACTCGCCGCCCAAGGCGGTGCCGGCGGCATCATAACGCTGGCCGTAGACATTCCAATAATTGGAAGCTTCATCCTGGTTCTGCGAATGCCAGGTGACGACAAAGCCGCCGTCATCGAGCTCCGCCACCGATGCTTTTTGTTGCTGGCCCGAAGTGTGGGTGTTGATCCGGAACTCATCGCCATTGGCGGAACCGCTGGCGTCATAACGCTGGCCGTAGATGTTATAGACATTATCGCCATCGCCGTCCTGATACTCTCCCTCCCAGGTGACGACGAAACCGCCGCCGGTAAGGCTGGTTACATCCGGCCTATTCTGCTGTTCAGTGGTGTAGCTATTGATCAGGATCTCCGAACCCTGCGCCTCGCCGCCAGCATTATAGCGTTGGCCGAAGATGTCATGGCTGCTTCCGCCGCGTGATCCGGAGCTGCCGGAGGCATCGCGCCAGGTGATAAAGAAGCCGCCATCGGCAAGGCTGGAAACTTCCGGATACGCCTGGTTGCCTGAAGTATAGGTGTTGACCAGGAATTCGTCGCCCAGGGCCTCGCCGCCGGCATCAAAACGCTGGGCGAAGATACCGTTACTGCTGCCGTCATGACCGCTGGTGTCGTACCAGGTGACGACGTAGCCGCCGTCCGAAAGGCCAGCGATTGAAGAGCTGTATTGTTGGCCTTGCACGTGAGTGTTGACCAGAACTTCCTGACCGCCTTCTTCCGCCGTCAGTGTGATCTCGGCGCCGTCGCCGAAGCGCAAGCCCTCGACGCTGCTCAGCGTATCCGTACCCTCGTCACCGCCAATGGTGTTGCTGTCGATGACCTGGTTGTTAAGCACGTCAACTTTGTAATCCTTTGCATCGCCGCTGTAGAACGCCACATCGTCGCCGCTGCCGCCATTGATCGTATCATCGCCGGCACCACCGGTGAGTTGGTCATCTCCGCCGCCGCCGTGGAGCTGATCCGCCCCGGTATCGCCGAACAGCGCATCGTCGGCAACGCCGCCATAGAGGACGTCATTACCGGCGCCGCCGCGAACCAAGGAAGCCACCTTGTCCATGCCCGACGTGACGACAACGCTGCTGAATGTGTCTTGAACGACGCTTTCGCTGGTCAGCGTCACCGTTTTTATGTCGTTGTCGCTGTTGGTGCCGTTATCCGTGGCCGTTACCGTAAGATCGAAAGATGTACCGCTGTCTGCGGTCAAGATTATCTCATTGGTGCCGCCGCCGGCTGCCGCTGTTACCGTGAGGCCGGCCTCCGTATTAATGGCATTAACCAGACCCGCCCGGACATCCGCCATGGTGTTGCCGGCATTGGCAGAATAACTCGTCGTATAGGTGGCGCCGTTGACATCAAACGCAGCCCCGTACTCGTCGCCCGTCTCAATCGTGCCAAACAGGCGGACCGCCTCCATCGTTGAGCCGGTAATATCTGCGGCCTCGGCCGACGCGGCAAACTTGACAACGCCGCCGCTGGCATCAAAGCGCTGGCCGTAAATACCGCTATCGTCACCATCTTGCGTGTCGGACTCCCAGGCAACGAAGAAGCCGCCGTCCTCAAGGGCCGTTACCACGGGCTCCCGTTGAGAGGACGCTGTCTCGGTATTGATCTGGAACTCGTCGTCAACCTTGTCGCCCTGTTTGTCATAGAGCTGCGCGAAGACACCATAGTCGCTGCCGTCGTGCATGCTGGTCCACGTCACAACAAAGCCGGCATCCGTTCCAATAAGGCCGGTGACGTCGTGCATCTGCTGGTTCCCGGCAATCTCCGTATTGGCCAGGAACTCCGCACCGACCTTGTTGCCGCTGTTATCGAAAACCTGGCCCTGAATATCGTAGCTCTCACCATCGTTGCTGGTGGTGTTGTCCTCCCAGGTGACGACAAAGCCGCCGCCGTCAAGTTGCGCCACCGAAGGCTTATAAGCCGAGCCATATGTATCGATCCGGAACTCGTCGCCTTGTGGACTGCTATCCTGGCTGTACATCCGGGCATAAATTGTTGCATCTTGCTCCCAGGCAACAACAAAGCCGTCGCCATCAAGATCGGTTGCCGACGGATACCTCTGGTTGCCGCTGACTGCGTCATGGACCCGGAACTCGTAACCGTCGTACGCACCTTCCGCATCAAAGCGCTGGGCGTAGATGCCGTAATCAGAACTTCCCGTGTCCTGGTAACGCGATTCCCAGGTGACGATGAAAGCGCCGTCATCAAGCGCCGCTACCGAAGGATCTTGCTGCTCACGGGAAGTCCAGGTGTTGATCTGGAACTCATCCCCTTTACGCACCCCGTCACCGCCATAGCGCTGGCCGAAGACACCATAGTAACTATCACCGGCATCCTGGTAGTTGCCCTGCCAGGTGACGACAAAGTCACCGTTCTTCAGCGCCGTTACCGAAGGCTGCATCTGTTGGTTGGCGGTATGGGTATTGATCTGGAATTCTGTGCCCAGCAGCGTGCCGTCGGCGAGGTGGATCTGCCCATAGATACCGTAGTTCGCGCCGTCCTGGCCGTTCGATTGCCAGGTTGTTACCAAATGGCCGCTATCCAGGAGCGTCGTCGACGGGTTCTCCTGGTCGTCGCTGGTGTAGGTATTGATCTGGAATTCGTTCCCCCCCGTCACAGTCGACGTCAGCAGCAGTTCGTTGGCTGCGTTGCTGCCACTCGCCTTCACAACCGCGCTCGTCTCGGCGCCTGTATTGATAGCGCTCATCAGGCCGGCCCGGACCTCCGTCAGGGTGTCGCCAGGCTGTGTCTGGTAGCTAACTTCGTGGCCGTCCACCGTGACCGTGTAGAGATCCCGGACCGGACCCGACAGGGTTACTTTACTGACCTGGTTGGCCAATGCCGACGAATCAACCGTCAGGGTATCGTTACCATCACCCATGTTGACGGTCTCGGCACCACGGACAATCGCCGTATCATTGCCAGTGCCGAACGTTACGCTGTCGGTACCGCCGCCAAGGTCGACCAGCAGATTGCTTGCGGTTGTGGCAGTTAGCGTAGCCGTGTCGTCTCCATCGGTTCCGGCGTACGATGTCAGCGACGCTGGTTGGCCGTTGGCGCCATAGCGCTGGGCGTAGATACCGTAACTGTCGCCATCCTGCCCGCTGGATTCCCAACTGACGATAAAACCGCCGTCCGTGAGGCTGGCGACCGACGGGTTTTTCTGTGTGGAGTCCGTATAGGAGTTAACCAGGAACTCGCTGTTGAACTCGCTTCCGTCGGCGTTGAACATCTGACCGCGGACATCTCCGCTAGAGCCACCGTCGTCGCGCCAGGTCACGACAAACTTGTCGTTGGCAAGCGTCGTTACCGAAGGTTCATACTGATTGTAATTTTTATAGTCGGAGTTGATCTTCAACTCGTTGCCGAGCGGGGTGCCGTCGGCCGCAAACCGCTGTCCCATGATGCCATAGGAGTCGTGTCCATCGCCTTTATAGGACGTGTAGGTGACGATGAAGCTGCCGTCGCTGAAGCTGTCGACGGAAGGTTGGTATTGGTAGTGATAGGTTGCATCGTTAACACGGAAGTCTCCGCCCAGAGCCTGTGGCGTCGTTAGGGCGCTGCCGTCCGTATCGAGTGTGTTGAAGATCTGGGCCCGGACGTCATAGCTAGCCCCAAGTGTCGCGTCATTCTCGTTCTTGTCGTGGGAAGCGCCGCTGTCATCGCGCCAGACGACGACGAACTTGCCGCTGCCGAGATCCGTCACCGAAGGCTCGTACTGGCTGCCGCTATCGGCATCGGCGTTGACCAGGAAGTCGTCGCCAACCTTGGCGCCGGCGGCATTAAACCGCTGGCCAAAGACGTCTATGCCATCGCCGCCGTCGTGGTCGGAACCCTTGTCGTCGCGCCAGGTAACAATGAAGCCGCCGTCCGAAAGCGACGCAATCGACGGATAGTACTGGTTGCCCCCGGTATGGGTGTTGACGATGAACTCGTCGCCCTTGGCTGTTCCCGTGGCATCATAGCGCTGGCCAAAGATACCATAGTCCCAGCCGCTGCCGTCGTAGAGACCCTGCCAGGTGATCACAAAGCCGCCGTCCCCGAGCGCCGTTATGGCCGGTTCCTGCTGATAGTAATAAGTCTTCGTATTGACCTGGAACATCTCACCCGAAGGCAGTCCGGAAGGTCCGTAAACCTGCGCGTAGATGCCCTCCCGACTGCCGTCCTGGCCATAGGAATCCCAGGTCACCACATAGCCGCCGTCGGCAAGGCCAGTGATGGACGGGTTGTACTGGTCACTTATGCCGTAGGCGGTGTTGACCTGGAACTCTTCCTCGGCCTCGGTCGAGTAACCGGCCGTCTGGGCGGCGGAAGAGGTCGTCGTCGACGCCGACGTTCCGACCAATGCCGCGCTCTGCACCTCGAGCGCCGCTGCCGCACTCGTCTGCGCCGC
>CAYXUT010000146.1:0-7697 GCA_964468005.1 uncultured Magnetovibrio sp. | reverse complement strand
CGAAAAAAATCATTCCGACAACTAATCCGACCGGTCGAATTGATTACTCGTTGCCACGGAACTTTTCTAACAAGTGGTAACGGGAGCTGACGAAGGGCATTTCCAACGGCACGGGCGGCTCTTGGCGTATCGAGATACGCGGCGATTTGGCCATAAGTAACTATGCGACCGTTCGGTATTCGTGAAACTAGACGATATACCAAAGCGGAAAAGGCTGCTTTCTTTTTTGACATCGAACAATACCCATATTTTGAGAATCAATTGGGAAAAGGGAACCCCGCAGCTTTTGGAGTATCACGTACATATCGCAAGAGGGAGACAACTTCCCTCCATTTGTCCTGACATTGACGAGTGTACCCAAGAGAAGAATGCAGCTCCTTGCGCGCGTAGTCACAGTAATTATAGTCTCACAGCGATGGCATACCCTACCAAGATCGGTGTCGCCGGCCTCATAAGTTTCGCTTTGTACACCGTTCTTCTATTTCCGGATCCGGTCGAATTCTTCCCGCTTAGTGTAGGGAACACATGGAAACACGAGGTGAAATTCTCCGGCGGAGAATATCATTACTTTATGACAGGGAGGGTCACACAGACCTCTCCCTCTTTGTTAGATTCATACTCTTACGTTGTGGTGGAGGATTATGAACCATTGACTGAGAAGGCGCCAAAGGCAAAAAGCACAGTTGCTTACTTCCGGAAAGGCGGCTTCCTAAACCGTTACCCCTGGCTGGATTCCGAGGGCGACGACGTTTGGGACACAGCTTTGGGGAAAGGTGCAGACAGGATCTTACCGACGCCGTTCAAAGGGGATGAGGAGTGGAGCGTCTCTACCCAGACACAAGCGTGGCCTATCGAAGGTGGGCAAACAGTTTCTGGTTCCGCGACGGCCACAATTGATCAAGACCCTGTGCGGGTCCCGGCTGGTACCTTCGAAAAGTGTTTGCGAGTAGAAACCGTGACGGCAAGTAGTTACATCCGGCCGGACGGTCAAACAGATGACTTCCAGTTAGTCTTTACTGAGTGGTACGCGCCAGGGGTAGGTCTAGTGAGAGCGATAAGTAGCGAAGGCGCTGGCACGGCCGTTAAAAGCGTGACGACTTTGGTATCGTACGAAATTAAGTGACGTCAAGGAGACTACAGGTTGTGTGCTCTGTACACGCTAAACTCGGTTACAACTGCGCTTGTATGGTAATGCCGGTTCTTGCGACGAGGTTTTTTTTGTCGAGATCCGGACCCTGAGCCTCGCCTGCCACTACATTGTCGGGTCGGAGGTTTAGAGTCGTCTCTCGGCGGAGTATGACCACCACATCTGAGCGATCCGTCAGCGCGAAGGGAAATTCGTGCCACGTCCCGACTTTCATGGTAAAGCCGGTACTGCCATCGAACAGAAGGGCGCGCACTTGATTTAATTCGGGCAACTCTCCATCGGTTGGTGGAGCAACGACGACCACGAAAGAGCTACCCCCAAGGGGGATAAAGGTTTGTGTATGTTTGAAGTGTCGTTCCATCCATTCAACCTGCATTGCGCGATGATCTACCCTGGCGAGAGTAAGTTGTGTGTCGTCGTCGGATTCGAAGCTAACCGGGGCATAAACGCTAACCTTGCCGTCATAAAAAGTGATTGGTAACTTTGTGGCGCCGTCGTGGACACTGAGAAGTTGTCCGAAGGGAGCCACAGTTTCAGGTGTGGCCGTTTCAACCCTAATAGTCTGAAGCTGAGTAGCAGTCATACGAATGGTCCTCCCCTTCAGACAATTGTGCCAATCCTTTCGCCGGACGACAACCTTAACTCGGGTGGTCACCGAAAGTGGCTTTGGCTATGGTTGATGAGAACGACGTATAAAAGTGAGGTTTGTATTGTGGAAATAGATTTATTTGAGGTGATGTACTCTTGCCGGAGCATGCGAAGGTTGAAACAAGATCCCGTGCCCCTGGACCTTGTTTATAAGATAATAGAAGCGGGAACTCAGGGGCCGAGCGGCGGTGGCGTACAGGCCTGGCGCTTTGTGGTCGTGACCGAGAAAGCACCCAAGGAAAAAATAGCCCAGATCTATTTACGTGGCTGGCAGGCGGCGGAGAGCCGTTATGCAAATTCGGGACTCACTCGCCAAAATAATAAAAACGTTAAGGCGGCTTCCTACCTTGCAGAACATTTGGCAGAGGCGCCAGTTTTGTTAGTCCCCTGCCTGCGTTCCAGAAAAAGTCACGAAGAAACCCTCGACGGTCCCAATCGTGACACTTTTCTCAGAATTCTGGGCGGAAGTATTTTCCCCGCGGTACAGAATATCCTGTTAGCCTGCCGGGCACTCGGTCTTGGTGCTTCCCTTACAACGGTCACCACAATGTACGAAAAAGAAATGCGAGAGGTACTTGGTCTGCCGGATTTCATTACGACATCGGCTCTGATTCCAATCGGTTATCCGGTAGGAAACTTCGGACCCGTAAGAAGACGACCTGTCGAGGAAGTGGCCTGGTTAAATTCTTATGAGTGCCCGTTTCCTAGGCCTGGTGGGTCAACTGATTAAATATGGCAGCTTATTTGGGATGGCCAAAAGTCGGGGCTCAATTCTCTTTCTTGATCTCCGGAAACAGGTCTCTTTTTGGTACGTGAGCCTTTTTCCAGACCATAACGTTTCGGGTGTACTGACAAACCAAGGTTCCGTCTTGTTTCGCACCACGTGTTTCGACTTTAACAATTCCCCACTGGGGTTTGGATCTCGATTCCCTTAGTTCTAAGACCTCGGATTCGGAGTACAGGGTATCCCCCGCAAATACGGGGTTGGGTAGCTTTACGTTATCCCAGCCCAGGTTAAACCCGTTTTCGCTCACGTCGGCGACACCGAGACCAGCGACTATGGCTAATGTGAGGCCACTGTTTATCAGGCATTGCCCGAACTCGGTTTGTTTTCCGTATTCGTTATTAAAATGAAGTTGATTCGTGTTGCAGGTCAGTAACGTGAACCAAGTGTTATCAGTTTCAGTGATCGTTCGACCAAGCCGGCACCTGTAAATGTCTCCAATGACGAAGTCTTCATAACAACGCCCTTCCCATCCTGCTTTTATGCTCATTACTTAGTCCTCCTAAACAAGCAAACTAACCAATAGCGTATTTATAACACACTATTGGTTAGTTGCGTTAGTGGAAGCCGGGGCCGGAATTGCGTTGGTTCGCATCATCTATTTTGTTGATTGGGCGGGCGCGAAAGAGTGGGGGCATTACAGGTGCAATAGGATGGGCAAACTATCACCAGGCATGAACTTTTGGGGGTTCGGTGGCACTGTCTACGTTCTCTGTCGCGAGGACGGCCGACACGATCACAAGGTGACCGCTCGTACGATAGAAAAATCCTGAGAGCGATACGGCCTCTTCTATATTTTGCGGCGTCAAAAGCGGACTGAGAATAGCTCCATTGCGTACGTCGACGATTGATTTGTGTCTTCGTAAAGCACGAAACAGGGAAGATCGGCTTTCAGACGTACCACCGCTTCGAAGTTCATCCACTTGCATATAGATGTGTTGGGTTTCCGAAAGGCGAAGCACGACCAAATCCGAGTGTCTGCCTGGTTGTCCGCTTGGAACCACGAAAAGCCTACACAAAATTTGCAAAGGTAATGGCGGGCCTTCCGCAGTCACAGGGACAATCGTTATCAGTATTAATCCGAGCGCGGCCAGGCTCCCGCGTCTATGGCTGAAAGGCATTTAGGCATTGCCGTCCTTGGTGAACATATTTTTACACATGGGTAGGGTGACAGTGAAGCAACTACCATGACCGACTCTGCTCTCTACGGTTAGGGTTCCTCCATGGGACAACACTATAGAGCGAGCCAGAGCGAGGCCGAGGCCCGTCCCTCCCCGCGTCCTTGCTGGGTCCGTCCGATAGAATCGGTCAAATATGTATGGTTGTTCGTCCGGCGGGATTCCAGGTCCGCTATCTGTAACCAATATTTTTGCGGTCGGTAACTGTTGTACCAGCGCCATTGTGACTGTTCCGTTTACCGGCGTGAATTTGATAGCATTTTCTCCAAGGTTGAAGAGAACCCTGAAGAGCATCGGCCGACTACCTTTCGTCCAAGATTCTTTGACAATATTGGTTTCGAAACGAACGTCCGCTTTTTCTGCTAACGCGCGTAATGGCGGACCCACCTCTTCTATTAATTTAGATAAATCGATAGGGACCGAGGACACAGTAGCATTTCCACTGTCTGATCGAGCCAGAAAAAGTAGGTCCGCCACAAGCGTGCTGAGTCGGTTGACCTCTTCCAGGCAACTGATTAGGACTTGCCGGTACTCGTCTGTAGTCGGCGTCAGACGTAGTGTGACCTCTAATTCCCCTTTTAATATTGTGAGAGGGGTGCGGAGCTCGTGTGCCGCGTCGGCACTAAAGTGCTGGACGGAATCAAATGATCGTTCCAAGCGCGCGAGCATGTCATTCAAAACGGCACCGAGGCGGCCGAGTTCATCACTCGCTTCGTTCGTCTCGATTCGGCGAGACAAATCTTCTGCTTCAATCGCTCTAGTAGCCTCAACCATGGCATCAACCGGACCTAAAGCCCGTCTGGCAAGGAACCACCCTACGACTCCGGCGCCTCCCAGGGCTAAGGGAATGAGTCCGAGGAGAACGAAGAGGAAGCGAGCTCGTGCGGTAGAGACACTATCCAGGGACATGGCAACCTGAACAAGGTGTATGGTGCGGCCCTGGCTCACCACCGGTAGTGTGAGAACCCGCACCGGTCCGGTTGGCGCTCCAGATAACACGAGTGTTTGAAACGTTTCCCGGCCCTCTCTCGCATTTCTTCGTGCTTCCGGACTCAACGGAAACTTTATTCGACCACGCGGTTTGATTCTTGGGTCGGGACGGCCAAATGGATCTAGCAAGTGAAAGAAACGAGAGGCAGGCCCGGGGCCGAGCAATGCCTCCAAAGCCGATCCTAGGTCATTTCCCAGTTGAGCGGGTTGTTGTACCGACTCCGAAATAGTGACTGCTGCCGACTTGAGAGAAGCATCGACGTTATCTCGCAGGCCCCGGTCCAGAAGAACAAAGGCCGTCGCACCGAAGAGTAACAGCATGCCTGTTAATAGTGCTGTATACCAAAGTGTAAGACGTGCACGCAGGGTTGTAGCAAAACGCATTATTCCCCTGGCTCCCCTAGCATGTAGCCTATTCCTCGAACGGTACGAATCAATTTGTTCTCAGGGTCAGTATCAATTTTTTTCCGGAGATAATTGACATAGACATCGATAACATTTGTGAAGGTATCGAAATCTACGCCCCAGACGTGCTGAGCGATAACGGCGCGGCTCAAAACCCGGCCCGGATGACGAAGAAAAAATTCGAGTAGGGAGAACTCCTTGACCGTCAATTCAACAATGGTACCGCCCCGAGTGACTTTCCTCGACGCCAGATCTAACTCAAGATCGGCAAGCCGGTACACGGTCATCGCAATAGCCCGTCCGCGGCGCAGCAGGGCGCGGATCCTCGCTAATAATTCTTCAAAATCAAACGGCTTCGTCAGATAATCGTCCGCACCATGGTCGAGACCAGTAATTTTGTCGGACACGGTATCCCGCGCGGTGAGCATCAGTACTGGAGTATCGAGCCCAAGTCTTCTGATTTGCTGCAAAAGCGTGATGCCGTCGAGTTTCGGAAGCATCACATCCAGGAGGACGAGGTCGTACGGACGCTCCGTAAGTTTAGTGACACCAAGCTCGCCATCCCGGGCAAGGTCGACGACATAACCGTCCGCCTCGAGTCCCTTCCTGATAAAGCTGGCGACCTTTTCTTCGTCTTCGACTACCAGAATATGCAATGCAATTCCCTGCGGCGTAATTAACAATCGGCCGGTTCACGAACCCTCCGAATATGCGTATTGTAGCAGACAGCTGAGCGATCGCAGACCCGTCTACGAATAATTTTCGGGCGGATGATGCGAATGTGCATTTAATTGTGCTGGAAACAATAATCCATGATGAGAAGAGCTCTCTCCTTATTCCAGATGTTGAAACTGGTAAGGCACCTGCCGGGACTTGCTAAGCTATGTTGGCGTCTGTTTCGTGACCCCAGGGTACCGATCCGGGCAAAGCTCCTTCTCGTCGTAGCAGGGTTGTATGTCTTGACGCCGGCCGATCTACTGCCCGACATTATCCCCGTAGTTGGGGTCATGGATGACATCACAGTGTTGCTGATTGCCGGCCGATGGTTCTTTACATTATGTCCTGAGGAGGTAGTACGCGAACACGTAAGACTGATAGGTGAAGAAAATAGTGCTTCATAAGTTCTGTTGTCCGCACGCATGACGGAGTGAATTATGACGTATCGTCCCACCCTCGTTAGTACACGTGGAATAGTGTCAACTGAGCACTATCTGTCGTCGGAAGCAGGCATGTATATACTCCGATCCGGTGGGAACGCCTTTGATGCGGCAATTGGTGCAGCCCTGGCGGAAGGTGTCCTCAACCCGCACATGCACACCTTCGGTGGTGAGTTGTCTGCACTAGTGTTTGAAGCACAGAATAAAAAGGTGTTTTCTATAAATGGCAACACGGTTGCGCCTAAGGCGGCGTCTATCGATTGGTTTCATAAAACCGGCTACGACATGATCCCTGGAACGGGACTGCTGGCAGCTGGGCCGTGTGCAGCGCCAGGAGCGTTCCTCTCCGTCCTGGAGCAATTTGGTACCTGGAGTTTCTCCAAGGTTGTAGAGCCCGCGCTCTCATTAGCCGAAAACGGATTTCCTATGCATGCGGCCCTGCGTGGCCCGGCCCCATCGTATTTGAGCTTGGATTTTTCGATTTCGGGAAATGCAGAACACTTTTTAAAAAAGTGGCCATCCACGGCGAAGGTATATCTACCTGATGGTAAGTTGCCCGAGGTGGGCCAAATTCTTAAAAACCAAGATTTGGCCCATACCTTTCGCAGACTCATAAGGGCGGAAGAGCGGATAAAAGGAAGTCGTGTAGACGGGCTAAGAGCCGTATGGGAAGAGTTTTACGAAGGTGAAATTGCCCGTATAATCACGTCGCACGCGAAGGAACATGGTGGTCTACTAGATGCAGCAGATATGGCTGATTTTCGCGTTGACATAGAAGATGCCATCAGTCTTACTTATCAGGGATACGACGTTCACAAGTGCGGGCCCTGGAGCCAAGGCCCTGTGTTCCTTCAACAACTCGCCATGCTCGAAGGGTTTGATTTAAAGGCGATGGGGCATAACAGCGCGGATTATATTCATACCCTGATCGAAGTCGCCAAGTTGGCCTTTGCGGACCGCGAGCAATATTATGGAGACCCTCGTTTTACCGATGTTCCCCTAACCCAGCTACTCGACAGGGACTACGCAAGGGTGAGACGTGACCTCATAGATCCCTGTCAGGCGTCTCTCGTGCAACAGCCGGGGGATCCTAGAAAGGGAAAAGCATTATTGGAAAGACAGGAGGTGCTTGCCGCGAGGAATTGGGGACCTGGAACGGTTTATGTAACTGTCGTTGATACTGAGCGAAACATGGCTTCCTTCACGCCCAGCGGGGCGTGGATACCGTCGTCTCCGGTAGTCGAAGGCCTGGGATTTCCCCTAGGAACACGGGTGCAGACTTTTTTTCTTGATGAGGCCCATCCTAATGCATTAGTCCCAGGAAAACGGCCTCGTACGACACTGACACCTACGCTGGTAACACGTGATGGAGAAGCCAACCAAGTTTT
>CAYXUT010000145.1:0-7867 GCA_964468005.1 uncultured Magnetovibrio sp. | reverse complement strand
TTTTACGGGCTAATATTTGGTTGTGGGGGTAGGATTTAAACCCACGACCCTTAGGGTATGAGTGCGACACCTATAGAAAATTTTTTATTAAAATTAATAACTTACAATTAGCTCAATCACTTAGTGGTTCATCACGGGTCATGACATGCTTTCATGAGATATGATAGGCTCTAAAGGGTTGAAAACTTTGTGCAAACAAAAATTCGCATTTTGCTAGAAAACTTGAAGGTTACTTTTCCGATTCGATTTCACCCTGACAGCAATCGCTATCGGTTATACATTTGCAGTCAGCGCATTGATAGTAACCGTGCACCCATACCCTCGGCCTATCGCTCAAACAAAAAGGACAAACCTCACTTTGTTTTTCATACTTTATTTCGAGTTGCTGTATAATTTCCGTCTCAATACTTAATATCTGGCACTTTTAGAGCTTCTTTTTATTCAGCGGCTACTAACAACTTAGAATCCAGATTATAACCATAGACCGCATCAAGATGAAGGTCTTTGCAGATATCTAGGCCCTCTTTAAGAGCTTTAGTTTCTAACCCACTTAAAGGCTTCCGCATTGGCCCCGCGGGTAGACCAACGGCATGCATCAGGCTCTTGATTGCTACGGGGTTGACCGCTGAATAGGCAAAATGCAACATTGGCAGGTTACGAAGCCAGGCCTCGCGGCACGCGAAAGCATCTTCTCCAGTCCTCCAAGGCTTTGAGATAATGGCCATTTCACGAGGTATAATGTTACCGGTCATGTTGGCTGTTCCGTGACCACCGAGAGACATCAGCGGGATAACCAATCCTAGATTTGGTGAACAACAACACATAAGCGCCATATTAGGCTTAGCTCGGCACATCTGCGCGACTTGTCCTACACGGGTGGTTGACTCTTTCAATACCTCAAATCGTGGATGTTCCGCTATGCATAGCAAATCTGATGCTGTCAAATCTGTGCCGACGCGTGGCGGATTGTTGTAAAAACCAAGTGGGATCACTGAGGAATCCGCAACATCGAGACAAAACTGAACAATCTGTGCATTGGAGGCACAAATGTATGCCGGCGCTGCTATTATTGCTCCATCAACCCCTTCAGATGCCGCTTGCGCGACGTAGTCAATTGTTGCCTCGGTCGTCGCACCAGTACAACCGTAATAGAAGAACATCTTCCCGGTACGCATCTTCATGGTTTCATGCACGATTCTATGGCGTTCTTCCATGCTCAGCATAGAGACTTCCCCAGTTGAACCCATAATTAATACGGCAGACGTTCCATTTTCCTCGTGAAACTGAATCAAGGTCCGAAAGCCTTCAAAATCAATGGACCCATCAGCGTTCATTGGTGTGATAAGAGCAACGAAAGAGCCCTCAAGCTTGTTAGGCGACATCGTTTTCTCCCGATCTTGCTGCGTCACAGAACAAAAATATGATGGGCTAATATGCAGGTAACAGGCAAGCCAAAAACCAGGCTTAGCGGACGCTAAATGAGGTTTTCAGGCTACATCAAACTTAGAGGGTTTCTCGGAACGTAAAAAATTACAAACTTGCCCTTGTTAATTAATCCCCCCTTATGAGCGATATCGCGGTTGCCGATAAACCTAGTGGCACCTTCAGTTTCGGCAATCGATCAAGTGAGGATTGAATACACGCGGAAGCAAGCCAGCTTGGAACCAAGTAATGAAGCTATAAATACTAAAAACAGGCACGCCAAGTACGTGTCTCAGGTCAGCAGCGAATGGTACCATGTTGGTACATTCTAGAACAATCGCCCCCGTTTGGGGTTCTTCATTCAAAAGCCGACGTCCTGCATCAATAACGTCAGCTCGGGCGACGTCTAGGTTTAATTCTGGTTCATCACCCAGCATAACCCGGCTTAACTCTCGACCTTCATCAGTTCCTACGACCGGTGTGCCTATGTCTACGTTAGACGCCTTCAGATGTTCTTCGGTTAGGGCACTTTTCGAAATTGTAATAACACCTACTTTGCGCCCAGGCGGTAATAGTTTTTGTACCATTGGCACCTGCATCAAAGACGAAGCAGCAACAGGAACATTAACAGCGCTTGCTAGTTCATCCTGAAAAAGTGCCAAAAAACCACAAGTGGTTGTAATCCCATCAACACCTGCTGTTACAAGTTCGCGCGCTCCATCAATAAAGGCGTCGAGCAAACCTTCCGCCTGTCTTAAAACCACACGGTCTGGGGAAGCTCCGGGGACTACTTTGAATAGTACTGGAAATGGCCAAGTTCCTGCATTACCAATATCTCCGGGGATACGGGGGAAACGAGTTTCCAACATCAAGACGCCTACAACACCCCCAAATACTGCTTTACCACCCCGCACAACGTTGTCTTCTGTCATGATCATCCCATTTAACGTTTTATGTTGGTCTCTACGTTAACCCGTAGATTCAATTCAGGTTAGCCGAGTATACAAACCAAAGTTAGCTTATGATCCATCAATTTTGCTAAACTAAATCCTCACCAAAACCCTAGATCTGACGTTTTTACAAAATCTCCTGCTAATTTTATTTAATTATTTACCACCCCGCTACACCGCTCGGTCTTCGGGGATCGGCTGCTCCTTCCATAATTCCAGTCTTTGTATCGACCTTAATTGCACAAACATCGCCTGCTTTCCACTCCCACTCTGGCCATTCTGCAACATCATGGCCTAACTTCCGTAAGCCTTTAAAAATTTTATTTGGTATGCGACTTTCCAAGTGGAGACGCCCAGGTGAATAGGAATGGGGTTCTGAGGACCGCGGAAAACTAACCGTTGCGAAACGTGGGCTTTCAACCGCTATTTGGAGCTCCATGTCAAAAATAGCAATGTTCATTAGAACCTGTGCCATGGCTTGAACTTGGACATCATTTCCAGGCGATCCAAATGGCATCGCCCAGTCATTTGGCCGCATAGCGATAGCGGGATTAGGAGTGCATCGCGGTCGCTTCCCAGGGGCCATACAATTTGGCAGCGTTGGGTCCGCCCAAGATTGGGTCCCGCGACCAGATGGCGCAAAACCAAGGCTAGGAATAACAGGAACTGAAAAGGAAGCATCGCTCGGAGTGGCTGAAAATAAGTTGCCTGCTTGATCGACGGCACATATGTAGGATGTGTCAAGCGCATCCTCATTACTATCCTTATTTGCTGCACCTGACTTAGAGATGCCAGTGTGAGCATCATTTCTCAAGCCTGGTTCCGGCATTCCAGGGTTAGCTTTATTTGGATCTATCAATCGTCGCCGTTCGTTTGTGTATTCTTCACTTAGCAAGGCCTCCATAGGTACGCTTACAAAATTAGGGTCCCCATAAAGATAGTGTCGGTCGGCAAATGAAAGTTTTAAAGCCTCAACAACGGTATGAATATAATTCACGTCATTACATTTGAATTGAGCTAAATCAGAACTATTAAGGAGTTGCAACGTTTGTGGGAAAACAGGTCCTTGAGACCAAGGCCCACAGGAAAAGATAATTACATCGCCAAACTTTCCCGAAACCGGAGGGCAAAATTCAACTCGATACTCCGCCAAGTCCTTCATAGTTAGCCAACCACCATTTTTGGAATGGTACTTTATTATGGTGCTAGCAATATCACCTTTATAAAATGCATCTCGCGCAGCTCGAATTCCCTTATTACGGTCACCTTTACGCCTAGCCGCTTTTTCTTCATCAACCATATACTGGAGCGTATTGCCCAAGTCCGTCTGCTTGAATAATTCACCTACCCTAGGAGGGTTCCCATTTGGAAGAAAAATTTCAGCGTTGTCTAACCAGCGGCTATACCCTTTCGCATAGGTTTCACTGATCATGTTGTTCAAAGCAGTAGATGGGAAACCGTCTCGAGCAAATCGAATTGCTGATTCCGCAATATCAGAAAAACTCATTGTTCCATAGTGCTCAAGAGCAGACAGCCAAGCGTCAGGCGCCGCCGGAATTACGGTTGATAAAATACCTTCTGGAATATGGCCGTCATAGTCCTGCTGAATAACATCTAAAGAAGCCGCTCTGGGCCAACATCCGACTCCCGCAATGGTTACCACCTTATCTTGGTCAGCAAGATAGACCATGATCGGTGCAACACCTCCAAAGCTACAGAAATCGCTTTGCAAAACATTTAGGGCTAATCCTCCGGCACATCCCGCGTCTATAGCGTTGCCACCAGCTTCCAAGATATGTACAGCAGCTTGTGCGGCAAGATAGTGTCCTGCAGCAGCCATGTGCTGCGTCCCAATAAACCGCGCTCTATAAGGTGCTTGCATATTAAAGTTAATCCCTAAATTATCTTCCAATCCCGGTTACGGAAACTAACTCATCATTCAATTAGGATTTTAAGCTTTGATATCGCGTTTAGATAAAAATCGAGAACCAAGAAGTGATGCGGCTATTCCCATCCACAGAACGATACAAATTGGGCGCGTAAAAAATACTGTATAATCCCAGTCAAACATCTGGCCACTTTGAATAAAATATTCTTCAGCTATTGGGCCCAAAACCATCCCCAGAACTACAGCAGGCAATGGATATTTAAACATTTGTAGTAAGTAACCAAACACTCCCATTGCTAGCATTACGCCAACATCGAAAAATTCTTGCCGACTAACGTAGGCTCCCAACGCCGCCGCTGCTATTGTACACGGTATCAAAATATTTAGAGGTATACGCGTAACTCGGTAAAAATAAGTAGCGACTATGGCCCCAAATACACCAATCATGATACACCCGAACAGAAGATAAACACCAATCGTTTGGATTAATGGCAATTGTTCAATAAACAACCGCGGCCCAGGCCGTAAGCCCATGAACATCATAACCCCCATAAGTATGGCGGCAGCAACGGAGCCCGGGATCCCTAATGCAAACGTTGGTATCAATGCTCCGCCAACATTTGAACTATTGGCGGCCTCAGCTGCTATTATACCGTCGGGTATACCTGTCCCATACTTTTCGGGGTGCTTTGAAGTATTACGTGCAAGGGTATATGAGACAAACGCAGAAACCGCTGCTCCTGCTCCAGGAAGTGCTCCAATAAAAGTCCCAACAATTGAGCTTTGCAAGAGCACCCGCGGGTGCTGGAGTGTCTTTGCCATTCCAGACAAGGTCTCTTTAAGGGAAGGTGTCAGTTGGACCTCTGTCTGAACCAGACTTTTTTCTTTTATAAGGGCCATCATCTGAGAAACGCAAAACAAGCCTAGAAGAGATGCAATAAATGGAACACCTTCATACAACTGGGGAATTTCAAAAGTCATTCGCGGCTCGCTCCAATATTGGTCAAGCCCAACAGTTGCAATAAACATTCCTATCGCCCCCGCAAATAGCCCTTTCCAAAGCCTACCCGGATCAACCGAAGCCAGTACCGTTAACCCGAATACTACGAGCACAAAAAACTCCGGTGCGGCAAATTCAAGTGCAAATTCAGCTAGTATTGGCGAAAAAAACAAAAATGCCAAAATACTAAAGGTTCCACCTGCTGCAGAACCCATGGCACCAACGCCAAGTGCCTCCGCAACTTTTCCTTTGCGTGTCATGGGGAAACCATCAAATACGGTAGGAGCGCCCCCAGCGTCTCCCGGCACACCCAATAATATTGATGTGATGCCGCCTCCATAATGGGATCCACCGTATACATTTATAAGAAATACCATTGCATTTAGCGGCGAGAGCGTAACCGCGATTGGCAAACACAATGCGACAGCAGTTCCTCCACTAAATCCAGGAAGCGCCCCAAAGAATATACCAATGGCCATTCCTGCTATAGAAAACAAAATGGAGTCTATTGCTAGTGATGAGAGGATTTCGAGCATCTTACCTCAAATGATTAAATGCACTCAGCTGATTATTCCCGTGAACCATCAAATCGGGACTTCAAACAGTATAGCGAAAACAAAATATAGAATTAGTGTAAAACCAGTACCCACCATAATTGCCTTTAACCAATGGACTTTCAAAAGAATCATAGTTAGGAAGGTAAAGGCCACTGTCGCCGGAAGGTACCCCGTGAGCGAAAAAAGCACTATGTAACCAGCACTCATAAATATGAGAAGAGCTGGTCCCTTAATTTCAATAAAAAAATGCTTTAATGAGCTAAGTTCCTTCGCCTCTTTCTCATTTTTGTTTTTCTGGCGAAATGATGTCAGCAACATTAACCCCACAAAAATTGGCATTATCCACATAAGGAAATGGGGAAACAAAAGCGTCTCGTCAGGCAAGCCCGTCGTCTTAAAGTAATAAGCGACACCGAACACCAGCATGAGCCCAGGAACAACGCATTCCTTTAGCACAGGGATCATTGGTATCATCCTCTATTCAACCCAAATAACGCAAAAACAGCTAAGCGACTAATTTGAGATTAGTCGGCCTAGCTATTTAAGTTTTTTGGAATTTAGTTCTTTTTCTTTTTCTTTTTAGGCTGGCTTGCCTGTGCCGCTTTTATTAATGGTAGATACTTTTTCATCACCGTTGCAGTACTATCTACCAATTCTTGAGCAGCTGCTGGACCCATATAGGTCACTGTTCGACCCCCACGTTTTAGAACTGCTGCATATTCTTTTGAGTTTACCACCTTTTTAAAAGCTTTCTCTAATTTGTTCCAACCTTCAGGGTCGTTCTTCTTGAATGCGCTATGAGTCGCCATTCCAATGGAGAAGCTAAGGTTAGGAACATTTACATTTGAAGGCAGTTGCTCAGCAAAAGTCTTACAATATGGATATGCTGTACTTCGCTTTTCTGCAGCTACACCAAGGCAGTGGATTTGATCACGTACAGAATACACAGATAAAGGACGAGAAACACCAACCTCAAAATGCTTTCCAAGAAGATTGCTTCGAACCTTGGAACCTGAGTGTACGTTAACAATCCTAAAGTCAGCTTTGGCCTGATTTTCAACCGATGCCACGGTTATGTAATGTTCACCTGTAAATGAGCCAATAGCCAGTTTTACCGAATTTGGACTACTCTTTGCAGCGTCTATCAAGTCTACCATATTCTTCAACTTTCCGCCCTTGTACGTAAACCACATCGGCACGTCACCGGTAATTATCCCAAGAGGCTTGAAGTCATGAATTTTATACGGTGGATTACGAAAAATAGTTGTATTTTGCATATGGGGCGTCCAAAACCCACCGATAGTATACCCATCTGCACCCTTTTGATATAATATCGACCAACCGAGTTCGCCCCCTGCCCCAGGCTTATACGAGTACAATAGCTTAACACCGAGTTCTTTTTCCATTAGAACTTTTAACGGCTGAAGAGTTTGATCTGCAGACCCGCCTGGCTTGGTTGGAATAACAACCGTAATTGATTTCTTCGGCCAATCAGAAGCAGCCTGAACAACGCCCGAAGTGGTAAAATATGCGAATGCTACGACAATACTGCATACGAAAGCATTTCTTAGATTAAACATTGTACTACCCTCCCAATAATATTGATCCCAGACCGAAAAAGAAAAAACGTTTATTTTTTCTCGATGAGGAATTTTCTACGATATCCTCACTGCGCAATTATGGGCAAACATCGAACATCAATACAAATTAGAATTATTTATCTATTATTATAAGAAAATTTTATGTAGCGCTTATTCCCAACATCCAGAGTTTTGGATAAGATTTTGACCGTCAGGTTTTTGCAAGTTGGCGCAAAAACAAAAAAAGCCGCCCCGTAGGGACCATTAAATCATTGATAAAATTGGTTGCGGGGGTAGGATTTGGACCTACGACCTACCGTTTATGTGGCTTTCAGATGATCTTATATTTACATAAGATTTGATCAATCTTTTCATAGCTCTCAATGGTGAAATGACGTGTCGCATACAGGGTGGCGTAAGAACAACAGGGCGGAAAATTCGCACCAGCCCGTTCGACGACGAGAGCGCAA
>CAYXUT010000144.1:0-7930 GCA_964468005.1 uncultured Magnetovibrio sp. | reverse complement strand
GTGCCATCACAAAAACCAAATGAAAGTTGAACTATGAAGGTATCCGTAACCGTCCAGTTTACCGCCGATGATGACCCCGCGGGTGCTATAGTAATTCAGAACCAGAAAGATGTTGGGTTTGAGCAGCATATTAACGAAAATGGCTATATTCGCCTGAGCTTTGATGGCGATGTTTCCAAGAACGACTTGGCCTATGGGGAATCCATGTTCAAGAGCGTGCAGCGCAACGGTCCTTCGTGACAGGAATCGGTAAGGCTTACGGTATTTAATACCCATTCCTTTTTATCGTTCCCGAATTGAGAGGGCAGGCAATCAAAGTTTTAGAAAGTTCTCATGGTGAAAAAAATAAAACATATAGAAGTCATAAAGGGCGTCTATTGGGTGGCAATTCCAGATGCGGAACTTTACCTGCTCTGCGGCTGCCCAGAGGATGCGACCAAGCATTTGATGCGGCTTCGCTTGATAGTGCCGACAGAAAAGGACGGTGTCACTTTCGAGACCGGCCCCAATGCTATCCTGCTGTCTGATGTGGCGCTACAAAACGGAAAATTTTGTAACCTATCCGAGTTCCCAGTTCTGCAGATGTTCTACCGCCAGGGAATGCTGGTCCCGGGCCACCCCAACAATACCGGCATGAAGCCTCTTTTGGTTGGTGCCCAGGACCAGATCGATGCGCAGATGGAATACATCTACAGGGGCAACTACGGCCTGGCGTCGACCGAAGAGATCATCGCCGCCGGCGAGACGCCTGAGCGCGCCAAGATGATCATGCGCCAAAAGCTAAAGTTCGCCTTTGGTCGTATCCTGCCGACGGAGGAACTGCTCGACCATCGGGTGGTGGGTAACGAAACGACAGAGATTCGAAATGGCGTCACTATCAAGCGAACCCAGACTAATGTCTTCGTCATTTCCTATGGCGATGAACAGGTAACTATCGACATGACGGTAAAACGCGGGCGCAACGACCGGTCCGCCTACCCGCTTGGATTTCAGCGGATCCCCCGCGATTACTTCTCCATCATCCATTCGGGACAGGGTGACGGCTGGGACGTCAACCGCCCGTGTATGGGCTCCATCCTGGTTTATCAGGGCAAGATCTTCCTGATCGATGCCGGGCCAAACATCTCCTACAGCTTGACGACACTTGGCATTGGCATCAACGAGATCGATGGCATTTTCCACACCCACTGCCACGACGATCATTTCGCTGGTATTACCAGCCTGTTGCGCACCGATCGGCGGATCAAGTATTTCGCGACACCTTTGGTGCGCGCCTCGGTATTTAAAAAACTCTCGGCGCTCCTGTCCATCGATGAAGAGCAAATTCCCAACTACTTTGATTCTCAGGACCTCGAGTTCGATACCTGGAACGATATTCGTGGTCTCGAGGTGCTTCCCTTCTGGTCACCGCACCCGGTAGAGACCAGCGCTTTCATCTTTCGAGCCTTTTGGGAGAGCCGCTATCTGACTTATGCGCACCTCGCGGACATTGCCTCGTTCGAGACGATGCGCAGCATGATCACCGATGATGACAATGCCCCCGGCATGTCCCAGGCTGATTTCGATTTGACTTGTACCAACTACCTGACGCCGGTCGATTTGAAGAAGATTGATATCGGTGGCGGCATGATTCATGGCGAGGTCGAGGATTTCAATGAAGACCAGTCCGACAAGATCGTTCTTGCACACCGTTCCGAGCCCTTAACCAACCGGCAAAAGGAAATCGGTTCCAGTGCGCCATTTGGCGTCGTCGATTCGTTGATACCCGATACATCGGGCAACCTCAGGCGTTTCGCCTTTGAGTTTCTACAGTCCTACTTTCAGGATATGGACCGTCATCACCTGCGGACGCTCCTCAATAACCCGATCATAGAGTTCAAGCCGGGCGAGATTATTCTCCACAAGGGGAAGGTGCCTGACGAAATCTATCTGGTCGTCACCGGAACGGTGGAGAAAATCCGCGCCGAAGACGACGTCTACAACATCATTTCGGCGGGCGGGCTGATTGGTGAATACACCGGTATCCACGGTCTTCCCGCGACCTCGGCCTATAGGACCGTGAACTTTGTCCGTGCGTTGCGCATCACCGCACCGGCCTACAAGGAAGTGATTAATAAGAATAACCTGAGTGACCTCATTAATCAGCGGGCAAAGCGCCGCGAGATCCTTGAGCGATCCTGGTTGTTCGGCGAGACAGTGTCGCCGCCAGTATTGAACCGAATTTCTGATGCCATGACGGCACACGAATTCGATGCCGGTGTGGAACTCGATAAACTACCGAAGGACGCGATTTACTTAGTCGAATCCGGCTGTATCGACCAGGTATTGAAAAACGGTGGTAATAGCGCCATTCGCCCGCGCAGTTTCTTCGCCGAAGAGCAGGTATTGTTCGGCATGTCGGGCGACAGGTGCTACCGGACCGCAGAGACTAGCCGTTTTTATGAAATTCCGGGCGCCGTCATCAAAGATGTTCCCATCGTTATGTGGAAGATGCTGGAGTCCTACGAGTTCCGAGGTGCCGCCTAGTCCGCGTGGTGCCCTCTTCAGGGGCAGTTATCTTTGATCGATGAGATTGTCGGGATCGCTAGTGCCATTTCCTCCTGACCATCCGATAGCCAGAGGACAGCGTGGCTTTTCCTATTATCGATCTTTCCTTGGCCGCCGGCTAGGCTATCAACTCCTTAAACAACCCATAAAGTACGTTCTGACCCTTAAAACCGACGCCGAGCAGCCTGAGCGCCGGCAGGTAGCCATTTTCGGCTATTGCATCATCCGCGTATCCCAAAAATGCGCCGAAAACATCAGGGTAGGGCTCACACATTCCCATGCCAAGTCCTAGCGCGCAAGCCAAGGACATCTGATTGCCACCGTACGGTGAGAAGGAAGTTGTGTTCCAACCCAGGCCGCCCGCCATTTAATCGTCTTGGCACAGGTGCCGATGCCGTAGCTCTGTGGAATATCTATGTTGAGCACGTCGGAGCCCGGCCGGAACCCGCCGTAGCGGAGTAGGTTTTGGAAATCCTCAGTAGAGAACAGGTTTTCACCCGTTGCCACAGGATTCCCGTAGGCTTCGACAAAATCCGACGTGGCCTCGAAATCGATCGGGTGGACGGGCTCCTCAAACCAACGCAGGCCAATAAGTTTGAAGCGTTCCGCGTATTGAAACGCGCGCTCGCGGCTCATGCTGGAATTGGCACCGACCGCCAGCTGGTGGTTGCCGTCTAAAACCGATAAAATAGTTTCGATCCGCCTGACATCGTCATCAATGGCGAGCCCACCGGCCTTGGCTTTGACCAGCGTGTAGCCCTGCTCCAGATAACCCCGCATCTCGGCTTTGAGGCTATCGGGCGTTTCGTCTGGTGAATACCAGCCGCCACCGACGTAGCAAAACATCTTCTCCGGGACCGAACCGTCACCGTACGGTTCAGTGATCAACTGATGCAGCTTTTTTCGTTCTTGGCCATGGCGTCCCAGAGCGCAACCTCAATGGTACCAATGCCGACCGAACGTTCCATATCTCCGCCTGGTTTCTCACCGAACATCATGGCGCGAAGAACCTCGTTAGGATCGAAATTGCTGTGGTCGGTATTCACCAGCCTTTCCGGCTCGGTACGCATGATCCGGGGTATTGAACGATCGCGCATTTGCGCGCCACAGGCGTAGCGCCCAGTCGAGTTGAAAGCGAAACCGCATGCTGGTTCACCGTCGCGGATCACGTCGGTCATCACTGCGACAATCGATGTAGTCATGTCGTCGAATGAGAACACCGCGTTACGGATGTTCACGTCCTGCTTAATCGAAGCCACTCGGACATTGGTAATACGCATTAATTCGCTGTACCAGCGTTGAGTTCACGCATTAAAGTCAAGGCCCCAGTCGCGGTATCGCTCGGGATCGTTAACCCATTTTTCCCGCACCTTGACGAAGATAAATAAGTGCACCCGGCAGCTAAGGATGGCTTCCAATTCCGTCCGCGCCGCCGCGCCGAGGGACTTGATCCGTTGTCCCTTCTTGCCGAGCACGATGGCCTTTTGCGTATCGCGCTGCACGTAGACGACCTGGTCGATGCGCACGGAGCCGTCTTCCTTGTCTTCCCAAGACTCGGTCTCGACCGTCGCCGCATACGGGAGCTCTTGGCGTAGTTGCAGATAAAGCTTCTCACGGGTGATTTCGGCAGCCAGGAGGCGTTCGGGCATGTCGGACACCTGGTCCTCGGGGAACAGCCACGGCCCTTTGGGTAATCCAGCCGCAAGAAATGTCAACAGGTCGTCAACGCCGTCGCCGGTCTTGGCGCTGATCATGAAAAGCTCATCAAAAACATCGCGTGTGCTGAGTTGGACTGTCAGACCCAAGAGCGCATCTTTCTTCACCAGATCAACCTTGTTGATGGCCAGTACCACGCGGCGCTCGACCTGGAAGAGTTTGTTCAAGATGATATCGGTATTGTTATCGATACCGCGCTGAGCATCGACCAGCAACAAGACGCGATCGGCATCTGCCGCGCCGCTCCAGGCTGCGGCCACCATGGCGCGGTCCAAACGCCGGCGTGGCTCGAAGATACCCGGCGTATCGATAAAAATGAGCTGCGCCGCATCTCGCATGTTAATACCTAGCACCCTAGTGCGAGTTGTTTGCACCTTGGGCGAGACAATGGAGACTTTGGTACCAACGGCGCGGTTGGTAAGTGTCGATTTGCCGACGTTCGGCGCGCCAACGACGGCGATGAACCCAGAACGCGTGGCGGTATCGTTCATGACGGCTGTTTCCCGAGCGTGAGACGCGACAGCATCGTTTCTGCGGCGGCCTGTTCAGCGGCACGTTTGTTGGTTCCCTCGCCGCTTTCGGATGCTTCGCCGGAAAGTTGGACCTTGACCGTGAACCTGGGCGCATGGTCAGGGCCATCTCGGTTCGTAACGCTGTAACTCGGCAGCGGTTTTCTAGCCGCTTGCGCCCATTCCTGTAGGGCCGTCTTAGGATCCTTGCGCGGTGTTAGGTCCTCTTCCAGAAGCGGAGCCCAATAGCGCCTGATGAATTGGCCCGCCACCTCGAGCCCGCCGTCGAGATAAAGCGCGGCGATTACCGCCTCGCAGGCGTTGGCGAGCACACCGTCCTTGTCCGCGCCGCCGGTCTCGCGCTCGCCGTCGGAAAGCTCAATGTGCCGGCCGAGTTTGATCTCTCGCGCTACCCGTGCCAAGGCTTCGCGCCTGGCGAGTGCCGTGAAGCGGTAGCCAAGATCGCCCTCCTCTTCATTAGTAAAGCGTTCGAGCAGCATTTCGACGACGACCAGTCCAAGCACGCGGTCGCCCAGGAATTCCAGACGTTCGTTGGAATCAACGCGTGTCTCGGTAGTGGATGCGTGGGTCAGTGCTTGGCGGAGCCGTCTCGGCTTCTCAAAAGTATGGCCGAGGCGAGCTTCGAGACCGCTCATTCGATCCCCTCAAAGAAGCGCTCGGTTCGCAAGCTTGTGCCCCACTGCCAGAACTTCCACGCTGAGCCATCGACGGAAAAGAATTTAATTTCGGCGCGGCCGACCAGGTTCTCGCGTGGGATGAAACCGACGTCGTCGAGGAACCGGCTGTCCTTAGAGTGGTCGCGGTTGTCACCCATGCCGAAGTAGTGGCCCTCAGGAACCGTATAGACTGACGTGTTATCGGCGAAACCATCGTCGGCGGCTTCCAAGATGTAGTGTTCGCGACCGTTCGGCAGTGTTTCCAAGAAGCGCGGGATGCGCGTGAAACGGCCGGTCCATGCATCGTGGATGACGAATTCGCCCGCTCGATCACGCTTCACCGCCTTGCCGTTGATATGCAGAATGCCGTGCTTGACTTGGATCTTGTCACCCGGCAGTCCGACGATGCGCTTAATGTAATCGGTCGAATTGTCGGTCGGCAGCTTGAATACCGCGACATCGCCGCGTTCGGGCTCGGTGAACATGATGCGCCCGGGGATTAGCGGCAGGCTAAACGGCAGAGAATGGCGGCTGTAGCCATAGGACATCTTGGATACGAACAGGTAATCACCGACCAAGAGCGTCGGGATCATGGAGCCGGACGGAATGTTGAAGGGTTCGTAACCGACAGTGCGGAGACAAAGCGCGATGGCCACTGCGATGATGATAGTTTTTAGCATCTCCCAGACGCCGCCATCTTTGGCTTTGACCTTTGTGCTCGGCTGGGCGTCGGGGGTGGAGGGTTTGATATCGGCCATTTCAGGGTCCGGTTGGTTGAAAGCGCGCCGATATGGCCAGCACGCTGCCAAAGTGTCAAGTTTATCAGCCGGTGGCGTTGGGCTGTGATGGCAGGCTCGGGAATCCCTCGATGATGACCACTGCGTTGGCCATGGGGTACTCGTCCGTTTGCGTGACGTGGATGAGGGCTTGCATGCCGGGTGGTGTCAGTGCGACGAGCCTTGCCATGGCGCCGCCGGTGAGCTGCAAAAAGGGCTGGCCGGAGCGGTGGTTATTCACCGCCATGTCGCGCCAGAAAATACCCTGCCGGAAGCCAGTGCCGAGCGCCTTGGCACAGGCTTCCTTGGCGGCGAAGCTTTGGGCATAGCTGGATGCTGGGTTCTGGCGGCGGTTGGCCTTGACCTGTTCGAAATCAGTAAACAGCCGCTGGATGAAGCGATCGCCAAACCTATCGAGAGTTTTCTCAATACGGCGGATGTCGCAGAGATCGGTGCCGATCCCGATGATCATGCACTTAAAGTACCGCTGCCTTCGGCGCGCGCTTGGTCCATTAGCGCACGCATGCGTTTGATAGCGCTCTCCAGCCCACCGAAGATCGACTCGCCGATCAGGAAATGCCCGATATTGAGTTCGACGATGGTTGCGATGGCGGCCACTGGTGTCACCGTCTCAAAACTTAGCCCGTGTCCGGCGTGGCATTCAAGGCCGATCTTGTTGGCATATGCGGCGGCGATTATTATGCGTTCCAACTCGCGCTCGCGCGCAACTTGGAGTGCATCACAGTATGAGCCCGTGTGCAGTTCGACCACCGGAGCGCCCAGTTCTACGGCGGCATCCAATTGCGCCAGGTGTGGGTCCACGAACAGCGATACGCGGATACCGGCATCGCTTAAGGTCTGGATATGGGACTTCAGTTGGTTGTGCCCGCCTATGAGGTCGAGACCGCCTTCAGTGGTCAATTCCTCGCGTTTCTCCGGCACGATGCAAGCCGCATGCGGCTTGTGCCTGAGTGCGATCTCGAGCATCTCGGCCGTGGCGGCCATTTCGAAATTGAGCGGCACTACCAGCTGTTCGATCAGGCGCTCGATGTCGCTATCCGAAATATGGCGGCGGTCTTCGCGCAAGTGCGCGGTGATGCCGTCGGCGCCGGCGTCCTCGGCCAGCTTGGCGGCGCGCACCGGATCGGGAACGTTGCCGCCGCGTGCATTGCGGATGGTCGCTACATGGTCGATATTGACGCCGAGGCGTAAAAGATTGCTCTTGCGGGTGTTCAGCTCAGACATTGGGCGGGGTCCTTAGTATTTTGTACTCACATATTTAGAGGAAATCGTTGGTAGGATCCAGGTATTGGCGCTCGCCTAATGCGGCTAAGGCCGATTTTTCTTTGTTCGTTTGTTACCGTTTCTGCGTGGCAAGGCGAAAGATCGCGTTCGGTGCTCCATAACTGTCGTAGGATCCGCGCCGCTCAATGGTCTCGAAGAAAAATCTGTTGGGCCGTGAACGGCCGTCGAGCTGAGAGAATTAGCCTGCCTCATCGAGGCCATCGAGGATGCGGTGGCCTTTCAACGCTTCGAGCATCTCATCTTTGAGGCCGAAATGGGCTTGCAGGTTGCCGAAGTAATTGGCTGTAATTTCAAGTGGTTGGAAACCGGTGCGACTGCGCGTTACGCTGAGGAAATGGTGCTCCGATTTGTAATGCGTTCGGAAAGGCTGGCCATGGTCCTTGCGGGGGCCTAATGAAGA
>CAYXUT010000143.1:4268-7984 GCA_964468005.1 uncultured Magnetovibrio sp. | reverse complement strand
ATACCGGCAGCGCCCCGAACAAGCCGGTCTGGATCGGCTAAATCGTTCACCTGAGATGTTGACAGAAGATAGATGGAGATGCAAAACCCGCCGAATATAGGAGATGCAATAAAGATGGCCGGCCTTGGCTGACCTATCTTCCAGATGATACCATAGGCGGCCCCGGCCCTGGCCAGCGCTGATATGACAAGCACGGTATGGCGGTCGAATCGATCGGATAACCGGCCTAAGGAAAACTGGTGAAATGGCAAATAGTTAGCGAAACTTGGTTCGCTGCGGTGATGAAGGTTTCGGTGATTTGGAGCGTGTTAGAAGAATAGGAACTAGCGCGAACGAATAAACCATGGGGGCAATAACGAAGAGTTGGAACTGGGCCGGATCACCGATCAGTATCATGAATTGACCGATTCCGGCGCCCAGATAGTTCGTCACCATATAAAGCGACAAGAACCGGCGTCGAGCCTGGTTCGTGGCACGTTCTGTCACCCAGCTCTCGACCACCATCACCATGCCCACCATGCAAAACCCGGCGATAATCCGGAGCATAAACCAGCTGGTGGGATCAATGATCAGCACATGGGCTAATACGGCCACCGACATAATTGACGCGAAGGCGGCAAAAGCTCGGATATGGCCGACGGCCGCGACGACGCGAACGGCAAACAGCCCCCCAGTAACAGGCCAAAGAAATAGCCGGCCATGATTATGCCGGTGATCTCAGTTGGAAACCATTCATGGCCTGCTCTCAAGCCCAGCAACATCTCGGTCATGCCGTTACCCAATAGCAACAGGACGAACTCTATAGAAAAGATGATATCGACTTATTGGCTGCCCACATCTGCAGCAAACTTCAACGCCAAGTGGGTTTTCGGCCCTATTACCAGTGCTCGCGGATCTTGCCGTGATAGAAACAAATCAAGTCCGGATCAATCGCCGGGATCGAGCACCTTTATCAAGGCCGGAAAGTAATTGTCGGCATAACCTGCCTCGGAAGACTTCTCAAGCAGCCTTTTGGCAAGGCTTGCACCCGGAAGTTCAAGACCGTTATCCTGGGCAAGCGCTAAGGCATAGTCGATATCCTTCAGCATATAGGCCGTCGGAAAGGCGCGTTTCGGAAACTCGTCGGGAAGCAATGCCTTCATGCCGTGGTTGCGGAGCGCAAAACTATCGGCCGAGCATTTGGACAGAGTTTCGAATAGCAGTTTATCATCAAGGCCGGCGCGGCGCCCGACACTCAAGGCCTCGGCCAAGGCGACGACGGTTTCCGTGAGGACCATATTATTGAGTTGCTTGACCATCTGACCGGCTCCGATACCGCCACACAAAGTCACTTCCTCGGCAAAACAGTCGAGTATAGATGAAATCGATTCAAACACCGCTTTATCGCCACCGACAAGAATGCTCAATGTTCCGGCCTCAGCCGCAGCGCGGGTACGCGATACCGGCGCATCGGCAAAGGCTACATCCTTGGCCGCGAAACCGGTCGCCAATTGGCGCGTCAGAGCCACTGGTGTCGTGCCCAAATCAACAATTGTTTGCCCAGCACGGGCAAGCGACAACAGGCCGTCTTCCATGGTGCACAGGGCATCGACCTCGAAACCGCTCGGGAGCGAAATCATGATCGCATCTGCGTTGGATACGGTTTCAGCCAAATCCTGCGCCGGCACAACGCCATACGTCTCCAAGCGCTCCAATGGTTCAGGGTTAAGATCGTACGCCACAACGGAAAAACCGCTTTTCTGGACCAAGTTTCGACACATAGGCTCTCCCATAACGCCAAGACCAACAAAACCAACTGTTGCAAACTTAGCCATTCCGTCCTCCTCCTATACGCCGCTGCTCGATGGTGTAGCTTGCCTACAAGTGGCTCCGAGTTGAAGATTAGCTGGGATATGTCGGATAACAGGTTAGATTATTACTCAGCAAATAGTTAAATTTTTCTAGGTCTGGCTGATGTAATTCAACCATTCCTCCTCGCTCATGACAGTAACACCAAGATCTTCGGCTTTCTTTAGCTTGCTGCCCGCACCAGGGCCCGCAACAACGATATCTGTTTTTGCCGACACGGAACCGGATACTTTTGCACCCAGCGCTTCAGCCCTGGCTTTAGCCTCGTTCCGACTCATGGTCTCAAGCGTGCCGGTAAACACCACGGTTTTATCGGAGACCGGCGAGCCTCCTGTATCCGCCAACACGAAATCCTCTACATCCACCTTTTTTAGCAAGTCTTGGATGACATCAAGATTGTGTTGCTCGCCAATGAAGGCGAGCAAGTCTCCTGCAACCCCCGGGCCAATGCCATCGATATCGACCAATGTCTTATAGGCTTCTGACCCGGCTTCTTCTGCCGCTTTTCCCAAGGCATCGAGCAACATATTCAGCGAACCGTAGTGACGCGCTAGAAGCTGCGCATTGGCCTGGCCGATCTGACGGATGCCAAGCGCATATATGAAGCGCGCCAATTCTATTTTTCGACGTTCTTTCAGGGTCCTTACCAGATTCTCAACCGATCTATCGCCCCAACCCTCACGTGAGGCCAACACGTCTCGATGCTTCTCCAGCCGAAAAATATCAGCAGGCGTGCGGATCAGTCCATCCTCCCAAAAGGCCTCTATATTACGCCCACCGATACCCTCGATATCAAAGGCATCACGGGAAATGAAGTGTTTCAATCGTTCGACCGTCTGCGCCGGACAGATTAGGCCGCCAGCACAGCGTCGTGCTGCCTCGCCTTCTTCACGCACGGCACGAGATCCGCACCTTGGACAGACCTCCGGGAAATCGAACGTTTTGCTGTCAGTTGGTCGGCGCTCTTGAATAACCGAAACCACTTGTGGAATTACATCACCAGCACGCTGGACGACGATCCAATCTCCTTCGCGCACATCTTTACGCTTGATTTCATCTTGATTATGCAGGGTTGCGCGCGAAACCACCACGCCGCCAACGGTCACGGGCTCGAGATTGGCAACTGGCGTCAAGGTTCCGGTGCGCCCAACCTGAATAACGATCTCGTTAACTCGGGTCTCGGCCCGCTCTGCGGGAAATTTATGAGCGACGGCCCAGCGTGGCGCGCGGCTCACCTGACCCAACCGCTCCTGCCAATCGATGCGGTTGACCTTATAAACCGTACCGTCGAGATCAAAGGGAAGGTTAGGTCGCATACTGATGATTTCGTCATAGTAGGAAATTACCTCATCGACCGACCGACAAAGCCGTGCCGGCTCGTTGAGGACGAATCCCCAATTTGAAAAACATTGTCGCACATCTTCAACAGTGTTGCCGATTAGCCCCCTTACTTCACCCCAAGCGTAGCCAAAGAAACAAAGAGGGCGTTTGGAAGCAATCGAGCTGTCCAACTGCCGTAAGCTGCCGGCGGCGGCATTTCGAGGATTGGCGAAAACCTTGGCGCCTTCGGCTTCTTGGCGTTCGTTCAAAGCTATGAAATCTGATTTCGGCATGTAAATCTCGCCGCGCACTTCGACCACGGCTGGTACGCCTGTCGGCAACTCGGCGGGAATATCGGAAACCATTCGAATATTTGGTGTGACGTCCTCGCCAACGGAGCCATCGCCCCGTGTTGCACCATGAATCAACCGGCGGTTCTCATAACGAAGTGATATTGATAAGCCATCAATCTTCGGCTCGGCCAGAAGCTCAACGATCTCTTCTTCCGTCAGATTTAAGAACCTTCGGACACGGTCAAAAAACCCAAC
>CAYXUT010000143.1:0-4168 GCA_964468005.1 uncultured Magnetovibrio sp. | reverse complement strand
CGTTCTAATTCGGCAGCCGCATCCAGCGGTAGCATCTTCTCAACCGGCTTGTCAGCAGTCGATTTTACCCTTTTGGAGCTCAAGAAGAGACCCCGCTTAGCAGCCTATATGCCGCCGCTCTCGCTTCGTCGGTGACCTGCCGTCCGGCCAGCATTCGTGCGATTTCTTCTTTTCGCGCAGCAGCATCTAGCGCGTCGACACGGGTCCAAAGCTTTTCCTCTTCTTCATCATTGGCGCTCGCAGATTTACTGACCTTCCAATGTTTGTTGCCTCGCGCGGCGACCTGCGGCGAGTGGGTCACCACCAATACCTGGCCGGCATTGCCAAGCTGGCCAAGGCGTTCTCCAACTGCTTCGGCCACGGCGCCACCAACACCAGCATCAACCTCATCGAATACCAAAGTCGATATCGGATCAGCTTCCGCGAGCACTACTTTCAACGCCAACATGAAGCGCGCCATCTCACCACCGGAGGCCATCTTTTTCAGTGGTCCCGGCGGCACGCCCGGATTGGTAGCCACCAAAAAGCTAACTCGGTCGACACCACAGGCTCGCCAGTCATCCTCTGGCATGGGCTTTATCTCGGTAACGATGCGCGCTTTATCCAGATGTAATCCAACGAACTCATCACCAACTTTACTATCAAGCTCCAACGCCGCTTCGCGACGCGAGTCGGAAAGCTTTTTTGCCACCCCGACATACCTCTCACGAGCCTCATTTTCGGTCTTCAACAATGCCTGCAAAACCGTCGATCCATCGGCGATCGAGATCAATTGTTCTTTCATACGGGCATGTAACTCCACCAGAGCGTCAACCTGAACATTGTGTTTTCTAGCCAGGGCACGAAGTGCGAATAGACGTTCCTCAACCCCTTCCAACCGCGCAGGATCGAGATCGAGATCTCTCGACAAGCGATTAATCTCGGAAACTCCGTCGGCAAGACCGTCGAGCGTGCGGTCAAATGCGGCAATTACTCCATCGAGTCGCCCTTCGGCCTTTTTTGCCACGCTCTCAAGAGTGCGTATGGCACCCTGCAGCTTGCTTTCGGCGCCATTGTGGCCTGTCGCTCGTTCGACCGCTTTCGCGAGCGCATCAACCAATTGTTCGCCATGCATCATCATGGTGCGCTGTGCGGCTAGCGTCGCTTCCTCGCCGTGTTGCGGATCGATCGCATTCAGTTCCTCGACCGCATGGCGGGTGAAATCCTCATCCTGACGAGCGGTTTCGGCTTCAGCCTCGGCCTTATGGCGGTGTTCGACGGCATTGCGCCAGACCTCAAATGCCTGGGAGGTCGCTTCAATTAGTTCACCATGGCCAGCGAATGCATCAAGCAATCCTCGATGTGTCTCGACTTTCAAAAGCCGCTGATTATCGAACTGGCCATGCACCTCAACGAGGGCCTCCCCTATGGTCTTCAGGAGTGCGACACTGACCGGCTGGTCGTTAACAAAGGCTCGCGAACGGCCATCTGCACCTAGTGTACGGCGCAGGATCACATTTCCCCCCTCTTCGATTTTAAGGTCCTGTTCAGCCAGGAGCTCAAGCACCTCGTGACCAGCCCGCAGGTCGAACGATGCACTCACTGATGCCTGATCGCAGCCATGCCGAACGAGGCATGAATCAGCACGCGCACCACTCGCCAATCCAAGCGAATCGAGAAGGATCGATTTACCGGCACCGGTTTCACCGGTTAGGACGCCTAACCCACCACCAAACTCAAGATCCAGATGATCTATCAATACTACGTCACGAATAGAGAGACTAGTCAGCATTGCGCGAGCAAAACCTCAGCATTAGCGTTTGCACAAGCTACCAGAGTTTCCACCATGGTATGTCTTTTTCCGGCCGGATATTCTTTTTTTCCAGAACCTCATAGGAGTCAATATACCATTCGCTGCCGGGAAAGTTATGGCCGAGCACGGAAGCTGTCTTGCGCGCCTCCTCAATGATGCCAAGCGCCAGATAGGCTTCCGTCAAACGGTGTAACGCTTCAGGCACATGGGTCGTTGTCTGATATGTTTCGACGACCTTTCTAAATCGATTAATCGAGGCTAGGTATTGCCGTTGATTATGGTAATAACGCCCGATCTCCATCTCTTTTCCAGCGAGATGATCGTAGGCCAAATCCACTTTGACCTGAGCATCCCGCCCATATTTGGACTTGGGGAATCTGGAGATTAATTCCCTGAACGCTGTCAGGGAAAGTTCCGTGATCTTTTGGTCTCGTGCAACGTCGGAAATCTGTTCGTAGTAGCTCGAAGCCTTCAGGTACATCGCATAGGCAACATCCCTGTTGGCCGGATGAAGCTGAATGAAGCGGTCGAGGGCCAAAATCGCATCGTCATAGCGGTTTGCCAGGTAATAAGCGTAGGCTGCCATCAACTGGGCCTTGGTCGCCCACACCGAATAGGGGTGCTGGCGTTCGACTTCATCAAACTTCGCGGAGGCTTCGGAAAACAATTTTCGTTCCATCTGATCGAGGGCTTCGTTATAAAGCTCTTCGACCGGCCGCTCGACGTACTCTTTCTTCTTTGCGGCACACCCGACAAGAAACATGCTCGCAAACAGATACAATAACGCCGTGCGTAATCCCCGCCGTGCGGCGGCAGCGCTTCGCGGGTTGTGAAGGCGTAAAGTCATTGTGCCCGTCAGACGCTTTGTCCGTTTTTCGATCTTCCGTTGGGCCAGTATACTACGAAGCTTGGGAGACGAAACAAGCACCGCATAAAGAGTTGAGAAAAACAAAAGGTACGCCTTGACGGAGTACTCTTTGGGAAGCCAGATTGCAGTTCGTGAAGGCGATCAGGCGACGCTCGCGGAAGCTTCCGGTTCGGCCCGCAATCCACCATCAACGGCACGCAAAGCCTCTTCACCCTGCATCACGTCGTAGGACCACGCCTCACGATCGGCGAACAGAGCCCGCAACAGGGCGTTATTGGCCGCATGCCCAGAACGCGCGCCGGTGAAGCACCCAATAATCGGCGCGCCGGCCAAGTACAAATCACCGACGGCATCAAGCATTTTGTGGCGTACAAACTCATCCTCAAACCGAAGGCCATCTTCGTTAAGAATTTCGTCGCCACTTACGACGACGGCATTATTGAGCGAGCCGCCCTTAGCCAAGCCCGCCGCACGCAGCTGTTCAACCTCATGCAAAAACCCGAATGTTCGGGCACTGGCCAATTCCTTACAAAACGAGCCGTTCATCAAACCCAGCGACAATTCCTGCCGTGCGACGGCTTGGCTCTCGAAATCGATCTCAAATCTGAGATCAAGGTGATCCCCCGGTTTCAAGGACGCCTCGGAGTCAGCAACTGTTACCCTAACTTCCTTGTGGATGCGGATGACACGCCTTGGCGCGGCCTGCTCAACCACGCCTGCGCATTCAATCAAAAATACAAAAGGTTCGGAGCTGCCGTCCATGATCGGCACTTCCGACCCGTCGACTTCAATTTCCACGTTGTCGATACCGCACCCAGCCAAGGCTGCCATGACGTGCTCAACCGTGCCAACCGTGACACCGTGCTCATTACCAAGAACGGAACACATACGGGTATCGACGACATTATCCCAGCGTGCCGGGACCGAGGCGTGGACACCACCAATGTCCATACGGTGGAATACAATTCCTGTATTAGTGCCGGCTGGCTTTAACGTCAGCGTCACCGTCTCGCCACCATGCAAGCCGACGCCCGTACATGACGTGGCGTTCTTTAGGGTCCGTTGGCGGACCACTGGAAGATTAGTTTCTTGTACGAAAGTTTCAGTCCTGGAAAACACTATCTTCCCCTAATTATGACCCTGATTTTTCGGGTCACTCTCTCCTCGCTCAAACCGGAATGTTACCGGCTACCGATGTTTTTGACATTCCCTTTAGCCACCCTTACTTCCCAAGTTTCCCCGGTATTTATAGAGCGGTTCCGGGATTGTGTTTAACAACAACCCCGGAGTCTCACAAATCACTCTTTATTGCAATTTGTTACCCTTCATTTTCAACTCCCAACTAGGCCGGTTCAGTTGGCCTGACGGCGGAGAAATGCCGGAATATCAAGGAGATCATCCTCTTTCGCCAACTTTTCCTCAACCGGTTCCAACTCGATTAACTGCGTCTGTTCCGACCCCGGCTCAATGGTTTCTGCTACCGCCGTAACGATTAGATTCGGCGTCAC
>CAYXUT010000142.1:0-7987 GCA_964468005.1 uncultured Magnetovibrio sp. | reverse complement strand
TAGGACAAGTCAAAAACAAACTTTCTCCGCAACGGGCGGTGGCCAGTAATGGCGCAGGATCAACTTGCACATGGTGCGGATTCCAATTTGATGGTGCCATCCAGGGAATTCCATTTGTCCGGCGTAGCGTGAACCCGCCAGGCAACGCAATCGGTGAAGAGCTCGAAAAGGCCGGTGGCAAGAGTTTGCGAATAATCATCGCCGTCATCGTTGGCGCGGTAGATCGGCGCACTGCGCTCGAACAGAATGGCCTCCGGCCCCTCGCCTTTTGCCAAAACACCGTCGTTGATCATGCTATCGGCACGGGTCTGGCGGTCGCTTGAAGATGCGGTAACCACCTGCGGTACGTCCGCGAACATCTCCGCGGTGAGATGATTGGCATGAGCTGCGGGCGCGGTAATTTCGCGGGCTTGGCAACCCGATGCCGGCGCTTCTACGGAAATCACCCGGCGACTTCCCGCTTGGCCCAGGTTGTGGTGGAAGCCGGATGCCCTGCCGTTTCCCTTAAGGATATCGATGGCGTCGTCCAACTTGCTGCTGGCAAGAATGGCCCGACAGACGACATGGCGCGGAACGCCAGGTTTGAGATCGTGCACGCGGATATTGTTGATGGTCTGGACTATACCGGCGGAATTGACGCCGAAGGTGTGGCCGGGAAGCATGCCGGGATACATGAAACTTTCGAAGGATGGCCCCTCGTCGGGTGTCACGCTGACCCAGAAACAGTGGCCGAGGAATTCGGCCGGGCCGTCTTCGTTGTGGGCGATGATGGCTGGCCCGTCACCTTCGCTTGCCGGTATCATCACCGAAGTGCAGCCCGAAGCGGAGCGGAGAAGCGTTTCGGCGGAGACGTTTTCGGGAAACCTAAGATCGCCTCGGCAGTTCCATAGAAATGCCGTCTCGAATTCCTGTCCTGCGCCGGCGGCGATACCCTCGATTTCGTGGACGAAGTCTGGGTACGTGGCGCGTGCGGCGTCTTCGAGAGCACGCAGATAATCTGTGTTTATCCATCGGTTTGCTAGTTCGCGGAACTCCTCAGTAACAAAAACACGCTCGCGGATATCGGCGCCCGCCGCCTGTCCCAATGCGTAACCGATAGAGAATGGATCACCCTTGGCGGAAACTCGGCGAATTGGATTTTCGGTGCTCATGACGTGGCGGCGAAGAGGCAAATAGCCTTCGCGAGTTTGCTCATATGATCTTGCAGGTCATCGAAACCGGCATTTTTTTTAATACTCGCTTCATCCATATAGAGCTTGCGGTTGATCTCGATCTGGAGGGCATGGCGGCCACCCGCCGGGTCGGCATAGCGGCGCGTCAGTTCTGCGCCTTTAAAGGGAAAATTGACAGCAACGTCAAAGCCTTGAGCACGCAGGTGTCCGACCACCAGTTCGAGGAACGCTGGCGCACAGGATTGTCCCTCATGGTCGGAGATGACGAAATCCGGACGTTTGCTCTCGCCGTCGACATCATGAATATTGCCCATGGCGCGCATGGAGTGACAATCGAGATGGTAAACACACCCGAACTGGCTGTGTAGTTCGTCGTATGCGCCCGCAATGGCGTCGTGGTAGGGTTTCCAGTAGGTTTCGATGCGGGCCTTTACCTCATCGCCGGTCAGAACGCGCTCGTACAATGGCGCAAGACTATGTAGGTGCGTCCAGACCAGCCCCTTGCCGCCGCGGCTTTTCTCGCTCGGTTCGGTCTGTCCTTCCCATCCCTTAAAAACGTCGGGATCAATATCTAGATCGCTTCGGTTGGGATCGATGTAGCCTCTCGAAAAGCGCGCTGTGATCAAGGTGGCGCCAAAATCGGGAGCGGTGGAAAACAACTCATCGACGAAGGCGTCTTCCATGCGCCTGAGATGCATGTGATCGATCGCGGCATCGAAGTCATCGGGATAGTTTGAACCGCTATGCGGACTGTCAAACAGCGCTGGCACGGTGTCTGCGCGTGGACTGACGATCGTGACCGGTTCGTTCTCTGAGGCTTTAGGACTGATCATTGAGATGACAAGCCGATACGCGCCCCGGGGCGAACTCTTGTAGTACGGGCACCTCGGTGCGGCAGCGGTCCATTGCGTGCGGACAACGGGGATGGAAGTGGCAGCCGGGTGGCGGGTCCAAAGGTGAGGGAATTTCTCCCGATACAGGCTGGTAGTCGATGCCCCGGCTATCGACCCTCGGCACTTCGTTTAATAGAGCCTGCGTATAGGGATGGTTTGGAGCGTCGAACAAGTCGTCCGTTGATGCCTTTTCGACGATGCGTCCCAAATACATGATCTCCACCCTATCAGAAATATGCTCGACCACCGAGAGATCGTGGCTGATGAAGAGATAGGTCAAGTCCAAGTCCTTGCGGAGATCCATAAAGAGATTGATCACCTGTGCCTGGATTGAGACGTCGAGAGCGGCAATGGCCTCGTCGCAGACCAAGAACTCAGGCTTCACGGCAAGGGCCCGGGCAATGCCGATGCGTTGGCGCTGGCCGCCCGAGAACTGGTGAGGATAGCGGCGCGCGTATTCGGGCTCGAGGCCGACGCGCTCCATGACTTCGCGCACATAGGCCGGTTTTTCGCGTGCCTTGACGATGCCATGCAACACCGGTGCCTCGCCGATGATGTCTTCAACACGCATGCGCGGGTTAAGCGAGGCAAAAGGGTCCTGGAAGATCATCTGCACGGCGAGCGCTGTTTTCTTGCTCTCGTCATTTTCCATGGTCGTGACGACGGAGCCCTTGTAGAGGATTTGGCCTTCCGACGGTTCCAAGATACCGGCTACCATGCGTCCGAGCGTTGACTTGCCGCAGCCCGATTCACCGACCAAGCCGACAACCTCGCCCTTGGTGATGGCAAGGTCAACTCCATCAACCGCGTGAACGATCTCTTCGCGGATATCCGAGCCTAGTTTCTGGGCGATCTTACCGGCCATATCAAGGTGTTTGACGAAGCGTTTCGAAAGCCCCTTCACTTCCAGCATGGCGTTCATGTACTCACCTCCTGAAACGCTTGCATATGAGGGTGGAAGCAGCGCACCTGTCGGTTAGGGATGGGCTCTTCGATTTTCGGCTGCTCGGCGCATGCGCTACTAACGCTCGGGCAGCGAGACGAAAAGGCGCAGCCCTCTGGCAGATTGACTAACGACGGCGTCATGCCGGGAATTTGATAAAGTCGCTGGCCGCGCGTGTTGTGGCCAGGGACCGAACCCAAAAGCCCGCGGGTATAGGGATGTACCGGATGGTCGAGCACGTCATCGATGGCGCCTTGCTCGACGATGCGTCCGGCATACATGACGCAGATTTTATCTGCCAAGCCGGCAACCACGGCGAGATCATGAGTGATCCAGATCATGGCCGTTCCGGTCTCGCGGCAGAGCTTTTGCGCCTCGAACAGGATTTGGCCCTGAATGGTGACGTCAAGCGCCGTGGTTGGCTCATCGGCGATGATCAAGTCTGGTTTATTCAGAAGTGCGATGGCAATGGCGACGCGTTGCCGCATGCCGCCCGAAAATTGGTGTGGGTAGGCCTTTAGGCGCTCATCGGGCGACGGGATCCCGACTTGTCCCAGGGCATCGCGGGCGCGCTGGCGGGCTTCTTGCTTGGGCACGTTCGGTTCATGTGCAATGACCGTCTCGACCATTTGAGTGTCAATGCGGAGCACCGGGTTCAATGTCATCATCGGGTCCTGGAAGATCATGGCGATGCGATTACCGCGTAAATGCCGCATGCGTTCTTCAGACGCCTGTACCAGGTCCTCGCCGTTGAATAGAATGCGCCCGCCGACAATCTTGCCCGGTGGATCGACAAGATTGATGAGAGAAAATCCGGTGACTGTCTTTCCGGAACCCGATTCACCGACCAACCCCATGACCTCGCGCTTGGCGACGGTAAAGTTGATGCCATCAACAGCGCGGGCAATGCCGTTCTTGGTGAAGAAATGGGTCTGGAGATCTTCGACTTGTAGCGTCGGGCCGTCGAACCCACTCATGTCAGCGCTCATCGCTGCAGTCTCGGGTTCAAGACGTCGCGCAACTGATCGCCGACCAAGTTAATGGAGATAATGGTGATCAGTAGCGCCACGCCTGGGAAGAAACTGATCCAGTACTTGCCGCTCAGCATGTAGTCGAAACCATTGGAAATCAGCAGCCCTAGCGACGGCTCCGAGATCGGCAGTCCGACACCGAGGAAACTCAACGTCGCTTCCAGGGAAATGGCATGTGCCGTCTGAATGGTGCCGACGACGATCAACGGCGGCAAGCAGTTTGGCAGTATGTGGCGAAAGACGATGCGGTTGTGACCGAGCGCCAGACAGGTCGCCGCTTCAATGTATTCCTTATTGCGCTCGACCAACGCCGAGCCGCGCACGGTCCGAGCATAGTAGGCCCATTGCACGATAATCAGGGCGATGGTGATCTTATCAACTCCCTTCCCCAGAAGCGCGAGCAATATTAGCGCCACTAGGATTGCCGGGAACGAGAGCTGAATATCGACGATACGCATGATGACGTTGTCGGTACGACCACCGAAATAGGCCGCCGCCAGGCCGATGGTGGCGCCGATGCACATGGCGATGATACCCGACATGACGCCGACGCCTAAGCTTATGCGCAGGCCGTAGAACATGGCGCTTACGAGATCGCGCCCTGCCCCGTCGGTACCGAGCCAGAAAGTCCAGCCGTCCATGCTTTTCGAACCCGGCTCCAGCTTGGAGTCGAGGATACTGACCTGCGCTAGATCGTATGGGTTCTGTGGTGAAATGAAGGGCGCGAAAATGGCAATGAATATGATCACCCCGAGTACGACCGCAGCAGCGGAAGCGATTTTGCTGTCGAAATAGTCAGAAACGAAACGCCGGAACGGTGAATCGCGCCCGGTATCCAAACCGTACGATAAAATTTTGGCCACATCGGTGGCGGCTGCAGTTTCAGCGTCATCGTTCATGCTCTGACATCCTGTAAGCGAACCCTCGGATCGAGGATGGAATACAACACATCAACGATGAGGTTGATGATGACGAATACCAAAACGATGATCATCAGGTAGGCGACGATCACCGGCCTATCTAGGCTCTGGATCGAATCGATAATTAGTTTGCCCATGCCGGGCCAGGCGAAGACGGTCTCGGTGACCACTGAAAAAGCGATCAGACCGCCGAACTCGAGTCCCAACACGGTAACCACCGGGATCAGGATATTCTTCATCAGATGGACGAAGATAATCCGCTTGGTGCTCAAACCCTTGGCGCGGGCAAATTTGATATAATCCTGGTGCACGACTTCGCGGGTGCCGGCGCGCGCCAGACGGATGACCAGAGAAATCTTGAACAAAGCGAGATTGAGGGCCGGTAGAAATAGATGCGCGATACCATCCATGGTCAGGAAACTAACATTAATGCCCAGCAACTGTAGGGTTTCGCCACGCCCGGTAGAGGGCAGCCAGCCGAGCATTACGGCAAATACCATGATGAACATCAACCCCACCCAGAAGGTCGGCAAAGAAAATCCGAGTATGGAGCCCGCCATTATCACCCTGGATGTTCGTGTCTCCGGCTTGAGACCGGAAAACACGCCCAAGGGTATGCCAAATATGATAGCCAGCAACAATGCGGCCAATGCTAGCTCGAGTGTCGCTGGCATACGTTGGACAATGATGCCAAGCGATTCCTCGCCGTAGACGAAGGACTTGCCGAGATCGCCCTGTAAGGCATTGCCGACGAAGCGCGCGTATTGGATATACCAGGGCTTATCGAGGCCCATGGCTTTGATGACGCGCTCGCGTTCCGCTTGGTCGGCTTCATCGTGGACCATCATCTCGACCGGGTCGCCCACCAGGTTAACCCCGCTGAACACTAGGAACGACATGACGAACACCACAAGGATGCTCTGCATCAGACGGCGAATGATGAATACGGACATCGGCGCACTCTGATCAAGATGGCGAAGAAAGAGGGAACGGCGCGTCCCAGGGGGGCGGCACGCGCCGTTCCATGACTAGGCGTTATTGCGGCGTTACGTCGTAACCCACGGTCCGCTCGTCGGTGCGGGCCTTAAAGGTCAGGCCTTTCTTTCCGGCCCAGGTGTTGACCTGATAGTGCAGCGGAATGATCCCCATGTCCTCGCCGACACCGATTTCCGTGGCTTGAGCCAGGAGCGCGGCGCGCTTGTTGTCATCGACGGTGGCCAAGGCCTGATCCAACACCTTGTCCATCTTCGGGTTGGAATGCAGTCCGCGGTTCGACGAGCCCCAGCCCTTGGTCTTGTCGTAGGTGCCGAGTAAGGAGCGCAGCGGCGAGGAAGGCTCGCCCGTGCCGGAGCCCCAGCCGACCAGCAGGAAGTTAAACTCCGGCGGCTTCGACGGGCCCTTGTTTTTGCCGCGCTTGAAGAAGACGCTCTTTGGCATGGTGTCCGGCGTCGTCTTGATGCCGATACGAGTCAGCATTTGGGCGATGGCCTCAACGATCTTTGCATCGTTGATGTAGCGGTTGTTCGGGCCATGCAAGGTGACTTGGAAGCCGTTCGGATAGCCCGCTTCGGCGAGCAATTTCTTAGCGCCGTCGGGATCATACTTCTGCACTTTCAGCTTAGATGAACGGCCGAAGAAGCCCTCTGGGAGCAACTGGCCGGCCGGAATGGCGACGCCTTCCATGACGCGGTCGACGATCAGTTCGCGGTTTATGGCCATGGACATGGCCTTGCGCACTCGGACGTCCTTCATCGGGTTCTTAGTGACCGGTTTGCCGCTAGCGTCCTTCACGTACTGCGGCGTGTCGCGATATTGGTCCATGTGCAGGTAAATGATACGGTTTGATACGCCCTGGCTAAGCTGAACCTTGGGGTTCGTTTTCAGCTTGGTGATGTCGACTGTTGGCACCTGGTCGATAAAATCAACGTCGCCGGCAAGCAGCGCCGCCAAACGCGATGGCGAGGACTTTATCGGCTTGATGATGATCTTCGCCCAGTGCGGCTTTTTCCCGTGGTAGCCATCATAACGCGCCATCTCGAGGATTTCACCCTTGACCCACTTGACCACCTTGTAGGGTCCAGTGCCATGCGCAGAGTTGCCGTTGTTGTACTCGCCTTCCCACTTATCTTTCTCGTTGGCGGAGACGATATGCACGTTGGAAAGATCCACCGCCATCAGCGGATAGGGCTTCTCCGTGGTCACCTGGATGGTGTGCGAATCGATTTTCTTGAAGGCCTTACCTTTGGTGTAGAGGCCGAAGCTGGATCTTGCGTTTGGATGGTTGCCGGCGCGGTGCGCGCTAAACAGCACATCATCGGCATCGAAATCCGACCCATCATGGAATTTGACGCCTTTTCGGAGCTTGAACTCCCAAGTGGTATCGCTGAGCGCCTTCCACGACGTTGCCAGGCCTGGTGACAGGTTCTGTTTGTGATCCTGTTCGATCAGGCGCGAGAAAAAGTGCTGCGCGATCTGATTGTTAGGGCCGAGGTTATGATAGTGCGGGTCGATCGACGTCGGCTCGGTGCCAAGGCCAATCGTTAGCGTTTGAGCTTGGACGGCGGGCGCCACGGAAAGCGCCACCACGGCCGCCGCATACGCAAGGGTTTTTCGAAAATGCATTGTAAGATATCCTCCCGAATTTGAACTGATGGATACCAACTTTTTAGTGATGAGGCATCCTTACCGAAATGGTGCATGATCTAAAGGCGGGCAGCAACACAAAACATCTCATTTCATGCGCCCACCCGATGGGGTTTTTGGCTCTCGCGAACCGAACCTCCAGATCAATCGTACCCTTGCCCCAGTCCATGGTTTTAGGCAGCCCTTTCTCAACTTCGCTTTTTACTGCCAGTTCGGAAAACCAACCGAAACCGCTCCCCATCCGACCATCAAGGTGACCGATGTCGTGCGCCGGTCAAAGAGCTGCGCTTACAGCCAGGATCCCGGGATCTGGATACGGCGGCAGCGAGACATACCGTTCTTCAGCGGCGCGCGAAAGGTTCCAAGGCTAAGCCAAGTCAACAAA
>CAYXUT010000141.1:0-7988 GCA_964468005.1 uncultured Magnetovibrio sp. | reverse complement strand
TCAAAAACTGTCTTAACTACACGGTTAAGTCAAGAACCACCGGAACGCGGATCTATTGGCAGCTGTCCTTCGATGCCCATTACCTTCTCGAAAAGCGCCGACGCCCCCAAAAGAGCGGCCTCGCCTCTAGGCGGCCCGACCACCTGCAGGCCTATCGGCATCCCGCTTCCGGTAAATCCGCATGGCAACGACAGCGCGGGAAGGGATGTCACCGTGATGGCATAAGCAATGGTGTACCAGTCAAAATAATTCTCGAATTTGTGTCCCGCCACCTCGTCGATGGCATGGATATCGATATCGAATGGGGAGACGACAGTTGCCGGCGTTACCAGGAGATCATAAGTTTCGAAAAACTCAGCAACCCGGGCGTAAAGTCGGCCGCGGGCGCGCTCTGTCTCGGCCAACTTCTCAATGGTCAGCTTATACCCTTCCTCAAGGTTCCAGACGACCTCGGGTCTCACCTGGTCACGGTCGGCCTCGATAATTGGCGCCAGTTCGCCAACGAACTGATTGGCCCGCAGAACATGAAATATATCCCGCGCATCTCCAAGGTCGGGACATGCTTCCTCAACCACCGCGCCGAGCTCGGAAAATCGCTGAGCCGCTGCTGCACAAACTTCGGCGACTTCGGCCTCAACTGGTGTTAGGCCATTCAGGTTGGCGGAATAGGCAACTCTTTTGGGTGGTGTCGGGTTGTCCACTGACTGCAAAAAAGCCTCTTTAGGCGCGGCAAGGGAAATGGGGTCGTTTGGATGAACGCCTGCCATCGCGTCAAGCATCAAGGCCGTATCGGCGACCGAGCGCGCCATAGGCCCTTGCACCCAGAGGTTATCGTAGGGCAGACGCGTTGGCCCTCGGGCCACGCGACCCGGGGACGGGCGTAGGCCAACAACGGAGCAGAAAGCGGCTGGCGTCCGCACGCTACATCCTAAATCCGAGCCGGTAGCAAGCCAGGTTTGTCCAGTGGCGAGCGCAACCGCTGATCCGCCGGATGACCCCCCGCATGTCATTCCCGTGTTCCATGGATTTCGGGTCTTGCCAAAAACCTCGTTAAAAGTGTTAGCACCGTGACCGAACTCGGGCGCATTGGCCTTGCCAATCACAATGGCGCCATTAGTTTCCAGGGTTTCGACCATAATATCGGATCGTTCGGGAATATGATCGGCAAATAGAGGCGAGCCGTAGGTGGTTTTTACGCCTGCCACGTCGTTCAAATCCTTAACTGCGATGGGCAGACCGCCGAGCCACGATGGACTATCCTCAGCCGCTGAGCTTTGTTGCTCTAATATACGTTCGGCATGGTCACGCGCCCGGTCAACGCACAGCGTTGGCAGAGCATTAAGAGAACCGTCCGTGGCTTCTATTCGGGTGACAGCGGCATCTATCATTTCCAACGGCGACACTTCCCGCCGACGTAAAAGATTGACGGCATCCCGCGCGTTCAACTGCGTTAGATCAGTCATTATACCTGCTCCCCCCTTAGGCTGTTCAAATGTTTATACGAAAATCTGGCCTGGCCGTCCATCCTGCGCAAAGAACGTCATAAAAGAGACGTTGGACACGTGAGCAAATAGCGAAAAGGCTTGTCGAACAGCGCCGCGATACGTTGTTCAACGGTTTCGGGACCATTGAAACACTCAGCGTATTAGCCACAGCGTCGAAATGTTCCAGCATTACCGATTAATGCTCGAACGACCGCCACTGCGCAATCCATTCATATTTAAACTCGCTAGAAATGCTATGGATAGTGTCTCTCATATGTTTGTTATGACGCCTTAATTTGGATACCATTCGATCATAGCGATTAATTTATACGTTTTCTAAAGCGTTGCTAGCTTGCCCGTGTCTCTTGCAATGATATTTTTAAATTTTCAGATCAGTACCTTGTTTGATCCCATGACATTCGTGACAATCTCTGAGATTGTTAATAGCCGCATAAATATTCCCTACCGGTTTCAAGGAGTTAAGAATGGGTAACAGTGCTATTAAACTTAATGGAAAATCCTATCAATGGCCTAAACGACCGATCGTCGTGGTTTGCATTGATGGCGGTGACCCAGAATATATGGAATACGGTTTTTCTGCGGGTATCATCCCAAATATTCAACGTTTTCGTTCAGACGGTTTCTACGCAATTGCAACCGGTTCTATGCCGAGCTTCACGTGCCCCAACAATATGTCGATCGTTACCGGAACGGAGCCTGAAACCCACGGTATTTCTGGAAATTTTTTTCTTAATCGTGAAACCAACCAGCCAATTGTTATGACCGGACCCGAACTACTGAGAGTGCGCTCCATTATGAGCGAATTCTCTTGTCATGGCGCCAAAGTCGTCTCGATAACATCTAAGGATAAGTTGCGTAAGCAGTTACAGAAGGATATGGACTTTACCGGCGGTTCGGTCAGTTTTTCGGCCCAATTCGCCGATCAATGCTCAATCGAAGAAAACGCGATCGAGAACGTGCTTGATTATGTTGGTCAACCACACCCGGACATGTATTCGGCAGAGCTCTCACTCTTCGTCCTTGATGCCGGGATTAAGCTCCTTGAAGACCGCCGGCCAGAAATCCTCTATCTTTCACTAACTGACTTCATCCAGCATACCCATGCACCCGGTTCCCCCGTTGCTAACCAGTTTTATAAGGACCTAGACACCCGCTTTGGCCGTTTAGCAGAACTTGGTGCCACAGTTGCCTTGATCGCTGATCACGGTATGAATGATAAGGCTGATGAGCACGGGCAGCCGCAAGTAATTTGGCTACAAGACATCATAAACGATGCAATTGGCGAAGGGCGCTGCACAGTTATCTGTCCGATCGCAGATGCTTTCGTCGGTCATCACGGATCGCTTGGCGGCTTTGTTCGCATCTATTGTTATGATGGCACACCGCGTGAACTGATCATCGAAGCGATTGAAGACATCCCGGGTATAGAGAGAATTTGGACGGCTGAGGCCGTTGCTAGGGAACTCGAACAACCGCTTGATCGAGAAGGCGATATCGCCGTTGTCGGTGACAAAAAGACAGTAATCGGTGGACGTGCCGTGGATCACGACCTTTCTGCCCTTAAAGGCCATCGTCTTCGCACCCACGGCAGCTTGCACGAAGCTAAAATACCATTTGTTCTCAGCGCTTCCCTGAATGATAGTTACGCTGAGCGCGCCGCCAGCGGCAACCTTCGTAGTCACGATATATTCGATTTTGCAATAAACGGAACAGCCTAAACCAAAATAATCCTTTTATAGAAACCCAATCCCGATTTTGTTGCATGGGTGCTGACCAAAGCTTTCTGATTGAGGTAGCGGAACGTGTACATCTGTAGAGAAACACTATTTGAAGAAACTCATGCTACGTCCCAGTGAAAATATCAGATGCGACAACTTGAATTAATTGGGATTAGAGTGCGCATTCACGCCAATCCAGTGCTAGCGTTGAATGACTAAATTTGAGAAGTGCCGAAGTTCGTGGAAAAGCGTCAACCAATAGGCTTTAAGAGAGTGGCGGACATGAAAAACTATAAAGTACTGAGCACCAACCACACCAGTTTCACCGTATCCGACTTGGAATGGTCACTATCGTTTTTTAGAGACGTTCTTGGCTTTGAGGTAACCTCGAAAGCACCGCGAGATCCACGAGCGATCCAACACATCACCGGAGTAAAAGACGCAGAAGTCATGATCGCCTACGTTCGAGGGCCTGGCCACAGCGTCGAACTGATTCAGTACTTACGGCCAGACTGCGAGGCCAAGCCCCACTTTAGCCCCAACGACGTCGGCTTCGCACACTTAGCCTTCGATATAGACAACATTGATGCCGCTGTCATAGCGGCAAAGAAGTTTGGGGTTGATCCGATAGCGGCACCCTATGTCAGTGACGCAGGGCCGAATGCCGGCAGTAAAGTTGTCTATCTACGCGACCCCGACGGCATTACCATCGAACTCATCCAAAAGGCCAGGAAGTGATGGTTGGTAGAACTAAATAGGCGCTGCTCTTGAGTTCATTCCAGCGATTATGCAGAGCGACAACTGAGCCCACCATCTACGACCAATTCAGCCCCATTGATGTAACCCGCTTCATCAGAGGCGAGGAACAAAGCAGCGTATGCAACGTCCCAGGCATCGCCCATACGCTTCCTCGGACACTCGGCGTTTCGTTTTTCGATCATTTTTTTTACGTCGCCCTTAGCATATGCCTCGGCCAAGGACTTGTGTGTCATGGGTGTATCGACATGACCTGGAATGATAACGTTGGAACGAATGTTCTTATCAGCATACTGCAACGCAATGCTCTTCGTAAATTGGATCACCGCGGCTTTGCTTGAGGCATAGGCGATATAAGGCACCCCTTGGTAACGGATACCCGTGGTTGAAGAGATATTAACGATAGAGCCGCCACCCTGGCTCTCCATGAGTGGCAAGACGTGCTTGCAGGTAAGAAACATGCTCTTGGTATTAACCCGGTATACCCGGTCCCAATTTTCCTCCGAGGTTTCTACAGGGCCACCAGTTTCAAGAATTCCGACGTTGTTATGCAATATGTCGACCCGGCCAAAGGTTTCAATGCATCGATCTACCAGGTCCCGTACGCCTTCGTTCTTGGAAACGTCGGCTTCAACCGCAGTACAGATACCTTTTTCCCGCGTGATAGTGTCCCGGGTCTCTATAGCTGCATCAATATTAATGTCAGCGGCGACAACCTTAGCGCCCTCGCGTGCGAAAAGCGTGGCGACAGCTTTGCCATTTCCCCATCCTTCTCCGATAGAGCCAGCTCCCGTAACAATAGCGACCTTGTTATCTAGCCTACCCTGCATCGTCTCTATCCTCTTGGTAATTGCGGGATCGTAGTATAACCCCGAGTTTGAAGCGCAAATCTAAGCATACTTCATTTCCAGTTAGCTGTTGATTAAATCGCACCTTCAAATGAGCTTGTTAAAATAGACTGTGGTTTATCTCTGGCCACTACGTCAAAGGGCCGCCGCTAGTTACTATACATCCAAGCAACCAAAGTGTTGTTTAAATTTGGCCATTTTGATAAATTGTTTGAAACTGGTTGCTTGCTATTTATTACGCTCATCAACAGTTCACATTCCCCTCCGGCTACAGCTAAGAAAGCCGTGAGATCGCATAAACAGATAGCAATACTCGAATTTCGCGTCAGGGAGTAGGTTTGTGGCAGTTGTCAATTAAAGCGAGGCAAAACCACGTATGAATTCGGATTTTATCTCGACAGTTACGAGCGTTCTTGAACACCATGGCGATCGGGAATATGCCGGCTTAGGCCTTTCGGTACTGGAGCACATGCTTCAATCCGCACGGGAAGCGGAAACAGCCCGCGCTGAAAAACATGAAGTCGTTGCAGCATTGCTGCACGATATCGGTCATTTCGTGGTGGAGTTCCCCGCGGAGATGAAAAATTTCAAAGATACGGGCCATGACGAAGCTGGCGCGGCTTTACTCGAACCGTTTTTTGGCCCGGAGATCGTAGAGCCGATCCGGCTGCACGTGAGGGCAAAACGATATCTTTGTACAGTCGAACCTTCCTATTATGACAAAATGACTAAACCAGTAAAACACACCTTTAGGCTCCAAGGAGGTAAGATGTCAGCGTCAGAGTTAAACAAATTTAGGGCCCTCCCTTTCGCCGAAGAGGCTGCTAGACTCCGCCGTTGGTGTGATCTCGGAATGAAACCGGGGCGTAAAACAAAGGTTTTTGAAGAGTATTTTCCTCTCATAAGGTCTGTGCTCAAAGGGGAATGAAATTCCGTTTAACCCTAAGTTTCTTAGCTGGGGCCGTCCGGGCAGAGCAGTCAGGGGAAATGGGTAGCCCTTTGAGCAAAATAGACTTTATACTGCATAATAGGAAAATGGGAACTAGTACTTTAGATTTGTTTCGCGGCGGTTGAGACTAACGCCAGGGATGACCAACTAAGGATAGATAGGGTGGATTCAACTCTCCAAGGTAAATCAGCAATTGTAACAGGCGCAACTAGTGGCATCGGGAATGCAATAGCTTCTGCTCTTGCCGAAAAAGGTTGCAATATAATGTTCAACGGTTTCGGTGACCGCGAAGATATTGAGAATTTCTGCCAACGCCTCAGTACACATCACGGTGTCAGTGTTGTTTTTGACAGTTGCGATCTTACCGATCTTACGCAAATTTCGGCAATGGTAGCCAATGCTAACGAGGCGTTTGGAAAAATTGATATCCTCGTTAACAATGCTGGAATTCAACATGTTAGCCCCATCGACGAATTCCCAACTGATAAATTTCAGCAGATCATACAAACAAACCTCGCGGCACCGTTTTACGCCATCCGTGATGTTCTACCTATCATGAAAAAAATCGGTTGGGGCCGTATTATCAACATTGCTTCAGTAAATGGTTACGTGGCATCCATTCACAAGGGACCCTACGTTGCGGCAAAACACGGGATCCTCGGTCTGACAAAAGTTGTGGCACTGGAAACGGCAGAGATCGACATCACATGCAATGCTGTTTGCCCGGGCTTTGTAAAAACTGCAATCGTCGAAAGTCAAATTCAAACAAGAATGTCCGAAAATGGGATCTCTTACGAAGAAGCCGAACAAGAGCATCTCATAGAGAAACACCCCTCAAAGAAATTTATTCCTCCCGAAGATATCGCCAGTGCTGTCATCTATCTTTGTTCAGATGCCGCCAAGCATGTTACCGGAGTGGGATTTCCGGTTGATGGAGGGTGGCTTACTATTTGATAATGTTTAATACCCGTTGAATTGCTCTAGACGTGGCACCAACAGGGGCGCGCTTGGCACATGGAAAAATAACCTAATCCAGTTCGGTGTTTGCCATCCTGGCTTAAGGGACGAGTTTCGATCTCAAACCGAGAGGGCCTAGGGGTTCACGGCACGGTCTGTTGGACTGTAGGCTTAGACGCCCTAACGAGATGGTTCCGAAGAACGTGCCAATGGACCGCCAGGACCCCCGGCGCTTGGGTCAGATGATTTCCGATCTCTCGGTGAAAGGCGGGAAGTTTGTGAAAGGGAACGGCCGGGCAGATATGATGCTCGGCGTGATAGGGCATATTCCAAAACAGGAATTTCATTATCGGGTTCATTTTTGTCGTCCGCGTATTCTCCCTGAGGTCCGGCCCTTCCGCGCAGCCAGTGTGCTCAACGACCCGGATGGAACGCATGACCGGTTCCCCCAGGACACGCGGAATGAACCAGTAGATAAGCGGGGCCCAGGTTTCAGCGGCGAGTGCCGCTATGGCGATCGTAGCGTAAATCGCCAAGTTGATGCGAGCCTCCAAGAAATTGCGCGCCAATTGATCCTTCGGAAAAAAAATTGCGTCACTGGGTAGTATTCTTCCACCGGCATGCCGGAGCAGCGCGCCGAGGTTCCGACGCCAAAAATTGATGGCGGTGCATTGGAGAACGTATTGCCAGACCGTCGCCGGGCTAGCCAACACCATTTCCGTATCCTTACCCTTGATCTGGGTATAGGTGTGGTGGTTGGCGTGCTTATAGCGGTACCAAAGAGGAGTGCTGATATAGACAAGGCTGCAAAACCAAAACACAGTCTCATTGAGCCATCGGCTGCGAAATGCGGTTCCGTGACTGGTCTCGTGCAGGGGCCCATAGAGAAAAGTGACGGTTATACCATGACAGAACATGGCCGGGATCATCCACGCGGTGCCGAAGCTTAGATAGACGAACCATCCGGTGAGGGCGACGGTGCCAAGATGCACGCTCAAATAGACCAGCCCGGTCTGGTCGGTTCGGCGTGTAAACGGCAGCAGTTCTTTGCGCGAAATGACCTCATTACGCCCGAATGCAACTACATCGTCCATGAAAACACCTCCCGTAAGATATCTCATATTCGCAAGCTCCGGTAGGATGATGTAGCGATCCAACCAGACTAATATGCTATTGGAATTTTATTTATAAGTAAAAAGTTTATTATTTTACGTAAGATGTAGCTGCTATCTGTATCAAGTTAATAGCTTAATTG
>CAYXUT010000140.1:0-8040 GCA_964468005.1 uncultured Magnetovibrio sp. | reverse complement strand
CAGATTGCAAAAACACATATTGGATTGTCTACACGGTGATGGAAGCGTAATGAATACGGGACGCGAGTATCTCGCCAACATCCGGGTGGAGGAAGCTGTTTACCGCTCGCACGCAGCCGGTGAACGCGTTTTGCTTTCCTAGGAGGCGAAGGCCAAGACGCCTCCCCTAGTCAAAAACGCAAAGGAAGCGATGATGCACAACTTTCGAATTGCGGTTATTCCAGGTGACGGCATAGGCACAGAGATCATGGCTTCGTGTCTTGCGGTCCTTGATATCTTAGAGAAAAAACATGGCGGATTTCAGCTGCAAAAGGAGAATATCGACGCTGGCGCTGGTTACTTCAAAGAGACAGGCACCGACATCAGCGACGAAGACTTCAACATGCTTGGCGATTGCGATGCTATCCTTCTCGGCGCCATCGGCTTGCCGCACATCCGCCACGAAGACGGCACGGAAATCGCACCGCACCTGCGAATGCGGACGGCCCACGATTTGATCGCGGGACTTCGGCCTGTGAAAGCCTTCCCTAACACGCCCATTCCTCTGAAACACGAAAACGCGCACGATATTGATCTGGTTATCGTCCGTGAATCGACGGAAGGCCTTTTTGCTTCACTGGGCACCGGCACGGTTGAAAACGATACGATTGCCTGGGAGCGGTTGGAGATCACACGTGCTGTCTGCGAACCTCTGTTCGATCAAACCTTTGCCCTCGCCCGCCAGCGCAAGGCCAAAGGACGCCCTGGGCGCGTTACCTGCGTCGACAAATCGAACGTATTCGCTTCCATGGCCTTCTTCCGGAAAATCTTCGACGAACGCGCCGCATCAAACCCCGACATCGAAACCGATTACCGCTATGTCGATGCCGCCGCACTCGATCTCGTCCGCAAGCCTTGGGAGTTCGATGTCATGGTTATGGAGAACATGTTCGGAGATATCCTCTCGGACCTCGGCGCCGGTATTGTAGGCGGCATGGGTTTCGCCCCTTGTGCGGAATTGGGTCCGAAGCAGGGCTTGTTTCAGCCGGCCCACGGCAGCGCACCCGACATCGCCAGTCAAGACAAGGCTAACCCGACGGCCATGCTTCTTTCGGCTGCAATGATGCTCGATTGGCTTGGCGAGCGGCATGACATCGCCTCGGCCCGAGACGCTGCCGACGACCTCAACGAGACGATCTATCATCTGTTTGCCGATTCCGTAGTATTGCCGAGGGAACTGGGTGGGCCAGATGGGACGATCGATTATACGAATAAGCTCTTGGAACGGTTAAAGTAACGAACCCCAAAAAGAGAGGGTAACCTAGTAAGTGGCCCTACCGCCGGAAATATCGAAAACGCCGCCCGTGGTGAAGGAATTCTCCTTTGATGCCATGAAGGTCACCATAGAGGCAATTTCCTCGACCAAAACAAAGCGTGCACGCGGGATTTTCGACAGCATGTAGTTGATATGCTCTTCGGTGATCTGATCGAAGATAGCAGTTTTGGCGGCTGCCGGCGTCAAACAATTGACCCCGATATCGTAATCCGCCAATTCCTTGCCAAGTGACTTGGTGAGCGCAATCAGCCCGGCTTTCGATGCCGAATAAGAGGATGCCAAGGGGTTCCCTTCCTTCCCAGCGATCGACGCGATATTGACGATACGCCCATAGCCCCCCTTGATCATACGCGGCACCACGGCACGGCAACAATAGAATGGACCGTTGAGATTGACGTTGATAGTCCGAAGCCATTCGTTCGTATCGTATTCCCAAACCGTCTGGTTCGGCCCAGCGATCCCAGCGTTATTGATCAGGATATCAATGGAACCGAAGTCCGTTGCGACCTGAGCAACCGCTTCACCCACAGCATCAGGGTCCGTCACATCAACGGCATAGGCCTTAATCTCGCCTTGAACGGAAAGTTCCCCGGCGGTTTTAGCCGATAACTCGGTATCCGGATCCCAGATCGCAACCCTCGCGCCGCTGTCGAGGAAACGTTCGGAGACGGCACGGCCAATACCCTGCGCGCCTCCGGTTACGATAGCCACATTGCCATTCAGATCATACTTGGTCGCCATCCCTTATCCTCTCAGATCTCAATAAGTCTCTTAAATATCCACTCAGACTCAGGCTACATCAGCAACAACCACTTGGTTCTGCTCACCCAAGCCCTCGATGCCAAGGCGCATTTGGTCACCGACCTTGAGGAACATCGGCGGTGTCATGCCTGCACCAACGCCCGGCGGCGTCCCGGTGGCGATGACGTCGCCCGGATAGAGCGTAAACAAATTGGAGAGATAGCTGACGATATGGGCGGCAGAGAAAATCATCGTAGACGTGCTACCGTCTTGGCAACGGTTACCGTTGACGTCCAGCCAGAGGCCTAAGTTCTGCGGGTCACCGACTTCGTCCTTAGTTACCATCCAGGGACCGACCGGCCCGAAGGTGTCGCAAGCCTTGCCTTTCACCCATTGGCCGGTGCCTTCCAACTGATACTCGCGCTCGGATACATCATTGATGACACAAAAGCCGGCGACATGGTCAAGCGCCCGATCTTCGGTCACATACTTGGCTTTGGAACCAATGACAATGCCGAGTTCTACCTCCCAATCCATCTTGGTGGAGCCTCGCGGCATGATAACGTCATCGTTAGGGCCGCTGATTGCACTGTTGAACTTGGCAAAGAGGATTGGCTCTTCCGGGATCGGCATGTTGGTTTCCGCCGCATGGTCAGAATAGTTGAGACCGATGCACATGAACTTGCCGATATCGCCGACGCAAGTACCAATGCGCGGGTCGCTATCAACCGTGTTCAGGTCGGTCACGTTCAGAGCTGCGATCTTTGCCAGGCCATCTGGCGTCAACACATCACCTCCGATATCATCGACATGCGCTGAAAGATCGCGAACGTTACCATCATTATCCAAAATACCTGGCTTTTCCTGACCAACCGGGCCGTAGCGCAACAACTTCATTATTCAATCCTTCCAGATAAAATGACCACATATGTTTTGCAGTCAAAAAACGTTGGGTAGTATATAGCGGGTCGTTACCGGTTAGATAAATAGCGATGGCGTTTTTTTTCATTGCGTGCGACGCAACTTAGCGCTCACAGTTGAGCCTTGGGTTCCGTTGGATGATAACTGTCTGGTCCAAAGGTATTTTCAGCTTTTTACGGCATACGGAGAAGGACAAAGGGATGGCTAAAAAACCGAAAAAGAAGCTGCGCAGCCAAATGTGGTTTGATGACCCACATGACATCGGCATGACCGCTCTCTACTTGGAGCGCTATCTCAATTTCGGCATCACGCGCGAAGAACTGCGATCCGGCCGACCCGTCATCGGGATCGCCCAGACCGGCAGTGAATTGTCTCCGTGCAACTACATCCACTTGCAAATCGTCGAACGTATTCGTGACGGCATTCGCGATGGCGGCGGCATCCCGTTGATCTTTCCCGTCCATCCGATCCAAGAAACCGGCAAGCGGCCAACGGCGGCGCTTGATCGCAACCTTGCTTATATGGGACTGGTGGAAATTTTGCATGGTTATCCCTTTGATGGTGTCGTGCTAACCACAGGCTGTGACAAGACCACGCCGGCGTGCCTAATGGCGGCCGCTACCATGGATATACCGGCCATCGTTCTGTCAGGCGGACCAATGCTCGATTCCTACTGGGAGCAAAAACTCGCTGGCTCCGGCACCACACACTGGGAAGCACGCAAGCAATACGCCATGGGTGAGCTTGATGACGACGGTTACATCGACATGGCCGTTGCCCAGGTGCCAAGCACCGGCCACTGTAATTCCATGGGCACAGCAACGACGATGAACTCGATGGCCGAAAGCCTCGGCATGTCGCTACCGAGTTGCGCTACCATTCCAGCGCCCTACCGCGAGCGCGCCGCCATGGCCTACAAGACCGGCAAGCGGTCCGTGACTTTGGTGATGGATGACATCCGCCCTTCCACCATTATGACCCGTGATGCTTTTGAGAATGCCATCATTATGAATACTGCTCTCGGCGGCTCAACCAATGCGCCGATCCATATCAACGCCATTGCCCGCCATGTGGGCATTGAACTTGATATCGATGATTGGGAAAAGGTAGGGTACGACCTGCCGCTACTGGTCAACATGCAGCCGGCGGGAGAATACCTCGGCGAAGCTTTTCATCGCGCCGGTGGCGTGCCTGCAGTGATGCACGAAATGCTTGCCGCCGGGCGTCTGCACGGCGCTTGCATGACGGTTAGCGGAACCACCGTTGCCGAAAACGCCCGCGAGACCATTGACCGCCAAGTGATCAAATCGCATGACGCTCCGATGACGAGGAACGCTGGGTTCCTAGTCATGAAAGGTAACCTTTTCGATGCCGCGATTATGAAGACCTCAGCTATCAACGAAGACTTTCGCACGCGCTATCTTGAGAACCTGGAGGACCCTAACGCCTTCGAGGGACGTGCCGTGGTTTTTGAGGGCTCAGAGGACTACCACGAGCGCCTCAATGACCCTGATCTCGGTATGGATGAGAATTCCATCCTGGTGATCCGCTACGCCGGTCCCGTCGCCTGGCCGGGCTCAGCCGAAGTCGTCAACATGCAACCTTCGGACGAACTTCTCAAAAAGGGTATTACGTCGCTGCCGACCATAGGTGACGGGCGCCAAAGCGGCACTGCGGGCAGCCCCTCAATTCTCAACGCATCTCCGGAAGCTGCGGCTGGTGAAGGCTTAGCCATCCTCAAGACCGGGGATCTCATCCGAATTGATCTGAACGAGCGGTCCGTGAATATGCTGGTCTCAGACGATGAATTGGAGCAACGGCGAAAGGACTTAAACATGGAAGCACGCCCCCACCAGACACCATGGCAGGAAATTTATCGCTCCACTGTTGGCCCCTTGGCAACGGGGGGCTGCATGGAACTGGCAACCGCCTACCAGAAAGCCTATAAGGCCATACCCAGAAACAACCACTGATCTTAGCATGAGCATAGCGCCGGCCGGACCGATTGGAAGACCGTCCATCGCGTTGATCGGCGAATGCATGATCGAGCTTCGGGAGATACCCGGCGAGTACCTGACGCGCGGTTACGGTGGTGACGCTCTGAACACAGCCATCTACTTGAGCCGGCTAATCAAGGACCAGGGGGAAGTCAGGTTCATAACAGTAATGGGCGACGACCCGTTCAGTACGGAGATGATATCCGCCTGGGCCGACGACGGGATTATTTGCGATGCCATCGGCCGCAAACAAGGCAGTAACGCGGGCCTTTATCTAATACAGACAGATGACACCGGTGAGCGTTCATTCCACTACTGGCGCAACCATTCGCCGGCACGTGAGTTAATGAATCCAAAATGGGCAGCAATTCTAGACAAAGCTTTCCGGTCATCATGGATATATCTCTCGGGCATAACGATGGCGATCCTTGATGACGCGGGCCGTGAACAGTTGCTCACCAGCCTTAACGGTGCTCACGAACATGGATCAACCATCGCCTTCGATGGCAACTACCGTCCCTCGCTTTGGCCAGATCACGAGATAGCAAAATCGTGGTACGAGCGCCTATGGAAACTTTGCGGTTTGGCACTGGCCAGCGCCGAAGATGAGGCCAATCTATTCGGCGATGCATCTCCCGAGGCAACATTGGAACGCCTGCGCAATTATGGCATCCCGGAAGTTGTTGTTAAACGCGGGGCGGACCCTGTCCTCCTTGCCAATGCCGAGGCCATGGACAAAATTCCGGTTCAGCCAGTCGATGATATCATCGACACGACAGCGGCCGGGGATTCATTCAACGCCGGTTACATCAATGCCCGCATATGCGGCCTCGCCCCCGCAGTCGCCGCCCGAACGGGTTGTGAACTGGCAGCCAAAGTCATTCAACATTCCGGGGCCATCATTCCCCCCTCTGCCATGCAAGAACCGATCTTTCTGTAAAGCCCCGTTATTATGTACCACCTTGTTGTAGAGTTTGTGGCACCGGCGGTCTCATGTTGAGAGCCTAGTGCGAGCGGATGTGCTGTTACTGCTTCAGATGGCGAACAAGATGCGTTCCTCACTGCACATCCGGATATCTACCGAAAAGATCTCCTCTTGACTGTGCTAAACATCCAGAAAGGTCGCATCAACATTGGTTCCATGCAGAGGTCGAGCTACAGCACGAGACTTAACCCCGGCCGGTCAAATATAGTGGGAATGGCCGTCACCATCGAATTAGCCTCCAGCCAAAGGCCCGTTATTCCAGAGCTTCATTGCCACGCGTATGGGCAAAGTTCGTCGTCTGCGCCCAGGAATTTTCCCAGTCGTTATCGAGCATATCCGTCTCGCCCTTTTCGCGGAAAAACTTGTTCGGAACCTGGAAAATGGCCAACATGAGGCCGCCATTCGGTGCCCAGGCCTTATGCCGACTACCAGCGGGTCTCCAAACAAAGTTTCCCGCCGTACACTCACCTTCGCCGCATTTGAGACTGCCTTCCATCACATAAGTCTGCTCGATCAACATATGTTCGTGGTCCGGCAGGCTGGCGCCCGGCTCCATCCTCAAATACGCCGTAACAATTCCGCTTTCCTTATCGATCAGATGGGTCTTGAAGGTGACGCCGTCGAAGATAGAATCCTCCCAAGGCAAGTCATCAACATTGACGAACCTCGATGCCTGGTCCCCCAAGCTCTCATGGTTCTCGGCATTTGGTGTAACGGCGGGAATCATCTTCATCTCCCATGTTGTCATTCTAATAATCTAAAAAGGGACCCGCGCTCAGTCAGCAACTTGGTAATCCCTCATTACATCAGCATTCGGCTCAAGCCCGAGGCCCGGTCCCTCGGGCACACGAAAGTTGCCGTCCTGGGGCCGGATGACATCTCCGTAGAGGCAAGCCTCGCGATCCAAATACAACCATTCCGCAAGCCCTGAATTAGGTGTCGCCGCCATCAAGTGCAGCGTGGCCAGGAAACCTGGTCCAAAATAGGGTGCATGTGGCATTAGCGCCACACCACCCGTTTCTGCCTGCACCGCAATCTTGCGGAACTCCGTGATGCCACCAACCTTGGTGACACTTGGTTGCACATAGTCAACTGCACCGGCGGCTATCATGTCGCGAAACTGGAAGGCAGTGCAAGCGTTCTCGCCGGATGCAAGCGCCACACCCGTTTCCGCCCTGAGCCTAGCCAATGTAGGATAGTCCTCAGGCGGAAAAATGGGTTCCTCAAGCCAGTGGATATCATAGGCCTTGAAGGCGAGAGCCATCCGTTTGGCCTCTTCGAAGGCCCATGGGCAATTGGTGTCAACCATAAGGGGGAAGCCGTCGCCGGCCACCGCGCGTGCCGCGGATACCTCGGCGATACCAGTCTCGTGCAGCTTAACGTAATCGAACCCCTCATCCATAGACTGTTTCGTTTTGGCGGCCACCATCTCGGGATCTGAATAATTGAAGAGGCTCGAATAACCGATAATGTCGTCATGAGCCTGCCCCCCCAAAAGTCGACACAAGGGCTGCCCCGCCTGTTTGGCAGCCGCGTCCCATAAAGCAATATCGAGCCCAGAGAGCGCAAACAGGGTTACGCCATATCGCCCAAAGAGATGCAGTTTCTTTTGCATATCGAGCATGAGGGTCGAGATATCGGACGCGTCCTGGCCGACAACTACTGGCGCCACCATATGCTCGACGGCAGCGTGCACGGCGGCACGGCAATGGTAGCTGAACGCATCACCCCAACCGATAGTGCCGTCCTCCAATTCGAGGCGCACCAGAACGAAATCCAGAAAGTTCCACTTCTGGCCATTGATCTCCCAAGCCTTACCGCCGGTTTGAAATGGAATGCGTAACGATTTTGGGCGGACGTCAGCGATCTTCATGAGGCTCTCCCAACATGCGGTTTCTTATTTGTGACCAAGCATGCCCCGAACGCTCGGCAGCGTCAAAGTTACCGGGCTCCCTGATCAAAAGAAAAGCCAAGTCCGCGCATTTCCTTGATCCCAAAGACGCTCTGCGTAAAATAGCCGGAGCGCCCCCTTCGTCTAGTGGCCTAGGACGCCGCCCTCTCACGGCGGTAACAGGGGTTCA
>CAYXUT010000139.1:0-8081 GCA_964468005.1 uncultured Magnetovibrio sp. | reverse complement strand
CTAGGAATATCTCGGCGAAAGTCTAGCTCTGGTTTCCATAATTGTGCGGCCACAACATGAACGACCCCGTCGTATGACTGAATATGACCGGTCACACCAAGCAAAGGACTCATCTTCGCAACTTCAGAAAATCTCTCAAACAGAGATGACCAAATCACTATATTAACAAAGCCAGTTTCGTCTTCGAGTGTCATAAAGACAACCCCTCTTGCAGTTGCCGGTCTCTGCCGGCATATAACAAGCCCAACATACCTCACCACAATCTTATTTTTATAGGACCGAACAGTTTTTGCATCAGGGAAGCCTTGCTCAGACAGCATAGGACGGACTGTTTCTATAGGGTGACCAATTGTACTGTGAGACGAACCTATGAAATCCCAAATAATGTTTTCCGAATGAGTCAATTCCTTAAATTTGGGGACCGCTCTTCTAGTCTCCATTCTCAAACTGTCGCCTCTTGCGGCTTCTCTCACAATCCACAAAGCCTCCCGTCTTGATAAACCGAAACTCTTGAAGGCTCCTGTCTCGGCTAATGCCACTAATTGATCCACTCGCAGCTGACTGTTTCGGATATACTCGTGCAGCGTGTTAGGAAATCTCTCCCTACCAGATTTTTGAGCAGCCGATTCTCTCCCTCCAACCCCCATTCCATGTCGGGGTTTTTTGCCAAGACCCTTCACGTATCTAAATCCCATTCGAAGAGTGTGCCTATCTTTTTGTGGTTCTATTCGACAGTTCCAACTACTTTTTGAGACGTCTATTGGAAGAACCTTCACACCATGACGTTTTGCATCGTGCACTATTGTTGCTGGTGCATAGAATCCCATAGGCTGCGCGTTTAGTAATGCACACGCAAATTCCGCCTGGTAATGACATTTTAGATAAGCTGTAGCATAACAAATGAGGGCAAAACTCGCCGCATGACTTTCGGGGAACCCGTAATCTCCGAAGCCCCGTATTTGCTCAAACACGCGCTCCGCAAATACCGGAGCAATACCTTTTTTAATCATGCGAGCTATTAACCGTTCGCGGTGACGTTCGATTCGGCCAGTACGTCTCCACGCTGCCATGTCCCGCCTAAGCTGATCGGCTTCACCTGGTGTATAATCAGCCGCAACAACGGCTAATCTCATTACTTGTTCTTGAAAAAGCGGTATCCCTAAAGTTTTTTCCAAAACGGGCACCAAACAAGGGTGGGGATAATCTATGGGCTCCTTTCCTTGCCGGCGTCTAAGGTACGGGTGGACCATACCACCCGTAATCGGACCGGGGCGAACTAGACTAATTTCAACTACCAGATCGTAAAAGTTTCTGGGTCTAAGACGCGGTAACATTGCCATCTGAGCTCTGCTTTCGACCTGAAAACACCCAATAGTATCCCCTCTACAGAGCATGTCATAAGTGGCTGCGTCATCTTGAGGAATCGTGTCTAATGACAGTTCTATTCCGTAGTGTTCCAGAATGAGTCTGAAACAATCGTCCACCACAGTAAGGGCACCCAAGCCAAGCAAGTCTACTTTAAATAGGTTAAGTTCCTCAATATCTTCTTTATCCCACTGAATCACCGTTCGATTCGCCATCGTTGCATTCTCAATGGGTACAATGTCACACACAGGATCATGTCCTAATAGGAATCCTCCCGGATGAATAGAAATATGCCTCGGAAAATCTTGAATTTCGTTTACGAATTGCAGCAGTAAGCGTGTTGTATTACTCAGAGGATCGAGGCCTCCATTTTGCAACATGCGCATCGTAATTTCGCCATTATGAGGCAACAACTTCGCCACTCTATCAATAGTCGTAGCGGGGATCCCTAGAGCTTTCCCAACATCACGCACGGCAGAGCGCGGCCTGTAACGTACAAAATTCGCTACCATTGCCGCGTGTTTACGCCCATATTCCTTATACACATGCTGAATGACTTCTTCCCTACGATTATGCTCTATATCGAGATCAATATCTGGAGGCTCCGCACGTTCTCTAGATAGGAAGCGTTCAAACAGCAATCCCATTTGTATCGGATCTATTGCAGTGATACCTAAACAATAGCAAATTATAGAATTAGCAGCTGATCCGCGCCCCTGGCATAAAATGTTTTGGGTTTTGCAGTATTGAACAATCTCCCACATGGTAAGGAAATAGCCCCCGTAATCTAGCTCTTCTACAAGGAGCAACTCCTTCTCAATCTGCTCTTTCGCTCCTGCGGGTATCGTCCCACCATAACGCCACAGAGCTCCCTTCATTACTAAATGTCGTAGCCACTCCGCTTCTGGTGTACCATCCGGCAACGATTCTGTGGGATACCGGTATTGCACCTGATTTAAATTGAATACACAGATGTCTGCAATTTTCTTTGTATTTTCTACGGCATCCGGCATATCTAAAAATCTTTGCTTGAACGCTTCATTAGGGAGTAACTCATGCTCTGCGTTCTGATTAATTCGACGCCCTATCGTCGTAATCGTCAATTTTTCGCGTATACAGGTCATCATGTCTTGGAGCGGGCGCCGTGCCCGGGTGTGATATTGCACTTCTACAGCCGCTGCCACAGAGATTCCATATTTTTTTACACGTTCTTTAGTCCGGTATTCCAGCAATTGGTCTGATGCTGATAGGTGCCTAACAACCAATCCGTACAGTCTCTCCCCGAATGCTTCGGTGACCATTCGGCCAACTATCCCTGGATCTGCTCGTCCAGCAAGCAAACTATTGGATCCGCCCCAAAGCGCTATTAAACCTTCGGCATATTCACAAACTTCTTTCCAGATTACATGACTACTTCCCTTAGCGGTTCTACCCTGTCCTGCCGTTAGTAGACGGCAAAGATTTCTATATCCCTTTCTGTTCTGTACGAGCAGTACGATTGATGAGCCGTCTGATAAAGTAACCTGCGCACCACATATAAGCTTAATACCGTTCTCGCGCGCCGCCGCCTGTCCTCGTACGATCCCATACAGGCCATCATGATCAGTAAGTGCAAGTGCTGGAATACCTAGTCGTCGTGCTGTTTCTATGAGTTCTTCCGGGTGACTCGCACCCTTCAGGAAAGAGAAGTGGCTCTTACACCATAGAGGTACATACATGATCACACTTCAATTACTCCAAACGTCCTTGCAACCGCCAACGTCTACGGAAACAATCGTAAAAAGCCCACAAAATCTCACCCTGATATGTTTCTACATAGAAATACTCTCTCTGAACTTCTTTCTTCCACCATCCTCCAGATATGATATCTGGTCCTACGATCGATCGGATTTTCCCTATCTCCATTCCCGGTGGAAATGTGTCTCGTCTAACTAAGGTATTGGGATCAACAAAAAATTGCAGCTTATTAAAAAATCTTCTCACTAACGGCATATCCTTGATCATTTGGCATTTGGCCTGTTCGAGGGAATCCATCGGAACGATTCGAAACCGTGCTTCAGGAAGGTGAGCATCGCACAGTTCCACCCTACCAATCGCACGACTTCCTAAAGTCATCCTGACGCGCGCAAGCGCCAGGTTCGCCGCTTTTAAATTGCGCGTCGATACCTGATCAAAAAGACGCAGCTGTTCAGTCGTTGCCTTAAGACCCTCAACTGTCAGCGTTATTTCCGTAACCCCTAAAACAAGGCGTAATGTTTCGAATCGCAAACGCACGAGATCCAAGACCTGCCGTTCATCAAGGGTCGGTTCTGCTGGTTGGATAAGCTCGGTTCGAACTTCCTTCGAACCGAGCTCCAAGAAAATTTGCAAACTCGCTAAGGAACGGCCCTTCGCTGCTAAAGATTCTAATAATGGGCGCAACTCACTCTTGACAAGGAATGTCAACCTGATCGCGTCTGATTCAGCATACTCGAGAGCTATATTCCTTCGCATTCGCCCTTCGAATACATATGGGCACCCCGGATTCCCACCTGCATTATCTGCAAGCTGGTACAAGGAATATGCTTCTTTCCCAAAGCGCTCGCTCAGGTCAGCCACCGGCAGTTCTAGAAAATCCCCAAGTTTTTCTAGCCCTAATTTATGTAGGTTTTCTAGGAGCGATTGAGAGAGTCCTAAAAACTCTAAGCGAACAGACCTCGTTTCCTCAGCTTCTTGAAAAGAGTCAGAGAGTAAATAAGCCTTAGGGAATGTTTTTGAACAATACTCATTAAGATGTGTCTGGGAAAAACTCTTTGCTAAAGCATATGTACCAAATCGGGAGTATCCAATAACTAGTGTGTGCTGGTACCCCCATCCTTTGACTAAGGTTGTTACCTGGCGCCCCCACTCTTCTAAAGATCTAAATAATTTGGCGAGACCACTCGCATTAAGCCAGAAAATACCAGGAGAATCTGGGTGTGATTCAATACAGGGCGTGTACGAAAATAGCCCAGCGACAATACTCTGAATCGCTTCTTGTAATTCATCCTCTAGAATAGCCGCTGCCCGCAACTGTGGTTCCAGCATTAATGCGGTAGTATAACGGTAACCAGGACGAACTCCTCTTTCATAAGCGCGCGTATTAACAGATTTTATGTGACCTGTGGGTTTGTCATCATCTACAACCGCTACCGAACACTGCGCCCATTCAGGGGAACGATTTAATAACAATTGAAGAGGCAACTCGAAAATACTAAGACAAGCCCACCGGTCCACAATGCTCCTCTCGATAGGACCATCCTGGTCCTCTTTGTTTGTCTTTTAGTGCTTTGATCGTACAGTGATATTGGTTAAAATCGACACGCTTTCTCTGAGTCTCTACCCTTAAAGACACCAAAGAGCCTAAAGTTTCTGCAGAAGCCGCTTTGTATGTTATTAAAACCACTGCTGTGTCATGATGCCGTGCTTGGCCTGCCAACCGTGTTTGAACAGCTAATCGGATACCCGCACACTTTCCAATATCAATAATCAGTAGGCCAAAAGCGCCTGACTGCAACAATATATCCGCCGCTTTCATACACTGTTCCGTATTCACTGTTTGCACGATTGGTAAGGCTGATAAATCAACGCCTCCCCCTGCAAAATCCGGTGGAAAGAAAATACTGTCTTGGTTCGTCACCCAGGCAACTGGCTCATCACCCTCTTGAGCTTCAAATATTAATCGGGACGCAACTGTTAACGCAGCACTATTGCCATTACCCGATAATTCGACAAGCCGCCCGTGCAAATAATTTAGGTCCCACTGCGGTCTTGGCTGGGCCGGAGCCGGACGGAATGGCAATTCGTGCGTGAGGAGAGTGGTGGTCGTCTGCGCCATGATTTCGCGCTAACCACCTACTGTCGGATCTTTCTAATCAAGGTGACCACCTGCCCTATCACTCTGGTATTCTCGTTGCAGCGGATCGGTTCATAGGCAGGATTCTCAGGATTAAGAAAGAGCGCGTCTCTATCCTTCTGAAGACGCTTGACTGTCACCACTTCTTCTTCAAGGAGTGCTACTACGATCGCCCCTACATCTGAATGGTCCTGCTTTCTAACGACAACAATATCGCCATCTATGATCCCCGCACCAATCATGCTGTTTCCTTGAACACGTAAACCAAAGAATTCCCCGGATGAGCCCGTAAATGACGAATCGATGTGTACATGCCCCTCAACGTTTTCTATGGCAAGGATAGGCCTCCCCGCAGAAACATTCCCTAATATCGGAATCTTTCGGCCATTATTTTTCCGGTCACTCTGATAAAGAATATCGATATTCCGCGCGCCAGACCCTCTTCTAATATACCCTTTTTTCTCCATCCTCTCGAAATGCATCTGGGAAGTTGACGGAGCAATACCTAAGTGATCCGCAACCTCCCGTATTGTTGGAGTTTTTCCGCTCTCCTGAGATTGTGAGAGCAAGTCCAATATCTGACGTTGCCGTGTCGATAATTCATCCATATCAGTACAAATGTATGTCATACATTTGTACTGGTGTCAAGACATCCCGATATTTTACTTGAGAATACGCCCTACCCATCAATAACTCATGTGTGTAAGCACCATTCAATAGGCTAGATAATCTCTACTACCTCTCTTCCAGCAAAAACACCAAGCGGCAACCTATCCTTTCAAGACCTAATTAGGCTATCATTCAGGCCACACGAGGTTACCAATGTCGAGCTTTGAAACTTTCATTCGGAAATCGCGCAGCCTACCACCAAAGCCCGGAGTCTACTTGTTCAAGGATGCTGCCAATTCTGTTGTGTATGTAGGAAAAGCCAAAAATCTTCGGAATAGGGTTAGACAGTATGTCAAAGGCGGAGACGGGCGAATCCAAATCCCGTTTTTAGTCAAAAAGGTGTGCGATCTAGAAGTGGTAGTTACACGAAACGAGAAAGAGGCTCTCCTACTAGAAATCACTCTAATCCAAAAGCACAAACCAAAATACAACATCCGACTGAAAGACGATAAATCGTACTGGCACCTCAAAATCACCAGTACAGAAGAATGGCCTCGACTCTTACTCACGCGACGTGTGCGTAAAGACGGCAACAAATATCTTGGACCATTTCACTCCAGTGTCGCGATCCGACAAACCTTAGACGCAAGCAGGACAGTATTTCCCATGCGCACCTGTTCTAATACCGTTTTCAAAAATAGGACTCGTCCCTGCCTAGAGTATCAAATAAAACGATGTCTCGGCCCATGTACCGAACCGGTTGACCCGAGAGAATACCGACAACATATGGAGAACGCGGTACTCCTACTCCAAGGAAAAAATAAGTCCCTTGTTAAAACGCTTCAGGAAAAAATGGGCCAAGCTTCCCAAGATCTCCGGTATGAAGAAGCCGCCCGGTATCGGGACCAAATAACCGCCATTGAAAAAACTGCTCTGAGCCAACACGTTTCAACTCCTCATGGAAATGACCAAGACGTCTTCGGCATGTACCGAGAGGGTGGCATAGTGGAGGGGCAAATACTTTTCATCAGGGGAGGAAAACTGCAAGGAAATCAGGGATACAGTTTTGATGACAACGAACTTCCGAATGAACACTTACTGGGCGACCTACTAACTCAATTCTACTATGGAGACAGATTTATTCCCGATGAGATTGTTCTTCCCGTAAGGGTAGAGGACATGACAATTCGAGCCGAGATTCTATCTGAGCGGAGACAGAAGAAAGTATCCGTCCACCACCCAAAGCGAGGAACAAAAGCCCAACTCGTACGAATGGCGGAAGAAAACGCCAGACAAAATTTCTTAGAAAAAAAGGACAATAGCGAGCAACGGGAAAAAACCATAGAGAATCTGCGTCGAGCCTTACGGCTGCGGAACTCACCAAAGCGAATCGAATGCTTCGATATATCAAATACCCAGTCCACCGGTGTTGTTGCCTCGATGGTCGTATTCGATGACGCAGAGCCCGCAAAGGATAGTTATCGACGTTTCCATGTCAGGACGGTAACGGGGCAGGATGACTTTGCTAGCATGTACGAAGTCTTAACTCGTCGCTATAAACGAGCTTTAGATGAACATACACTCCCTGATTTACTGATGGTGGATGGAGGCAAAGGGCAATTGAACGTTGCGGTTGCGGTTCTGAAAGAACTAGATATTAACACCGTTGACATTATCGGCCTTGCCAAGATGCGAACGAAAAGAGCACTTTTCGATGAGGAAATAGAGCGCTCTGCGGAGCGGGTTTTCTTACCAAACAGAAAGGATCCAATAGTATTAAAACAAAACTCGACCGCTCTTTTTCTGCTCCAACGTCTACGCGACGAAGCGCACAGATTTGCTATTACATTCCATCGGTCGGTGCGCTCTAAACAGAGACTGCGGTCGACGCTAGATAATATCCCTGGTGTGGGCCCAACGAAACGACGAGCCTTGCTGCGGCACTTTGGTAGCGTGAAGCGTATTCGCGAAGCCGGGGTCGATGACCTTAGCGACGTCCCAGGTATTGCGAAATCACTGGCGAAGGTTATTCATAGTTATTTGCAGCCTGACCACTCCTCAATTAAAGAGAATCAGCTGCCCGGGCACAAACAGACTACGGACCGCGAGATTTATAGGCTCAAGGCTTCTAAGACCCTCCAAAGGGATTCAGCTTGAACCGCTAGGCCTCACCTTGGGGAAGAAAGCGGTTCAAGAACATACTTAGTGTGATCAGATCCGAGGCTCTTCCCCG
>CAYXUT010000138.1:0-8092 GCA_964468005.1 uncultured Magnetovibrio sp. | reverse complement strand
CCGTGCACTATTAGCTAAACGCGATGAAATCCAAATGAAGATCGATGAATGGTACCGCGAGCGCAAGGGCCAGGAACACGACGCAGCTGCCTATACGGCGTTCCTATTGGAGATTGGCTATCTGTTGCCTGAAGGAAACGACTTTTCCGTCGAAACCGAATTTGTTGACGAAGAGATCGCCCATATTCCGGGGCCTCAGCTCGTCGTACCGGTGACAATCGCGCGCTTTGCGCTGAATGCTGCCAATGCCCGTTGGGGAAGCCTTTATGACGCGCTTTATGGCACCGATGCCATTTCCGAAGCGGACGGGGCCGGACGAGGCGGCGCTTTCAATCCGAAGCGCGGCGAGAAGGTAATCGCCTGGGTACGCGATTTCCTCGACAGCGCTGTGCCGCTCGCAGAAGGCTCGCACAAGGCCGCGACCAGTTATGCCGTTCTGGATGGACATCTCAATGTGACGCTAGCTGACGGCTCAACCAGCAAGCTTGCCGACAACAGCCAATTCGTTGGCTACCAGGGAGACATCACGGGGCCAGCTTCGGTTCTACTGCAGAACCATGGCCTTCACATCGATGTCCGGATCGATCGCGATCACTTTATCGGTAAGGAGGATCCGGCTGGGGTCGCCGATGTAATTTTGGAATCGGCCGTGACCACCATTGTCGATCTCGAAGACTCGGTGGCTTGCGTCGACGCCACGGACAAGATTCAGGCCTACCGCAACTGGCTCGGCCTGATGAATGGTACCCTAAAGGAAACTTTTGAGAAGGGCGGCGAAACCGTCGAGCGCGCCCTCAACCCGAACCGCAGCTATACCGCGCCCTTCGGTGGCCATCTGACGCTGCATGGCCGGAGCCTGATGCTGGTGCGCAACGTCGGCTCCATCATCACCACTAATGCCATCTTGGATGCGGACGGAAATGAGACACCCGAGGAAATCATGGATGCCATGATATCCAGCCTCATTGCCATGCATGACTTGAAAAAGCTTGGCGCTGTCTCCAACAGCCGAACCGGTTCGGTCTATATCGTCAAGCCGAAGATGCATGGTCCTGATGAAGTCGCACATGCAAATGAGTTGTTCGGTCGTGTCGAGACTGCATTGGGGCTTGAGAACAACACTCTGAAAATGGGCATCATGGACGAAGAGCGGCGCACCACCGTCAATCTAAAGGAATGCATCCGCGCTGCGAAAGAGCGCGTTGTGTTCATCAACACGGGTTTCCTGGACCGCACTGGCGATGAAATCCATACGGCCACGGAAGCCGGCCCCATGGTGCGCAAGAACGACATTAAGTCGACGCCCTGGATTGCTGCTTACGAGGACTGGAACGTTGATATCGGCCTGCATTGCGGGCTTGAGGGCCGCGCGCAAATTGGCAAGGGCATGTGGGCCATGCCGGATCTGATGGCCGCCATGTTGGAGGCTAAGACGGCGCATCCCGAAGCTGGCGCCAACACGGCCTGGGTGCCATCACCCACCGCCGCCACTTTGCATGCCACGCATTATCACAGCGTTGACGTGCTGGCGCGCCAAGACGAGATCAAGACCCGCACGCGAGCCGATCTTGGAGCCATCTTGACCATTCCCGTGGCCGATCGACCCAACTGGTCGGAGCAAGAAATCCAGGAAGAGCTCGACAACAACGCACAAAGCATCCTCGGCTACGTGGTGCGCTGGATCGATAGCGGCATCGGTTGTTCGAAGGTGCCGGACATCAACGATGTCGGGCTGATGGAAGATCGCGCCACTTTGCGCATTTCCAGCCAGCACATCGCCAACTGGCTGCACCATGATGTCTGCACGGACGAGCAGGTCATTAAAACCATGAAACGCATGGCCCGGGTGGTTGATCGACAAAATGTCGGCGACCCATACTACCGCAATATGGCCGGTAATTTTGAAGACAGTGTTGCCTTTCATGCGGCTTGCGATTTGGTGTTCAAGGGGCGCGAACAGCCGAACGGTTATACCGAGCCGGTGCTGCATGCGCGCCGCCGCGAAGCCAAGGCCAAGTACGGAAGCTAGATCAACGCGAAATTGCGTAGCTGGTGGGCGAGGGATTCGGCGTCCGTATAGCGGTGCACGTGTAAACCGGCTCCGCCGCACCGAATACATAGCCCTCGTCATCATCGATGAAGAGCGTCCGCTTGGGCTCGGAACCGAGCCGTGTCACCAGCGTCCGGAAAGCTTTTGGATCGGGTTTTGCTGCCGGCAGATCGCATGAGAAGAATAGCAGTTCGCCGAACAGTTCATGGGCTTCAGGGAAAATTTCGTTGATATGCTCACGCATTAGGGGCCCATTATTTGTGAGGCAGGCAATGGTTGCCCGTTCGGCCACGCGCCCAGCTATATCAAGTACTTCTGATCTCGCCATCGTGCCGGCGCGCCGCGCAGCCACCCACTGATCCCGCGTGATCGCCACACCCAGGCGACGTTGGGTTTCAACCAAATATTCGTCCGCTGTGTAGGCGCCCTTGTCGGCGGCTTCATCGAAACCGGATGTCCAGATCGCCTCGATGATGGCTTCGCGGTCTAGCCCGATACTTCTCGCCATATGGTCGAGACGTGCCTCGCAGTCATAATTGCAAAGCACATCGTCCATGTCAAAGATCACGGTATCGATGGCGCTCACCGGCATGTTTCCAAGCAGTGGGTCAAGTGCCCAGCAACGGTCTGGGGCAGTTGAGATGCTCCGTCAGGCGCGGCATCATCTCGACGAAATTGCAGGGCTTGTGACGAATATCGAGCTGGTCATGCAATATTTCGTCCCATGCGTCCTTGCACGCACCTGTGGAGCCAGGTAGAGCGAACATATAAGTACCACCCGCAACTCCAGCGCAGGCGCGAGACTGAATGGTCGAGGTCTTGATTTTTTGGTAGCTAACCCAGCGAAACAACTCGCCAAAACCAGGAATTTCTTTTTCCCAGACAGCGGCGAAAGCCTCCGGTGTGACGTCACGCCCGGTGACACCCGTGCCACCCGTAGCAATTACCACGTCGACGTCGGGCTCGTCGATCCAGCTTTTTAATTGCTCAGCGATCAATGGCACCTCGTCTTTGACAATGGCACGCGCCACGAGCTTGTGCCCGGCGCTCTCAAGGCGCTCGACCAGAGTGTCGCCAGAGCGGTCGTCTTCAAATGTGCGGCTGTCGGAGACCGTCAGAACAGCGATATTGACTGGCAGAAACTCAGCTTTATTTGCGTGACCCATTGGTTTGCGCAACCTCCTCGGAATCGGAACCGAGAGCGGTATACACCGGACGCCGGCCAGCGGCAATGGCGTCAAGCGACGGCGTGTCCTGACCGAGCCTGTGGCGGTAAATCCAAAGGTTGGCCAAAACGCGTTCGATGAACTGGCGAGTTTCGCGGCTCGGTAGGCTTTCGATCAAGAATAGCGGATCACCCATGTCATCGGTGCGCTTGCGCCATTTTCTAAGATTGCCGGGACCGCCATTCCAGGCGGCTGCCATAAGGAACAGATCACCCTGGATTTTGCTGTCTTTGAGCAGCATCTCAATATAACGCTGGCCCAGAGTTAGGTTGATTTCCGGCTGATAGAGCTTACGTCGGCTGCTGTATTTGATGCCTTTGACCCGTGCCACGAACCTAGCCGTACCCGGCATCAACTGCATCAGGCCGCGCGCGCCGGCCCAGCTTTTAGCGTTTGGGTTGAAGCGGGATTCCTGTCGGATCAAGCTGTAGATTAAAGCCCTGTCGACACGGAAACCTTCCGCCGGCACCCAAGCCGGGATGGGATACGCGGCGCCATCATAGCCGCCGCCCTTGGGATACAACTTGGCATCGAGCCTCACGGCGAGGCCGGCCATGTTCTCCTGCGCCGCTAATGCCAGAATGCCCTTTGCCAGACCATCGTCGGCGCCGCGCGCTAATTCCCTGAGTTCGCGCTCGGCCAAGTGCGTATCGCCGATCTGCAATAACGCCGTGGCACGCTTGCCACGTGGCCGCACTAGGAGTTCTTCGAAGGAAACCATATCGAAGGGCGGTGGTGTCCAGTGGAACTCCATTGGCTGGCCAAGAATATGACGAGCCAGCAGTCCATAGAAAGTGCGCGGGTAGGCCGCCGCCTGTTCAAGCCAGGCATTGACTTCGTCGGGCCGCCGGTTGACCAAATGCGCGCGAGCCGCCCAGAAAGCCGCCGCCGCATGGAACCAATCGGCATGAGTGGAATGGCGCGCCGCTTCCTCAAAATGATAGGCGGCGATGTCTTTCTTGCCGGCTCGCCACGATGCCAGACCGGCGGTCCAGTGCGCCTCTGGGATCACCTCGCCAGAGCGTTCAGCTGCCTTGCCAGCCCACTGCAGCGCCCAATTGTCGCGCCCGTCGGTGAAGTAGGCGAAGCCCAAGCGTGCCGATAATTGATCGTATTGGGCGTCGCTCAGATACCGTTTGGCATTGGCTGTTTGTAGAGCGCGCTTAGCGGCGAGCGTGTGACCACGGCGCAATACCCGGCGTACATGGCGCTGCAGATGGCGCGCCTTGGAGCGGCCCGCGCGGCTGAGGCGCTTCGATGGAAGCCGCTTGCCTTTCCTTGTCGCCGGCTTGGTTTCGCTCTTAGCCTTGATGCGCGCGGGTGCTTTCGGCATACGCCAGTTCTTCGGCTTGCGCCTAAGCGCCAGCTTATAGAGCCGGCCAGCCTGGGGGTGGTCGGCGTAACGGCCCAGCCAGTCCTTCAGTTCCTTGTAGCGCGAGCGATATTTCGTCGGGTGCAGGTAGCGTTGCGCCATCACGTGGCCGAGTAGAAGCTCGTCCGAGAGCTGCTTGATCAACTTGTCAGCGCGTTTCCATTGTCCGGCTTCCTGAACTTGGAATATTTCCTGGTAGAGCGTAGCATCGGTACGGGACAGGACTTCAGGCGCCAGGGTAAGCTCGCTCGCGTAAACTGGCATCACGCCAGTTCCGGCAATTGAAATCAACCCGGCGGTGACGGCGAAAAGCCGCGCGCGAATACGCAAATTCAAAACCAAAAAGACTCATCCATCAAAAGCTCACTCCGATATACTGGATGGTACCAGAGTAGACAACTAACAACATTTCCATGCCTATACTTCTGCCACATTTTGCGAAAAATATTAAAACCTTCCTAGAAAATCAGGAGTTTTATTGCAATTCGTCTAATTTCTTACGTATCAGCCTAAGGTCGTTCCAGGCCGCACGTTTCTGGATTGGGGTGCGCAGAAGGTAGGCTGGATGGAACATCGGCATTGCCGCTATAGGATGTGACATGCGGGGTGTCTTAAAACTGAACCAGCGCCCGCGCAATCGGCCGATGCCTTGTGTCTCTCCAAGCAATGACTTTGCCGCCGGTCCACCCAACGGCACAAGCACATGCGGATCCGCCAGTTCGATCAGGCGCTCGACGAATGGCATGCAGGTCGCGGCTTCCTGAGGGGCTGGCGTGCGGTTGCCTGGCGGGCGCCAAAACACGGTGTTGGAGATCAAGATCTCTTCACGCTTGATGCCGATGGAGGCCAGCATCTTATCGAGTAATTTTCCGCTGGGTCCGACAAAGGGTAGCCCCTGACGATCCTCTTCGGCACCCGGCCCTTCGCCGATAAAAAGCACAACGGCGTCCGGGTTGCCGTCGACGAAAACGAGGTTGGTCGCGGTCTTTTTGAGTGCGCAACCATCGAAGGTCTCAAGTGTCGCGTGCAGTGCCTCGACGCTATCGGCGGCCGCCGCAAGATCGAACGCCGTTTTGACCGATTCATCGCTGCTCGGCGGCAAAGGTTCCGGCATCGCAGGCAAACTCGGTAGCGGCCGCTCAAGAGCCGCTTGCGACGGGGCTGTGTGCGCCGCCGACTGTTCCGCGATGACTTTTGACTGCAACCCTAAATCAGCCACGACAAATCGGTCGACCGGAACATCGGCAGTGGTCTCATCAACCCCGATCAGTCGATGCCATTCCAGAATGGCGCGGACGTAGGCGTGGTTGCTCATTGGGACAAGGTAGCAAGAACGGGCACCATGGCGAAGTCATTTCCGCATGAATTGCCCGGTGGGCTATGCTAAAACGCCGCTGTTAAAAGTATTGCAGAAAAACGGGTAATAAAAACATGACAGACGAAGAGGTCGACCGCGAGTCGATGGAATTCGATGTCGTCATCGTCGGCGGCGGGCCATCGGGCCTGAGTGCAGCGATCCGTCTGTTGCAGTTGGCCCAGGGGAACGAGCGCGAGTTGATGGTTTGCGTGGTCGAGAAGGGCTCGGAGATAGGCGCCCATATTCTCTCCGGCGCCGTAGTCGATCCCATTGCCTTGAATGAACTGATCCCCGATTGGAAGGCCAAAGGCGCGCCCATGGGAGTTCCCGTGACCAACAACCTTCACTGGGTGATGAGTGAAACATCGAAGCGCAACATACCGCACTTCGTCATGCCACCGATGCTCAGCAACGATGGTTGCAACACGCTGTCGCTCGGCAATTTCACGCGCTGGCTCGGAGAGCAGGCAGAGGCTATGGGCGTTGAGGTCTATCCCGGCTTTGCCGCCTCCGAGGTCTTGTTCAATGACGATGGTGCGGTAAAAGGTATCGCTACCGGCGACATGGGTCGTGACCGCAACGGTGAACCCGGCCCAAATTTTGAGCCAGGCATCGAATTGCATGCTAAATATACATTTTTTGCCGAAGGCTGCCGAGGTAGCTTGTCAAAATCTCTGATCAAAAAATTCGGGCTTCGCGATGGCCGCCAACCGCAAACCTATGGCATCGGCATCAAGGAATTGTGGGACGTTGATCCGGAGAAGCACCAGGAAGGGACGGTCATCCACACACAGGGCTGGCCACTGAATGACCTGGTTGGCGGTGGGTTCATCTATCATCAGGAAAACAACCAGATCGCAATCGGTTTCGTTTGTACGCTGGACTATGAGAACCCGCATCTTTCACCCTATGACGAGATGCAACGCTTTAAGACCCACCCGGCAATCAAACCCATGCTGGAAGGCGGCCGCCGTGTTGCCTATGGCGCGCGTGCCATCAACGAAGGCGGTTTGCAATCGGTGCCAAAACTGGCATTTGCGGGCGGCTGCCTGATCGGCTGCTCAGCCGGTTTCGTCAACGTGCCACGCATCAAGGGTACCCACAACGCCATGAAGACCGGCATGCTTGCCGCCGAGCAAGCTTTCCAGGCGCTAGGAGAGGAACGTGCTAATGATGAACTCAGCGGGTATGAGCCAGCTTTCCGGGCATCCTGGGCCTACAAAGATCTGCACCGGGTCCGCAACGCGCGGCCTGCGCTGAGCAAGTTCGGTGTGACATTAGGGACGCTGTATGCTGGGTTCGAAATGTGGATGAACAATCTCGGCCTTGGTTTCTTACTGCCTTGGACATTCGGCCATCATGAGGACCACAAGCAACTGAAGCCTGCCGCTTCTATGCAGAAAATCGAATACCCAAAACCCGATGGCGAGCTTACTTTTGACAAGCTGACGAGCGTCTCGTTCTCGGCCACCAGTCACGAGGAAGACCAGCCGATCCATCTTAAATTGAGGGACGAGAGTGTGCCATTGGATACCAATCTGGCGCTCTACGATGGGCCAGAAAACCGCTTCTGCCCGGCCGGGGTGTATGAGTATGTCAATGACGAGGGGGCGGGTGACGGTGTCAAACGTATGCAGATCAACGCCCAGAACTGCATCCACTGCAAGGCCTGCGATATCAAGGACCCGACCCAGAACATCAACTGGGTTGTACCGGAGGGCGGCGGCGGTCCAAATTATCCCAACATGTAACGCAGTAGGAGAAAATCAGGGGGAAACACATAACTTTGAGCACGTCTACGACATTGTCATCGACGTGCCGGTGGAGGCAGTTTTCGATTGCATATCCAACCCCAATTGCTGTCCCGAGTAGCTTGCCGCATCACAGCAAATTAAACGCTCGGACCGGCCCTTGACCAAGGGCGCGATTTTCCGTGAGCGCTAGCACACATCCAAGGATGAAAGCGTGCTGAATTGGATGATCCGCGAATGCGATGGGCCCAGGTTATGGGTTGGCAAAACAGAAACGGTGTTTTTGAAACCACTCAGCGTGCGCTACGATTTCGAGGAAACGGATGAAAAACCCGT
>CAYXUT010000137.1:0-8096 GCA_964468005.1 uncultured Magnetovibrio sp. | reverse complement strand
TGGACCATATCGGCCGGGTCGAATACCAGCCGCAACCGTTTGCGGTGAAAGGCGACTCCAAATGGAATTCCTTCGCCGATTTTGTCAAGGCCTGTAAGGCCCAGCCAGGCATGCTGAAGGTCGCCAATTCGGGGACCGGAAGTTCTACTCACACGGCCGCTATCATGCTGATGAACGCAGTCGGATGCGATGTTATTCACCTACCCAAGGGTATTAAGGGCCGCAACAAATCAGTCCTTAATGGCGAGGCCCATGCGATGATCGCGCCGTTGACGGGTGCAGTGAATCTGACCAAGGCTGGCAAGCTGAAGATCCTTCTGATGCCGACGGCGAAGCGTAACCCGTTATTCCCCGACGTGCCAACGGCGAAGGAACTGGGCTATAACGCAGTGTTGGATTTGTTCCGCGGATTGTCGGTCCCCAAGGGTACGCCGGATGCCATCAAGGATAAGCTGTCCGACGCCATGGCGAAAGCCGCCAAGTCCGAGGCCTTCATGTCTTTGGCGAAAAAGAAAGGCTTTACCGTTGCGCCTATGGGCCACAAGGAATTTTCCGCGTTCCTGGCCGTTGAAGATGGCAAGGTCAAGGCGATCTTTAAGAGTGCCGGATTGTATAGAGCGAAGTAGTCGGCGCGAGTGCGGTCCGTCGGCCTATACGGCGGGCCGCTTTTTGCCCAATGGGACGATCCTCGATTACCGGGGTTCGAGTGCTTTCAATGCGACGAAAAAATACCATCACCGCGACGGTGCTGATAGCCGTTGCAATAGCTTATGGCGTTCTGACGGCTTATCTTCCCGTTCGTACCTTGCCGAACACGCCTGATCCGTCATTCTTCCCCTGGATCAATACCATCATCATTTTGGTCTTGTCGGTCTTGTTGTTGGTGGGCAGCCTTTGGCAATCACTGCCGGAAAAGCCATCGCGTGACCCGTCACGCCAACGTCTCGCGGTCTGGGCCTTGGTTGCTTTCTTCGGCTATTTGGCCGTCATGCCGAGCCTCGGGTTCGTCCTTGCCACCGTACCGTTTTTCGCGGTGATGATGGTATTGTTCGGTGAGAATCGGCCGCTCTGGATCTGTGGCGGCACGATTGGGGCAACGGGTGTTCTCTACATGCTATTCCGCCATGGTTTCGGCGTCTTTCTACCACGCGGCCTTTTGGCCGGGATCATCCCATGAGCCCCGATGCCCTGACTGGCTTAATTCAGGCAAGCGGCCTGGTCGTCCTGGCTTCCACTTGCATTGGCGTTTTCGTCGGGTTGGTGGTCGGGATGATCCCAGGGATGACCATATCTACCGGCATCATCGTCGTCTTGCCGGTGACCTTCGTTCTGCCCGCCGACATTTCCATTGCGTTGTTGCTGGGGCGCTATGTGGGAGGCATGACGGGCGGCAGTTTTGCCGCCGTGTTGTTGAATATACCGGGCACACCGTCGGCCTCGGCGACGGCGCTCGATGGTTTTGCCATGGCCGAGCGCGGTGCGGCCGGAAGGGCCCTGGGGATTGCCATATTTGCTAGCTTCACCGGTGGGCTCTTCAGTTTTCTATGCCTGTTTTTCATAGCACCCTTGCTTGCTGAAGTGGCACTCGAGTTTCGCACGGAGGATATGTTTAGCCTCGTCCTGTTCGGCCTCACTATTATCTGCAGCTTCGCTGCGCGTTCCTTGGTCAAGGGGTTGCTGTCGGCGGCGCTCGGGCTTGCCTTGGTGACCATCGGTCAGGACCCGGTGATGGGGACGCCGCGCTTCACCTTCGGCCGGGCGGACCTGATGGCTGGTGTGCATTTTCTCACCGCGATGATTGGGCTCTTTGCCATTCCGCAGATCGTCGACAACCTTCGGAGTAGTGCAGCCGGCGCCAGGGCGCAGAAGAAACTCACCTCTGTGCTTCCAAGCCTGTCGAACCTGATGGCCATCCGCCTGCCGGTTGCCATCGGTTCCGTCACCGGTGCATTCCTGGGGATATTGCCTGGCGCCGGCGGCCCTATCGCCGCCTTCATCAGCTATGACTATGCTCGCAAACTCTCAAAGGCGCCGGAGCGCTTCGGCGCCGGCAGCGCCGAAGGTATTGCCGCTCCGGAATCGGCGAACAACGCTGTGACCGGTGGCGCCCTAATCCCAATGATGACCTTGGGTATTCCCGGCGATCCGGTCACTGCCATCTTGATCGGCGCACTGACCATCCACGGCCTAGCGCCGGGGCCGTTGTTGTTCATGGAGCGCGGCGATTTCGCCTATGGCCTGATCTTCTCGTTTTTCTGGGCTAATATCTTCAATTTCATCATCGCCATTCTGGGCTTGCGCGTCCTGGTCAAACTATTAGCGATGCCGCGTACGCTTCTTATGCCGACGGTCGCGGTGCTCTGCGTCGTCGGTAGTTATGCGCTGCGCAACAATTTCTTTGATGTCTATGTGATGCTGTTTTTCGGTTTCCTTGGGCTGGCCATGCGCTGGGTCGACATGCCGGTGGTGCCGATGCTGCTGGCACTAGTGCTGGGCGGGCAGTTGGAAGAACATCTGCGCGTTGCGCTGACATCTTCCAGGGGCGATGTCTCGATATTCTTTTCCTCACCGATCAGTATCAGTTTCCTGTGCCTCGCGGCGATTTCAGTCGTCTGGTCTCTTCGGTTCAGCCGCAAACAAGTTAAAGTACCCGCAAAGGAGCGCAATCCATGAGCACAATACCATTCAAAGTCGCCTCCATCGGTATCGGCTGGTGGTCGGATGTCCTGGCCGACGCGGTGTTGCGCACCGAGAACCGCATCAAAATCGTCTCCTGCTTCACACGCTCCGATGACAAGCGACGGGTTTTCGCCGAAAAGTACGGCTGCCGCGCAGCTGGGAGCTTGGGCGAGATTATGGCGGATACGGAAATCGACGGTATCATCAACACGACGCCCAACCACGCTCATCTGGAAACGACGTGCGCTGCCGCCGAGGCCGGCAAGCATGTGTTTCTCGACAAACCCATCGCTAATACCATCGTAGATGCAAAAGCCATCACCCAGGCCTGCAAGGACGGGGGTGTCACCCTAGGCGTCGGCTATCAGCGCCGCCGCGAAGGGCATTTCCGTTGGATCAAGAAACGCATTGAGGCTGGTGAATTCGGCACGATGGTCCAGGCCGAGGCCAATATCAGCCGCGACCGAGAAGGTAAGTTTGAGGAAGGTCATTGGCGCTACACGGCGGAAGGCATGCCGGGTGGTGTCATGCTGCAGATTGGGCTGCACTATGTGGACGTGCTGATGATGTTGCTGGGGCCGGTAAAAACCGTATCGGGCATGACTTCGCAATTGGTTTTGCCTGGCGACAACCCGGACGTTGGGTCGCTCTTGATGACCCATGAGAACGGTGCCGTCTCGACGCTCTCGACCAGTTACGCCTCTGCCTCTGAGTACTATCTGTTCAATGTCTACGGCAAACGCGTAAGCGCTTACTACAACCTGTTCGACGGCCTCCGGGTCTTGAGCCAAGGCGACACGGATCATCACGCCGTCGAGGTGGACGAGGCCGACACTCTGGCCGAGCAACTCATCGAGTGGGCCGACGCGGCCAACGGTATCGGGGAGATCGAAGTTGGTGGTGAAAGTGCGACGGAGTCTCTGGCCGTGGTCAAGGCTGGCATAAAATCAGCACGCGAAGGTCGGCACGTCGAGGTGGCGGAGATTTTATCCTCGAGGGAGTAGCCCGAAGACAGCAATGATTTCTCCTTCGGTCAGTTGGCGATCAATTGGGCGTTAAGCGAGTACCGCCAGCCCGGCCTTCACACAAGCCTACACGGTGGAGCGCGCGAAGGCCTCGTTGATCTGCCAGAGTTTTTTGAAGGATTATGGTCTCGTCCTAATTCTGTTTACGGTAGGGCTCGTACAACCTCTAATATCCGCCATTCAGCGAGAATTGGTGGATTAAAATTATAACTTTTCCCTGAGCGCTTCGTAAGGTTTTCCATTGGCTTGACGAGGGGCGAGAGCCCAAGCCGTGTATTGGTGATAGCCATAACCTTCGCGCCATCGGACACGGCATCAGGATCGTGTCGTGGCTGTTGGGCGATGAACACACTAATGTCGTCAGTGCCTTCAATGGAGATGGTGGTTTCCGATCTAGTTTTGAGCAAGTTTAGATTGCTGCCATCGACCGGGGGGCAGGCTGTACGGACTTGAGCAAGATTGTCGAACCTCTGAGTGACACAAACATCGCTTTCAAATGATGGATGAAACGGCCGCGTGTCGTGCTCGACTTCGTTAATGGCAGGGCGTGACATGGGCGGGGCGACTGATGCCCCGACCGATAGGCTGAAGATTACCATCGATGTGGCGCGCCAGCTGGGTATTGTCCGGGATAACGGTGAGCAGACCTTTGCCACACTGCGCCGGAGACCCGATGAAGAGCCCAGCTATTTCCGTGAGCGGATGTCGCTCAGTTTACTCATCGACTGGTTTGATTTAGAGGGGAAGGAGCCGGACAGATTATCTAAAAGTTCAACGTTTTAGTTCATTTTGCACTTATGTGCGAGGTCATTGCTTTTGTCCTTAGCCCTGAATGAGAAACGGCCATTGGCAAGGCAAAAGCCTCGCTCTCAGGCATTTTTTGCAAACCCTTCGATGTGGAGAGATTGGAAGGTGCTATCACTTGGCTTGAAGGTCAGTCCAGTTAGCCCCTTGCCGCCAACAGTTCCGGTGTGATTTCCGCCAGCGACTTGGCGCCGCAGAGCCCCATGGCAATATCCAGTTCGCGCGCTAAGATGTCGAGAACATGCGCGACACCTGCCTCGCCGGCAACGGCGACACCCCAAAGTTGGGGCCGGCCGATCAGGCACGCCGTTGCACCCAGTGCCACGGCCTTCAACACATCAGTACCACGCCGGATGCCGCCGTCGATCAAAATCGACGCGCGCCCGCCGATGGCATCGAAGATTCCGGGCAGGGCGGTGATGGAGGTGATGGCGGTGTCCAGTTGCCGCCCGCCATGGTTTGAGACGACGACACTGTCAACGCCCATATCTATGGCTTTGGCGGCGTCCTCGGGATGCAGCACGCCCTTTAGGATCATAGGGCCCTTCCACATATCGCGCACCCAACGAACGTCATCCCATGTCATGGCCGGGTCCAGCAACTCGCTCATGCGCCCGGCCAGTTGCGAGAGGTTGGTATCCTCGCCAGGCCGCGCGTAATTGGCGAAGGTGAGCCGGCCGTAAGTGTCACGCATCCGCCAGAGCCAGCGGTATTTGGCCAGCATCCTGAGATAGCCGGTGAAACCGAATTCCGGTGGTATGGCGAAGCCGTTAGCGAGGTCGCGTTCGCGCTTGCCCAACACCTGGTTGTCGATGGTCAGCACTAAAGCGTCGTAATTGGCGGCCTGGGCGCGCTCGCAAAGTTCCTGTGTGAAGTCGCGTTCTCGGTAGATGAATATCTGCATCCATTTCGGCGCCGCGCCGGTTTGAGCCAATTCCTCCAGTGTGCAGGTAGAGCCATGCGACAGGCAATATGCGGTGCCGGCTTTGGTGGCTGCGCGCGCCGTTTCGCGTTCGCCATTCGGCCAGAAAAGGCCCGATAAACCCGTCGGCCCGACAATTACCGGCATACTCAGTTTCTTGCCGAAAAGCTCCAGTGATATATCCCGCCCAGCCGCACCCTCCAAAGGCCTCGGCACTAAAGCGTAATTGTCGAAGTCGCTTTCATTGCCGCGCATCGTCACTTCGTCTTCGGCGGCGCCGTCGGCGAAATCGAATACCGGTTTCGGCAACTGAGAGCGCGCCAGCGTACGCATGGCGTCAATGCAATAGCCACGTTTTTGCCAGGATGACAGCATGATTTCCCCCTTGCTCCACGCCTGATTTCTTTCGGGCTTTTGCACCAGATTGATCATGCTAGCATGGGTCTGCTTGAACAAGTCATCTCTTGAATCCGGAGGAAATACCAATGATCGAAGACCCACCGCTCTTGACCATGCGTCGCAACTTTTCGCGTCCAACTGCCGAACAGCTTGCTGCGTTTGAAGGTGTACAGACCGGGTTTGTCGTTGATGCCATGCAGGGCAGGGGAGCGCTAGATTTCCGGATCAAGCCAATCGACAACGGCCAAGCGACTTTTCACGGCGTCGCCGTGACCAGCGATAATGGCCCGGCCGATAACCTTGCGGTGTTCTGCTCCGGCGAGATTGTCCAGCCGGGCGATGTCTTGATGGCGGCGACCGACGGCTTTATGGCGACAGCGGTGAGCGGCGACTTGATGCTTGGCATGTTCAAGAATAAGGGCGCGGCGGCCTTCGTCACCGACGGTTGCGTGCGGGACATCGCCGGTATCCGCGAAGTCAGCCTGCCTTGTTTCAGCGCCGGAGTGACGCCTAACTCTCCGGTACGCAACGGCCCTGGCACCACCGGATTGCCGGTTGTAATCGGCGGTGTTACGGTCGCGTCCGGTGATATCGTTGTCGGTGATATCGACGGGGTGGTCGTGGTACCACAGGCCATGATTGATGATGTCATTGCCGTTCTTAAGGATATCCGGTTCGCTGAGGCGAAACTCGTCGCCAAGGTGAAAGATGGCCTTGAGACGCCGTCTTTCATTGTCGATTTCATGGCCAGCGGGCAGATTGAGGAGATCGACTGAGGCCTATTACTTCGCCCACAGCACCATTTGTGTGCAAAAGAAAATGGCAATGGTCTTGCTATTCTCGGCTTCCGTGACTTTTGCACCCCAGACCTGGGTGGTGCGCCCCAGGTGTTGCGGGGTGGCGATGCAGCGTAACTCACCGATTGTGGCGGTGCCGAGGAAGTTGGTCTTGAGCTCAATGGTTGTGAAACCGCTCGCACCTTCTGGCAGGTGCGCAAAGGCACCAATGCCGCATGCGCTATCGGCCAGCGATACCACCGAACCGCCGTGCAGATAGTGATTGGGGGCCAGGTGTTTGTGGGTAATGGGCATGGCGATTTCGATTCGGCGATCCTCAACGGCGAGTATTTTCATATTCAGCGTCTCGAACAGCGTGCCCTTGGCCTTGGTATTCATTTCGGCAACAGAGGGGAGGGAAATTTGGTCCATAATATTTAAGCTCCATCCATTCCAACACCGGCAAAACGGAAGCCGGAAAATTCCGCCATCTCGTGCTTTCAGGTGCTGAGGTCTTCAATGCTGAATTGGTCCAGATGATCGTGGCCGCAGGTACGTGCCACCACTTGCATGAGTTTCGTGGACGCCTGCAGGAAAAGTATTAGGCGCGACGTTGTTGACCTTGGGCTGCGCGCGTAGTTCCGGGCTCTGGGTGGTGACGCCCGCGGGGCACATGGTAGTGTCGCACATACGCGCCCCTGCGCAGGCAACAGTTTGAAGCCGATAGGAATGATGCTGGCGACCTCGCGCACATGTTCGGTGATGAGTTCTTTTTTGTAGCCGAAATCGATTGAGATCAACTCGTAGCAATAGCGCAATTTTTCTTGTTGCTCTTCGGGCAGCATGCCGTTCTCGCTGGAGAAGATGCCCGTGCTGGGTGTCTTCTCACCTCGGGCCAGCGACGCCTTCGCCCATTCGTTAAACGCACTAAAACTCATGTTGGAGACAAACAGTGGAAACTCAAGCATCAGCCGCCTTTTGCGTAGGGACTGACGACCAGATCCATGTCGGCGGCCGAGTTGGTTGTCGAGAAAATATTTGGTGGCTTTCTTTCTTGCTAGAATCTGGATGTCGTCTTGATGGGGAAGGCCTTTCCTCAACACGATCGTGGCGCAATTTGCCTCGTGGTGGTCGAGCGTGGAAATCCCGTCGCGGGCAAGGTTGTGGATCTGCTTGACCGTCGGTTCTTCGGGCGTTGGTATCCGGTCGGGCATGTTGCTGCTATCTTTACTGCCGTCCAGCACCAGACGCTGATGCATGGTCTCGGCTTGTTCTTCTCCTGTTGTCCGGGCGTGCGAACCGTCGTAATAGGCGAGTTCTTCGTGCGCTTGCACATGCACATGAGGGTATCGCAGTTCTCATCGGGGAAAAGTTGACTGGTCGAATTTTCGTTCTTCGGTACGAGCCGTCGCACCAGGCACGATTGCCGTCTTTCTCAAGCGTTGTCTTATCTGATTTTTTATGACATTCAATGGTTTGTCTAACTTAATG
>CAYXUT010000136.1:0-8158 GCA_964468005.1 uncultured Magnetovibrio sp. | reverse complement strand
TAACAAAACTGATTTAACACCGTTTTACGATGTCATGGCTCAATGAGCAGCAAGCAGCAGAAGCCCTCCGTACTGCCTCTAACAGACTAGCACGATCTCCACCCGAACAATTGTGCAAGACACGTTGCTAACTGGGTGGCAGCGATAGCCAGGTTGCTCGACTACTGTTGCGAGAACGAGCCCGATCATATCCCGTGGCCGCGTGATATGATTGCGGAGATGCCCTGATATCAACATAATATTAAGACCGTTTTGAGACAATGCGATTGACAAGGCCAATGGTTAGGGGCTTTTTATTCGGGAGTTTCGGCAATGGCCGGGCAACATGTGAAGGATAACGTAGAATTCATGATTGACGGATTTCAGAGTTCGTTGATGGACGCCGCCGGCCAATTGGGGGCCGCGACCCTTGCCCTTACTCGTTCCCTTCTGCTTCTTCCTGCGGGGGCCCTTCGACTTAGGTGCCCCTGAGCGCAGACTGTAGGCCACCCGAGAGATGGCTGCGTTCAGGGGATCGATCTCAATTGTTATGAGTCATCGACCTAGGTTGAACAAAGGATTAATCAAATGAGTAACTTTACGGACACTGATTCGGACCGGATCATCATCTTCGATACCACATTACGCGACGGGGAGCAGTCACCCGGCTGCTCCATGAATTTGGAAGAAAAGTTGCGCGTGGCGCAAATGCTCGATGCCATGGGCGTTGACGTCATTGAGGCCGGTTTTGCCATCGCTTCCCCTGGCGACTTTGAGGCCATTAACGAGATTGCTAAGGTAGTCACGGGATCAGTGGTTTGCTCTTTGGCGCGGTCGGGGAACATGGATGTCGATGCCGCCGCCGAGGCCCTGGAACCGGCGGAGCGCAAGCGTATCCACACGTTCATTTCGACCAGCCCGTTGCACATGAGCGTTAAATTGCAGTTGATGCCAGAAGAGGTACACCAAGCGGTGATCGATAGCGTCACCCGTTCGCGTAATTACTGCGATGACGTCGAGTGGTCAGCCGAAGACGGCACCCGCACCGAGCATGACTTTCTCTGCAAATGCATCGAAAGCGCCATCAAGGCCGGTGCCAGCACCATTAACATCCCGGACACGGTTGGCTACACGGTGCCCGACGAATATGCTGAGTTGATCACCATGGTGAGAAACCGGGTGCCGAACATCGACAAGGCGCGCCTTTCGGTGCATTGCCACAACGACCTGGGCTTGGCGGTGGCCAACTCACTTGCCGCCGTTTCTGCCGGCGCGCGTCAGGTTGAGTGCACCATCAACGGCATCGGCGAGCGGGCTGGTAATGCTTCACTGGAAGAGATCGTTATGGCTCTGCGCACCCGCGCTGACGTCTTGCCGTTTTCCAACGAAATCGTTACCGAGGACATTACCAAGGCATCGCGTCTGGTTTCGGGTGTCACCGGTTTCAACGTGCAGCCCAACAAGGCGATCGTCGGTGCCAATGCCTTCGCCCATGAGGCTGGCATTCATCAGGACGGCGTCCTCAAGGATGTCCGGACATACGAAATTATGACGCCGGAATCGGTCGGTCTAACAACCAACAAGTTGGTCCTGGGCAAACATTCCGGCCGCCATGCCTTCAACGAGAAACTGCTCGAATTGGGCTACGACATCGGTGACAACGCCCGCCAGGATGCCTTCCGCCGCTTCAAGGAATTGGCGGATCTCAAGAAAGATGTTTTTGACGAAGACATCATTGCATTGGTCGATGACGAGGTTATACACGCCAATGACCGGATCAAGTTGATCATGTTGGAGATCAATTGCGGTACTGTATACCGCCCCCCGAAAGCCAAGCTGGAACTGGAAATTGACGGCGAGACCAAGACCGTTGACGCGATCGGTGACGGCCCTGTCGATGCCGCTTTCAATGGCATAAAGCAACTGTTTCCACACGAGGCGCGCCTACAACTCTATCAGGTGCATGCCGTCACGCAAGGAACCGACGCGCAGGCAGAGGTTACCGTGCGGCTGGACGAGAACGGCAAGACAGTCAACGGGGCAGGCGCCGATACGGATACCATAGTGGCATCGGCGAAGGCCTATGTTCACGCCTTGAATAAGCTGTTGGTGAAACGTGAAAAAACCGCGCCAGCGGCGCTTTCTGCCTAGCAACAGCGCTCACAAACTCTTATAAATACGGTGTCGCGATGGGAATGTTACCGTTTGCGGCACCGCGTTAATCATTCCTTGCCCCTTTTTCTTTAACGGGATCCCATGTTTTCACGACTTTTTGGTTTTCTTTCCGCCGATATGGCCATCGACTTAGGGACGGCCAACACCCTGGTTTATGTTAAGGGCCGGGGTATCGTTCTCAATGAACCCTCGGTGGTTGCCATCGCCGAGATAAAAGGTAAGAAACAGGTTCTCGCCGTTGGCGAAGAAGCCAAGCAGATGCTTGGCCGCACTCCCGGCAATATCCGCGCTATTCGTCCGCTGCGCGATGGAGTTATCGCCGACTTTGAAGTGGCGGAGGAGATGATCAAGTATTTCATCCGCAAGGTTCACAACCGGCGAAGCTTTGCGGCACCCGTGGTGGTGGTTTGCGTGCCGTCGGGATCGACCGCCGTTGAACGTCGGGCCATTCAAGATTCGGCCGAGAACGCAGGTGCGCGGAAAGTCTATCTAATTGAGGAACCGATGGCGGCCGCTATCGGCGCTGGGCTTCCAGTAACGGAGCCGACTGGATCCATGGTCGTTGATATTGGTGGCGGCACTACTGAGGTGGCCGTGCTATCCTTGGGCGGCATCGTCTATTCGCGTTCCGTGCGCGTTGGCGGCGACAAGATGGACGAAGCCATCATCGCCTACATCCGCCGCAACCATAACCTCCTGGTCGGTGATGTGTCAGCAGCGCGCATTAAGGAAGATATCGGTTCCGCTTGTCTGCCGGAGGAAACAGAAGGTCAGACGATGGAGATCAAGGGCCGCGATCTGATGAACGGCGTGCCGAAGGAATTGATCATCTCGGAGCGCCAGATCGCCGAGAGCCTGACTGAGCCGGTGGGAGCCATCATTGAAGCGGTAAAGGTCGCTCTTGAGCACACCGCGCCCGAATTGGCGGCCGATATTGTTGACAAGGGTATTGTGCTCACTGGTGGCGGTGCGCTTCTTGGCAATATGGATTTTATACTGCGTCACGCAACGGGGCTGCCGGTCTCCATCGCTGATGACCCGTTGTCTTGCGTGGTTCTTGGAACTGGGCGTGCGCTTGAGGAAATGAAGCGCCTTAGGGACGTGCTGAGCACCATGTATTAGGCGGTTTGCCTGCCCAACTAAACTGTAACGATTTTGAACTGAGGCCCATAGGTGAACTTGGCAATTCTTTTCGTGTTGTTCTCCGTGAATACCAGGCTGTTGTATTTGCGATGAATGCCGGCGCTGGGCCCGTCGCGTCAAATGCGGGAAGTACCGAAAATGCAAAACCAGAAAAACTATAATACCAACAGTACGTCAAGAATTTTGGCTAGTTGTTCAGATTGGCCGCCGAGGGGAAAACCAAACCTGTCGCCCTAAACTTTGTAGAAGATACCCTAGAATATCTATTTTCAGGACACGAAGAAAATTTTCCTAAGTTGATGAAACGGAATTAATCTTTGGCTAAGTATCTGTTATTATTTTGATGTAGACGATACGATCTTTCGCTTCCGGATTAGTTTAGTCGCGTTGTCGGGCTCAAGTCATGAACTAATATTTACCGAGGTGCTTTTGAAGGATACTCGCCACACTGTCAACCGCATTGCCCAGCCGGTTAAAACGCTGGCCCACCGTTTTGCCTTCATGGCATTGATGCTAGCGGCGGTGGCTCTGATCGTCCTTGGTCGGATCGATGTAACGACGGTGGAGAAGGCGCGTATTCAGATCGTCGATGCCGTGATGCCGATACTCGACGCGCTTTCGCAACCGGTTATCACCGTCAACAGATTGGTTGACGAAGGGCAGAAAATCCTTGTGCTCCATTCTGAGAACGCGTCGCTGCGCGAGGAACGTGAGCGGCTGATGAAATGGCAGGCTGCCGCAAGGCGCCTGGAAGCGGAGAACAGGCTTCTCAAAGAACTGTTAAACTTCAAGTCGAACCCAGCGGTTAGCTTCATATCAGGCCGCGTAGTCGCCGATACGGGCGGTGCCTTTGTTCAATCAATGATCCTCAATGCCGGGTCAAACGTCGGCGTCAGAAAGGGCCAAGCCGTAGTTACCGGCGACGGCCTGCTCGGACGGGTGGCGAGCGCCGGCAAACTCTCTTCGCGGGTATTGTTGATCACCGATTTGAATTCCCGCATTCCTGTTGTAATCGAATCCTCGCGCGTTCGTGCCATCATGGCTGGCACAAACGCGAACCGCCCCAGGTTGACCCATTTACCAACCGGCGCGGTGATCGCGAATGGCGACAGGATCGTGACATCTGGACATGGTGGCGTGTTTCCGGCGGGGTTGCCGGTCGGCATCGTTTCTTCGGGTCAAGAAGGCGCGTTTAACGTGCAACTGTTCATCAACCGTGACCGGGTCGAGTATGTGCGTATCATTGATTACGGCTTGCGCGGCATCATTCAGAACGTATTGCCCGCCGGCGTGGTGCAAAAAGGCAAGTGAGGCGGCAATGCGCCAAAACATCTGGCATCGGATGGACGCGCTTAGCCGGCAGTTGACGCCGTTCTTGCTGACTTTCTTTCTGGTGGTGCTCGGTGCCGTGGCGCTTCATGTGCCGGGCTGGGCGCGGGTGGCGCCGCTATTGTCTTTGTTGGCGATCTATCATTGGGCTGTCTACCGGCTTGACCTTATGCCTGGTTATGCCGTGTTCACGGTTGGGCTTCTGCAAGATGTGCTAAGCGGCACGCCGATGGGCGTGTTGACCCTTGTCTACTTGATCGCCTATAGCGTCGTCGTCTCGCAACAACGCTATCTAATGGGTAAACCGTTTTTGGTCGTCTGGCTAGGTTTTGTCCTGGTTTCCGCCGGTGCGATGGCAATGGCTTGGATATTGTCATCGGCGTTGATCGGCAGGGTAATCGAACCGACGGCATTATTCTACCAGTACCTGCTAGGAATTGGTCTTTATCCGGTATTGGCATGGATGTTTCTCGTTTGGCAGACAAAAGTCCTAAGGTCGGTCTGATATGCTTCGCGATAACGATCGTCACAAACTGTTCAACCGCCGCACCGCCATACTGGCCGGCGGCAAGGCGTTACTCTTGTCGGCCCTGGCCAGCAGGCTTTATTTTCTGCAAGTGGTTGAGGCGGAGCGTTACCGCACCCTTGCCGATGAGAACCGGATCAATCTCCGGCTGTTGCCGCCGCTGCGCGGACGCATTGTCGACCGCTTCGGCGTTGCGGTTGCTGACAATCAGCAGAATTACCGCGTCCTTCTGATTCCGGAAGATACCCGAAATCTCGATCTCACCTTATCTTCACTTAGCCAGATCATATCAATCAGTCCGGGCGAGCGCCGCCGGGTTCTTAGGGGCATCAAACGCAACCGAAGCTTCGTTCCGGTGACGGTGCGCGAGAACCTCAACTGGAAAGATGCAGCCCGTATTGAGGTCAATGCGCCTGAGTTGCCGGGGATCATGATCGACGTCGGCCAAAGCCGAAGCTATCCGCATGGCGCTGATCTCGCGCATGTCTTGGGTTATGTTGCGGCCGTGTCACCTGCCGAACTAACCGGTGACCCTTTGTTGGAATTGCCGGGGTTCCGAACCGGCAAAGCGGGATTGGAAAAGACCCACGACTTGGCGCTGCGCGGAAAAAGTGGCAGTTCGCAAGTCGAGGTCAATGCTTTTGGCCGGGTAATCAGAGAGTTGGAACGACGCGAAGGCGAACCCGGCGCCGAAGTAAAAGTGACCATCGACATGGGGCTACAACGGATTGTTAGCCAGCGATTGAAGGGCGAGAGTGCCTCGGCCGTGGTGATTGATGTACATACCGGAGAGGTCCTAGCTATGGCATCAGCGCCGGCCTATGATCCAAATGCCTTCAACAGGGGCTTGAGTGAGAGAGAGTGGAAATCTCTGGTCAATGACCCGCGCGCACCTTTGACTAACAAGCCTATAGCGGGCCGCTATGCGCCGGGTTCAACCTTCAAGATGGTGGTATTGTTGGCGGCCCTTGAAAAGGCTGTGATTTCATCGGACAACCGGATCTTCTGTACCGGATACATGGAACTGGGCAATTCCAGGTTCCATTGCTGGAAAAAGAGTGGCCATGGGCTGGTTGATGCGAAAAATGCAATCACCCAGTCCTGCGATGTCTACTTTTACGAAGTGGCGCGTCGCACCGGTATCGAACATATTGCCGCCATGGCACGGCGGCTCGGCTTTGGCATGCCTTTGGGTATTGACTTGCCAGGAGAGCGCGGCGGCCTGGTGCCGACACCCAAGTGGAAACGGGGTGCCCTCGAAGCGTCCTGGCAAAAAGGGGAGACAGTCATTACCGGCATTGGCCAAGGCTACCTCTTGGCCACGCCGTTGCAACTGGCAGTAATGACTGCGCGGCTCGTCAATGGCGGTTTTGCGCTGACGCCGCGCCTGACACGTGAAGTGGTACGCAAGGGCGGAACTGCCGACGTGGCCCAGCCATCGCCGTTCGGAAGCTTAAACATTCCGCCTCATCACCTTGAACTGGTTCGTCAGGCTATGAGTAACGTAATAAATTCACCCCTCGGTACGGCTAGGCACTCCCGGATAAACAAGCGTGAATGGATGATGGGCGGTAAGACCGGCACCGTGCAGGTGCGCCGGATCACAAGGGCCGAGCGCGAGCAGGGCATCATAAAAAACAAGGACCTGCCGTGGAAAGATCGGGACCATGCGCTGTTCGTCGGCTTCGCGCCTGTCGACAACCCGCGCTACGCCGTATCGGTGGTTGTCGAACACGGCGGCAGTGGTTCAAAGTCTGCGGCGCCCATTGCACGCGATATTTTAGAAGTCGCGCAACGGCGGGGGTCCGCCGACAGGAGTCTGGCTAGCAATACGCCCATCTTGGAAACCCCGGGTACGGCGGCAGACAATGATCGAGTGGCCGGGTGAGAAAAGACAGTCTCAACCCGCCAACCTATACCATAAGCCAGAAGTTGCTGGACATCCGATGGCTCTTCGTGCTGTTGGTCTGTCTGATCGCGGCGATCGGCGTCGCCATGCTTTATTCGGCCGCTAACGGAAATTTACAGCCCTGGGCCAGTCGTCACGCCGTGCGCTTTGCCATGGGATTAGCGGTGATGCTTTGCGTCGCACTGGTCGACGTCCGGATCTGGCTCCGTTTTGCCTATGTTTTTTACGGTATTTCACTGGGCTTGTTAATCATGGTTGAGGTCATGGGTTTTATTGGCATGGGGGCGCAGCGCTGGATCGATGTTGGCTACTTTACTCTGCAGCCTTCCGAACTCATGAAGATCGCCCAGGTGTTGGCTTTGGCACGTTATTTCCATGGTCTAGGCATAGACGATATCAGCCGCCCGACGCGCCTGATTGTGCCACTTTTGATGATCGGTGTCCCCGCTACCCTGGTGTTGCGTCAGCCCGATCTTGGCACCGGTTTGATGTTGGTAATGGCCGGAGGTGCCATATTTTTTGTTGCCGGGGTGCGGCTTTGGAAGTTTGCCGTCGTGTTGACGCTCGGCCTTGCTGCCTTGCCTGCCGGTTGGCAGTTACTACACACCTATCAGCGCCAGAGGATCATGACTTTTCTCAACCCGGAATCCGACCCACTGGGCGCCGGATATCATATAATCCAATCAAAGATTGCACTCGGGTCTGGCGGTCTTTCCGGCAAGGGGTTCTTGCAAGGAACCCAGGGCCATCTCCGCTTTTTACCTGAGATGCAGACAGATTTCATTTACACCATGCTAGCGGAAGAGTTTGGCATGGTCGGCGGACTTGGTCTGATCGGGCTTTATGCCCTATTGTTGATCTACTGTGTGGCGATTTCGACTAGGTCCTACAGCCATTTCGGACGACTACTCGGTATGGGGATCACAATGACGTTCTTCCTCTATGTCTTTATCAACATCGCCATGGTTATGGGGTTGATCCCGGTGGTCGGCGTGCCCCTACCATTGATCTCTTACGGCGGTACGGCGATGTTGACGCTGTTGATTGGTTTCGGCTTGTTGATGGGTGGGTGGGTCCATCGCGACGTCATCATTGGG
>CAYXUT010000135.1:0-8213 GCA_964468005.1 uncultured Magnetovibrio sp. | reverse complement strand
CTGCCAGATAATGGGAATCGAGCATCCCATTTGTCAGGCCAGCAGGTACCAAGTCGCCTATGGGCGGCTGGCGGCAGCCATCTCCAAAGCAAGCGGCCTCGAAATAATAGGTTGTGCTTTCATGGATCCGGAAGACCTTCGAAAAGAGATCCAATTGGTCAAAAACGAGACCGACAGGCCCTTCGGGATCGATATCCTGTTCGCCGAAATCAAAGGCAAGGACGGCACCTCGCAAGGCTACACACAATAGGTCGTTGAACATATCGAGGTCACCTTTGAGGAGGGTACCAACGTCATCGTCTCTGGGCTCGGCAATCCAGGCCGCATCGTCAAATGCGCCCATGCCGCCGACATGAAGGTTATGTCCCTGGTCGGTACGTCACACCAAGCCAAGAAGGTTGCGGTATCCGGCGTCGATGTGGTGATTGCGTCAGGCTCCGATGGCGGCGGCCATGGCGGACGCGGCGGCACCATGTCCTTGATCCTGAAAATTATCGATTGCGACGACGTGCCGGTGCTGGCCGCCGGCGGCCTAGCCGACAGGCGAGGTCTTGTCGCGGCGCTAACCTTGGGCGCCAATTGCGTGTGGTTGGGTACGCGCTTCATCGCCACCGAAGAAGCGCGTGGCCACGCCAACTACAAGTCAAAGATCGTCGATATCGACGAGGATAGCACCGTAGTAACCCGGGCGCATTTGGGCAAACCTAACCGCATGATCCGAAACCGCTTCACCGATGAATGGGCAGCGCGCGAACACGAGATCAAGCCATATCCCCTGCAGCTTAACGAGGTCGGCGAACTGGGTTCCCACAGGGGCCGCATCGAAGGCGACGTGGACTATGCCGTGCTGCCCGCCAGCCAAGGTTCCGGCATTATCAAGGCGGTCAAGTCCGCAGGGGAGGTAGTCAGAGGCATCATAGCCGAGGCGCATGCTGTGCCGAAAACTTTCAGGGTTAAGCGGTAAAAATAAAACCGAGGGTTGGATTTCATCGGTTTTTTAGGAATAAAGAATCGTCATAGAGGCGGTAAGCTATTGCACGGCCCGCGCAGGTTTCTTTCCCGACTTTGCGAGGCCACAACGGCGCCGGTCTCCCAATCCATAGTGCACTGGCCATCGGGTGAGAAAGAAAGCTAACGGGGCCGGTCATCGGACTAGTGCGGCGGCGCCAACGCCCCTAGCGATTATTTTAACCCTTGTCACCGATGATTGGCACGCACGATCATTTCCGGCCATTTGCCGATGCAAACTTCCTGTTTCATCAGTTTTAGCACGAGAAACGGCTGCAAGAGGAATGAGTTCTCGACGGAACGAAAATTGCGCCCGCCGACCTAACCTAAATCAAGCCCTCCGGTCCGTTCCGCCGCTCTAATCCAATCTGTCGGCAGCATTTTTCCTCACTATTCCACCCGCTAGGCATGCTTATTTCTATTAAATTCACTGGGCGGTTATTTGCTCGGTTTATTATTTAGCATCCCGGCCTCAGATGGACATGGAAAAGCCGCCGTCGATAGGAACCGCGGTGCCGGTCAGAAAGTCCGATGCCGGGCTGGCAAAAAAAACAGCGAGTCCGGCCAAATCTTCGGGTTCGCCCCAACGTCCGGCCGGCGTGCGAGCGAGAACCTTGTTGTTTAGCTCCGGCAGGTACTCGCGCGCTTGGCGAGTCAATTCGGTGTTGATCCAGCCAGGCAAAAAACAATTAACCTGAATGTTGTCCTCGGCCCAGGCGACGGCCTGGCTGCGGGTAAACTGCATGATACCCCCTTTCGATGAGCCGTAAGCCGCGCCCCAGGGCGAGCCGAACAATGACAACATCGAGCCATTGTTAAGGATCTTGCCCCCGCCGGCCTTTTTCATTTCCGGATAACAGGCCTTGGAACAAAGAAAGGCGCTGGTCAGATTTGTGTCCATAACCAGATGCCAATCCTCTTCCGTTAGGTCTTCGGGACGCTTCCTGACCGACGTGCCGGCATTGTTGACCAGAATGTGGATCGCACCCCATGCACCGGTGACGGCCTCAACCATGCGGTCGACGGCATTGGCGTCGCAAACATCGGTTTCGACGGCCATGACCTCGGCGCCGAGCGCCTCAATGTCGTTCACCGCCCTGGAGTTTTTTTCCGCGTTGCGCCCGACAACGGCAATTTGCGCTCCGGCTTCCGCCAGCCCCAGCGCCATACCCAGACCTATGCCTCCGTTGCCGCCGGTAACGATGGCAATTCTGCCGGACAAATCGAACAGCTTCATTTACATCCTCCTTGCCGGTGTGAAAATTTATAAACCAAATAAACGGGAGCGTAACGCTCCTGTGTGACAAACTGTCATTTTCGCAAAAAAATGGCAACAGCCGGGAGTAATCCCGTTCTTGATTGTCGATAAGCCCGTAGCCTACCACTTGGTGTGGAAGGAGCCCGGCCGGTCGGAGCACTCGTAGCCATGAGCGCCCAATAAGTCCCGCTGCGCCTAGATCAAGTTGGCCGAAGAACGCCCGGTGCGGTAGCCATAGAAATAAGTCAGCGCCGAGCTCATAGCCGGCACCGAAATACCGTTCAACGTGGCTGCCGACACGCTTTGGCGCCACCCGGATTGATTGTCAGCCGGAAGTTTTGCTAAGAGAGGTGCGCGCTCCGATGCGTTCGGCAATCAATTCAGGCAGACCATCAAGGAAAGCAAGAAATACTGGCTCTCCGGCGCTGATGCTTAGGCGCTTGCGGTAAACCCTTCTTAGCGCCGAACAAGCCAAGCCCGAACTTTTGGCTTCATCGCGCAGGAATTTTCCAAGGCTGTCGAGCCGTGGCCAGCGGTCTTCATCGGTGAGCGGAATGCCCTTGGACATCTTCTCGACGTTCTCGGGCGTATGGTAATCGTCAGCATTGATAAAAGGTTTGCCGAGCCTAGTGGCCAGGGTCCCACCGAATACCGACTTCCCGCATCTGGCAAACCCCATGATGACGACCAGACGGGAGATTGAGTTTTCCAATGACTGCCCCTACCCGCCAAACCTTGGATCCGGCGCTCGCCCGCAAGGGCGATGAGCTCGGAACCAGGACCAGCGGCGCAGCACTTAAGCCGCGTCGGCGGTTGGCGCCTTACCGACGGCCTTGTCGTAGTCGTCGATCAACCAGTTCGTGATTTCGCCGACGGTAAACTTGTGCTGGTCGATCTCGCCCACCGGCGTCACCTCGGCCGCCGTACCGGTCAGGAACACCTCGGTGGCATTGGCCAGTTCATCGGGCATGATGACGCGTTCGATAATCTCGATGCCTCGCGCCTTGGCCAGATCGATGACGGTCCTCCGCGTGATGCCGTTTAGGAAACAATCCGGGATCGGCGTGTGCAGCTTGCCGTCGCCAAACACCATGAAGATGTTGGCACCTGTCGCCTCGGCGACCTGGCCGCGCCAATCAAGCATCAGTGCGTCGTCGTAACCTTCGGCCTCAGCCTCGTGTTTGGAAAGGGTGCATATCATGTAGAGCCCAGCGGCCTTGGCATGCACCGGCGCAGTCACCGGATCGGGGCGGCGCCATTTCGACATTTTCAATCGTATCCCCTTCATCCGCGCTTCCGGTGAGAAGTAAGACGGCCAAGCCCAAGCGGCGATGGCTAGATGAATGGTGTTGGATTGCGCGGAGACGCCCATCATCTCCGAGCCGCGCCAGGAGACTGGGCGGATATAGCCATCGACAATGCTGTTGATCCCGCAGACCTCGTCACAGGCAGCATCGATCTCGTCCGCCGTGAATGGGATTTCGAAACCCAGGGCCTCTGCCGACTTTAGCAGACGGTCGGTGTGCTCGCGCAGTTTGAAGATTTCACCGGCATAGGAGCGTTCGCCTTCGAATACACAAGAGCCATAATGCAGCCCGTGGGTCAGGACATGAACACCCGCATCCTTCCACGGCATCATCTTGCCATCGTACCAGATTTTACCTTCCAGGCTATCAAATGATGTGCTGTCGCTCGCCATCGTAATAATCTTTCGTTTTTCAGGCTCGGCGCCAAAGGTTCTTGCGCTAGTACCATTCTCGTGCATATATGTCAATAACACTGACATAAATTTTTTGAGGCTGCTTAAGTGCACGATCAAGAAAGCAGCATGCGCAAGGCCATCGAGTTGATGTTTTTCGCTTATCGGGATTTCACCGGCGAGGCGGACGTTATTCTTAATGAATATGGTTTTGGCCGCGCGCATCACCGTGCCATCTATTTCATTGGTCGCAACCCTGGCATGGCCGTCAACGAACTACTGGCGATCTTGAAAATCACCAAGCAAAGCCTTGGCCGCGTCCTCAATCAATTGGTCGATGAGGGCTACGTCGACCAAGATGCAGACCCCGACGACGGCCGGCGTCGGTTACTGACGCTGACCAAAGAAGGCGTGATACTTGAGAACCTGCTGACCGAGCGCCAGAGCCGCCGCATCCGCAGTGCCTACACCGAGGCCGGCCGCGGCGCTGGCAAGGGCTTCTTGCGGGTTCTTGAAAAAATGATCGACGAGCGAGATGCCATCAAGCTGACGGGTGTAGATTCATAGCATGGTCGACCTGCATGCCACGCCGCCGCATATCCTGGTCGTTGACGACGACCAGCGGCTGCGCGAACTGCTGATGAAATATCTCGGCGAGAACGGGTTTCTTACCTCCGGCGCAGAGGATGCGGCCAAGGCACGGGGCAAGCTTGGGACATTGCAATTCGATTTGATTGTTCTGGACCTAATGATGCCAGGTGAAAGCGGACTCGATCTTGCTCGCGACCTGCGAAGCACCAACGACGTGCCGATCCTGATGCTGACCGCCATGAACGAGATCGACGACCGCATCCAGGGCTTAGAACATGGTGCCGATGACTATCTGGGCAAACCCTTTGAGCCGCGCGAACTGTTGCTTCGTATCAATTCGATTTTACGCCGCGTGCCAGAACAACAAGCCCTGCCACAAGAGATTACGCTGGGCGACATGGTGTTCCGCCTATCGCGGGGCGAATTGACCAGGGCCGACCAACCGGTGCACCTGACTGACGTCGAAACGGCGCTACTAGGGGCCTTGGCCGAACAGCCCGGCCTGGTATTTTCGCGGGAGGACTTGATCTCGGTCACCGGCACCCGAGGCGGCGGCCGCGCCGTTGACGTGCAGATCACCCGACTCCGGCGCAAGATTGAGATCGATCCGAGGCTGCCGAGATATTTGCAAACCGTGCGCGGCAAGGGTTACATGCTGGTACCCGACTGAGCGAATAGCCCCGGACAAGGACTGCACTATGGCGTTCACCATCAAAAAGTACCTGCCGAAGAGCCTGCTTGGCCGGTCATTGATGATCATCGTCATGCCCTTGATCATGTTACAATTGATTTCCGGCACCATTTTCTTCGAGACCCACTGGGACAAGGTCTCTCTACGTCTGGCGCGCGGCGTCGCTGGCGACATCGCCGCCATCATTAATATGCTACGGATTGAAATGTCGGCGAAAAATCGCGCCCGGGTACTTGAGATCGCTGAAGGCGACATGCAGATTTTCGTAATCGTTCGCGATAAATCAGTGCTCAAGGATCCGACGCCGGTTGGCCGCAATTTGATGGAACGCATGCTGATACGAGCGATGCGTGAACATGTCGGCGAACCCTTCCAGATTGATGCCAAAAGCGTACCGCGCCATGTTGCCATCGACGTTCAGTTACCCAATGCGATGCTGCATGTGGTGGTGCCGCGCAAGCGCCTGTTTTCCAGTACAGCTTTCGTCTTCGTCGCCTGGATGGTCGGCTCCGCGTTGATCCTGTTCGGCGTAGCGACGGTTTTCATGCGAAATCAGGTCAAACCGATCCGCCGCCTGGCCAGGGCGGCCGACGATTTTGGCAAGGGCCGAGATGTCAGCGGATTTAAAGTGGAAGGAGCGACCGAGGTTCGCCTAGCCGCTGCCGCTTTCATGGCTATGCAAGGGCGCATCGTCCGCCAAATCCGCCAGCGCACCGACATGCTGGCCGGCGTATCACACGATTTGCGCACGCCCCTGACTCGCATGCGCCTGCAACTGGAAATGCAGGGCGACGATGCCGCCGCTGATTTGAAGGGCGATGTGACCGAGATGGAGCACATGTTGGAGGGCTACCTGGCTTTTGCGCGCGGCGAAGGCGGTGAAGATCCGGTGCCGACCGACATGAGCGAGCTGTTGCAGGGCGTCGTCCAACAGGCTCAACGAAAAGGTGGGGTAATTGACCTGCACACGGAAGGCGAACTTGAGGTGGCGCTGCGCCCGAGCGCCTTCAGGCGCTGCATCACCAATATCGTCGAGAATGCTATGCAGCACAGCAACCACATTACGCTTCGTGCCGGTCTGCGAGAGGGCGCGGTAGAAGTGATTGTTGACGATGATGGCCCGGGTATTCTTGAGGATGTTCGCGAGGAAGTTTTCAAACCTTTCTACCGGATTGAAAACTCGCGCAACCCAGGGACCGGCGGTGTCGGACTAGGCCTAAGCATCGCGCAAGACGTCGTGCGCGGCCTCGGCGGTGATATATCCTTGGAAGGTTCGAGCCTTGGCGGGCTCCGTGTCAAGATCCGTTTGCCGTTATGACCCTATTTAAATCGATAGTATTGGATGTTTAGCGTACCTAATTCCGCCACTCACAGCTCTGGCATCGCGTGAAACATCAATTTACCATGGTTTTATGGCTTCAGGCGCACTGATGCGTGAATTAATTTTCGCGCTTGCCGGAACTGGGCGGTAGACGCCCGCCCGCCACTCCGCACATAACGAGGCTCAATTGCCGCAAGCAAAAAAACTAAGCGTCCTGCTCGCTGATGATAATGCTCTCTTTCAGGAGGGAATGAAGCATATTCTTTACGGCCTCGGCGACAGTGTCGAAGACGTCGAGGCCGCTAGTTATAGCGAGGCCTTCAAATGTATCTGCGAGGAAGCCAAATTCGACAAGGCACTGGTCGATCTCACGGTGCCGGGATTGGATGGCTTTAGGTGTCTGAAAGCGCTCTGCGATGAGGTTGGTAACGCGCCAGTGGTGATCGCGTCCGCTATGGAAGGCGGCAACGACTTTCGTCGTGCCATGGATTGCGGCGCGTCGGGTTATGTGCCGACGGCACTCTACAGTAAAGACATGCTCAGCGCACTCAACCTCGTGTTCAAGGGCGGGATCTACCTGCCGGCCTGCCTGCTTAGTGGTATCGATGGCGAAGGTAGCTCGGAACGGCGCGGCAGAGACAAAGACAAGGGCCCGCTGAGAGTACGGTAAAGCTGCATGTGACGGCTCTGTTGAAGGCGCTTAACATTTCAACTCGCACGCAGGCGGTGATCAAAGCCTTGGCCATGGACCTTAAGGTGGCGCAGACCACATAAGAAATCGCGTTTAAAAGAGCTTCCCACCGTTAGGCACCTCAAAGCCGGGACCAATGAGTACAACTTCGTCATCAGCATCCGGAAACCCCAGCACCAGCACTTCCGACATAAACTTACCGATCTGTTTTCGTGGGAAATTGACCACGCCCGCCACTTGGCATCCAACGAGCGTGCCTGGCTCATAGTGCTTTGTGAGCTGAGCAGAGGTCTTGCGCTCGCCGATTTCGGGCCCAAAATCGATCCATACCTTTATCGCCGGTTTGCGGGCCTCGGGGAACGGCTCTGCTCGAATCACCGTCCCGACCCGGATATCGACCTTGGTAAAATCGTTGTAGCTGATTTCCATGCTTAGGCTCCACTCGTTGATAGGCCACCAATCTGCCACGATGCCCGGCCCCAAACAACGAATGGCGGCCCACTGCCTAGTGGACGGCCTCTGTTCGCGTGATCAGGCGCGAAAGGTTTACTTTTTCTTCTTCAGAGCTAAGGCCTGCTTGCGGATCTCCTCAAGGCTTTCGGCGAAACGGGCATTGATCACTTTGGTAATCTCGGCATTCAAGGCAGCTATCATGTTGGCCAGTTCCTGCGAATTGGCGACGGCTTTTTCGAACGCGCTTTTGATCAGCTCGGCCTACTTGGCGGTGGCGTTTTCAGGTGCGTCCAGCTTCGAAATTTCGCCAACCGCGTCGGTGGCCTCCTTGACAATTTCCTGAATGATTTCGTTCTGGCGATGGACCACGGTCTAAAAGGCCTCAACAGCAGCCTTGATCACAGTCAATATTTTTATGCGATGCACCGTATTATGCTGCGCATGCGATGATTCTTTTGATCAAATGGCTCCTGGATCGCCTTTGAGCCGACCGGGCAGGAA
>CAYXUT010000134.1:0-8243 GCA_964468005.1 uncultured Magnetovibrio sp. | reverse complement strand
ATCCGATCACAAATTCAGACAACCCTCAGAAGGACCCCAGTTGTCCATCACCCCACCCGATAGCGCCAAAGACATCCGCCCCGGAAAATCCGCACGACGACTGGAAGACCACCGGTTTTTAACCGGGAGTGCGCGTTATACCGCCGACCTCAATCGAGACGACCAGCTTTATGCCGTGGTTATCCGCTCCGACCATGCGCATGCCGAGATTCTCGCCATCGACGCCTCTGTAGCGCTCGAAATCGATGGTGTCAAAGGCGTGCATACAGTGGCAGACCTCGATGCAGACGGTCTTGGCTCCATGCCCTGCCCTACTATCGGCGATCATCTAGATTTTTTCATCGTACCGCCCCGCCCCGCCCTAGCACGCGGTCGCGTGCGCCATGTTGGCGACCCGGTGGCTTTGGTCATTGCCGAGACGCTCGCCACCGCCAAGGCAGGAGCCGAGCAGGTATTCATCGAGTATGAGATCCTGCCCGCACTTGCCAATATCGAGGCGACACTTTCGCCTAATGCGACGCTGGTCTGGGAGCAGGCGCCTTCCAACGCCGCCTTCCGCTTCAAAAAGGGCGACAAGACAGCCTTAAACGACGCCTTCGCCAAGGCCGAGCACGTCGTGGAATTGGATATCGTCAACAATCGTGTCACGGCCGTGGCGATGGAGCCGCGCGCCGGCATCGGTGAATATGACATCGAGAGCGACACCTATACCCTGACCTGCACAGCACAGGGGCTCCACTCCCTCAGGAATCAATTGGCCAACGATATTTTCAGCATTGATGCTAACAATTTCCAGATTCGCGCGCCCGACGTCGGCGGTGGATTCGGACTGAAAAATTTTCTCTATCCGGAATGGGTGCTTCTGCCCTGGGCAGCCCGGTTTCATGCTAGGGCAGTCAAATGGGTGGCGGAGCGCACCGAAGACTTCTCAGCCGCCGTGCATGGCCGCGACAGCCGCGCCCGTGCTGCACTGGCGCTTTCCGCCGAAGGCAAATTCCTAGCGCTAAAGGCCGAACTCGTCGGTAACATGGGTGCCTATCTATCCGGTGGCGCGCCGGGCATCCCGACCAAGGCCTTCCCAACGGCACTAGGTGGTTTTTACAATATCGGACAGATCTATATTGACGCGCAAGGAGTTTTCACCAATACGGCACCCGTCGATGCCTACCGCGGGGCGGGCAAACCTGAAGCAAATTTCATCACCGAGCGTCTGATTGAAACGGCGGCGAAGCGCCTCAACCTCGACCCCGTCGAGCTCAGACGCCAAAACACCATCGATGAATTCCCACACACAACAGCACTCGGCATGAAACTCGATAGTGGACGCTATAAGGAAAACATCTCGGAGGCCGAACGCCTGAGCGGCCGTGACGGTTTCGAGACCCGGCGTAATGAAGCGACCACTCGAGGCCGGTTGCGCGGTCTTGGTTTTGCCTGCTTCATGGAAACCGCCCGCAGCGTTCCCGAAGAGGGCGCGGAAGTCATATTCGCGGACGACGGCAAAGTCGAGCTTCGCCTTGGCACCGAATCCAACGGCCAAGGACACGAGACATCCTTTTCGCAAATCGCTACCGAGCGGCTGGGTCTGTCCATTGATACCTTCCGTTTCATCAATGCCGACACCCAGCTTATCCGTATGGGTCACGGCCACGGCGGCGCGCGCTCCATGCACATGGGCGGCGCCGCGCTGGTGAAAGCGCTCGACGCTGTCATGGCAAAAGCGCTGGTGACGGCCGCGCAATACCTCCAAGTGGCGCCAAAGAAAATAAAGTTTAGCTCCGGTGTCTTTACCGCCACCGACAACGGCCAGTCCATCTCGCTACTGGAGATGGCGCGTACGGCAAAAGGCGGGCTAGACACCTTTTCCAAGGTTGAGGATGCAGCCTTCACCTTCCCGGGTGGATGCCACGCTGCCGAAGTCGAGATCGACCCGCAAACCGGCGCGGTTGAGCTTTTGCGTTACACCGCTGTTGATGACTATGGCAACTTGATCAACCCGAGACTTGCCGAGGGACAGGTGGTGGGCGGCGTCACACAAGGCATCGGCCAAGCAATCGGGGAACATGCGCTCTACGCCCCAGACACCGCCCAGTTGATCAGTGGCTCCATGATTGACTACCTGGTGCCGCGCGCCGAGCACCTACCGGAATTCAACATCCACCTAGAAGGCTCTGCGACCAATGCCAATCCCCTCGGCGTAAAGGGAACCGGACAGGCGGGCGCCATCGCCGCGCCGCAAACCATCGTCAACGCTGTCCTCGGAGCGCTTTCGCCACTCGGCATCGAACACATCGACATGCCGTTGACGAGCGAAGCCATCTGGTGTGCCATTCAAAGGGCTCGGGCTGCTTAACGGTTTCTCCGCAACAGGTTCCGTGGCATAAACGCATCACGGGCCAAGAAAGGGCAATTCAGGCTGCGTGACGGATTTTTCAACAAGGCCGGTGCCAAATGGTCTGGCGATCTGGTCCATCCTGCTGTTATGAACTTTCTAGCGGCAGCCACGAGCAACTGACCCCTCCCATTTAGTTATTGCGCCAGGACCTGGGCGAGCGTAGGTTTTGCTCCGATTTCCTACCAAAATTCCATCGAAGGGATGCCCGTCATGGCTTTTGTTGCCGACCGCCTGAGCGCCGTTAAACCGTCCGCCACTATTGCCGTTAGCCAGAAGGCGCGTGATCTCAACGCCGCCGGCCGCGATGTCATTGGGCTCGGCGCTGGAGAGCCAGACTTCGACACGCCCGCGCATATCATCGAGGCCGCTAAAAAGGCGCTTGATGACGGGTTCACCCGCTACACCTCGACCAACGGCATTCCTGAGCTTCTGGAAGCCATATCGGCTAAGTTCAAGCGCGACAACAACCTCGACTATACCCCCTCGCAGATCCATGTGTCGTGCGGCGGCAAGCCGGTAATTTTCAATGCTTTTATGGCCACAGTGAACCCCGGTGACGAGGTCATCGTACCAGCCCCCTATTGGGTCAGCTACCCCGACATCACCGCCATGTTCGGCGGCGTTCCAGTAACCATCGATTGCCCGGCGGCAAACGGTTTCAAGGTGACGCCAGAGCAGTTGGATGATGCTATTACGCCAAAAACCAAGTGGGTGTTACTCAATTCGCCTTCCAACCCGTCCGGCGCCGCTTATACGGAAGATGACCTTCGGTCACTCGCCAATATCTTACTAAAGCACCCGCACGTTTGGGTTTTCACTGACGATATCTACGAGCACCTCGTTTACGACGACTTCACCTTCAGGACCATCGCCGAGATCGAGCCAGCACTTTGGGACCGCACGGTGACCATGAATGGCATGTCGAAGGGCTATTGCATGACCGGCTGGCGCGTCGGCTTCGCCGGCGGCCCGGACGAGGTCATCAAGGCGATGACCAAAGTTCAGTCACAGTCGATTTCCCACACCGCCGCCGTATCGCAAGTGGCGGCCGTGGCGGCGCTCAACGGTCCGCACGATTTCATCGCCGAGCACAACAAGGTGTTCAGGGACCGCCGCGATCTAGTGGTCAGCATGCTCAACCAGTCGCAGGGCCTTTCCTGTCCAACACCGGAAGGTGCGTTCTACGTTTATCCGTCGTGCGACGGGCTTATTGGCAAGACTACGGAAGGCGGAAAGGTAATCCAATCAGACGAAGACTTCGTCACCGCGCTTTTGGATTCGGAGGGCGTTGCCGCCGTACACGGCGAGGCCTTTGGGCTAAGCCCGCATTTCCGAATTTCCTACGCGACAGCGACGGATTTGCTGGAAGATGCCTGCACTCGCATCCAGCGGTTCTGTGCTTCTCTCCGCTAGGCACGTCGCTTCGACAAGACAAAATTAACTAGCAAATTAATCCTGTCCGATTGAGGCCGATAAAACAGCTTGTCCCAACCACACACGTCAAGAAGTTTGTTACGATAATTAACCACGGCGCTGTCAAGCGTAAAATCACAGTTGCCGGCAACGTCATCGCCCTTCTCCCATGCCACCGAGCCCCCCGTCACGCTGCGCGTGCCTTTTTTGACGGGTCGTGTGCCCGGTTGATCACTGTCAATTGGACGAAGGATCATTGCATTTTCCTTGCATCGGAGGGCGTCTTCATTACCCTTTTCCTGAACGAGATCGCAAACCGTGTCGGAACATGGTTGCTGACACCAAAGGGAGGGATTCCATGACTACCAAAGCTTCGTCTGGCCCGCGCGTGGCCGCATTGGTCGGTCCCTACACGAGCGGCAAGACCTCGCTCTTGGAGGCTATTCTCAAGCTGTCCGACACCATCCAGCGCAAAGGTACTGTCAAGGAAAGCAACATGGTCGGCGACGCCAACACGGAAGCCAAGGCGCGTCAAATGTCGACTGATCTCAATGTCGCCAACCTTGAGTACCTGGGAGAGCAATGGACATTCCTCGATTGCCCGGGTTCAGTGGAACTGAGCCAGGATCGCCTTAATGCCACCCTGGTCACCGATACAACGGTCGTCGTCTGTGAGGCCGATCCTGACAAAGCGGTGACTGTGGCACCGATCCTTAAGAATCTAGAAGCCAATAACGTTCCGCATATCCTATTCATTAACAAGATGGATGTCTCTTCCGGCAGCGTGCGCGGCACCTTCGAGGCCCTGCAAAGAGTATCCGAACGACCATTGGTACTCAGAGAGATCCCGATCCGAGACGGTGAGCATATCTCCGGCCATGTTGATCTAGTCTCGGAGCGCGCCTTTGAATGGCAAGAAGGTTCGAGCTCGAAGCTTATGGAATTGCCGGATGCCCTCAAGGACGATGAAGAGTTGGCGCGCACTGAGCTTTTGGAATCTCTTGCCGATTTTGATGATGAACTTCTTGAGAACCTTCTGGAAGACGTTATTCCGTCTTCTGATGAAATCTACGAGACACTTAAGAAAGATCTCAGCGAAAACCTGATCGTACCGGTATTTTTCGGCTCAGCCGAGCAGGATTCAGGTGTTACCCGGCTGATGAAAGCCCTGCGCCATGAATCGCCGGAAGTCGCCAATGTAACCGATCGCCTCGGCCTTGAAGCCAGTGGCAACGTGGCACAGGTGTTTAAGACGGTGCATCTTGAGCACGTCGGCAAACTAAGTTTCGCCCGCGTGCTATCCGGCGAGATCAAGGACGGTATGACGCTGAACGGCAATCGGGTCAGCGGTATAAGCAAAGCGCTCGGCCAAAAGTTCGATAAGGTTTCCAGCGCGTCGGCCGGTGAAATCGTCGCCTTGGGCCGTATGGAAGACATCCTTACCGGCGCCACCTTGACCGAAGGAGGCAATGTCAGCGCCGATTGGCCGGCGCCGCTTTCGTCGCTGTTCGCGCTCTCCATTCACGCCGAACACCAGGGCGATGACGTGAAGCTTTCCGGCGCGCTTTCAAAGCTGGCGGAGGAAGACCCATCGTTGACCTATGGCCCGGACGCCAATACCGGTGAGTTTTTGATGTGGGGCCAGGGCGAGATGCATCTGCAGATTGCCATCGACAAGATGAACAACCGCTTCAACCTGAGCCTTCTCTCGGAGCGCCCCCAGGTACCCTACAAGGAAACCATCCGAAAACCAGTTTCCCAGCACGCGCGCCATAAGAAACAATCGGGTGGCCACGGTGAGTTCGGTGACGTGCACCTGGACATCAAACCGTTACCGCGCGGCTCGGGCTTCCAGTTTGAGGACACCATCACAGGCGGCGTGGTGCCGAAGCAGTACATCCCAGCAGTTGAGAACGGCGTCAAGGAATTCATGGTTCGGGGGCCCCTTGGCTTTCCGGTAGTCGATCTATCGGTAACGCTTACCGACGGCCAGTACCATACCGTCGACAGCTCCGACATGGCATTTAAGAAGGCCGCCCAACAGGCTATGCGCGTGGGCCTGCCAAGCTGTAATCCGGTACTGCTGGAGCCAATCTTCGAGGTTACCATTGCGCTGCCGAACGAGTTCACGTCGGGCATCCAACGCTTGGCTAGTGGCCGGCGCGGGCAGATCCTCGGCTTTGATGCCAAGGATGGCTGGCCCGGTTGGGATGAGGTCAAGCTACAACTGCCGCAGTCGGAAATGCACGACCTGATTATTGAACTGCGTTCAATGACGCTGGGGGTCGGCACCTACGAGTGGACCTTCGACCATTTGCAGGAATTCTCTGGCCGCGATGCCGACAAGGTTGTCGAAGCGCGAGCCGAAAAGGACCACTGATCGCCGTGAGCCGGGTGGGACAACCGGCAAATCGCATTGACCAGTCGGAAATGCAAAGGGAGAAAGCATGATCCGCGACCAAGAGGCGTTTGATGCGCTTGTCGGGCAGATCAGAAAATTTGTGCGGGATGTTGCCATCCCCAATGAGAACCGCGTCGAGGTCGAGGACCGCATCCCAGATGACGTCATTGAGAAGCTGAAGCAGCTTGGCAGTTTCGGCTGGAGCATCCCGGAGGAATTTGGGGGCGCCGGTCTAACATCCGAGGAACTGGCCATCGCTTTCATGGAGTTCACGCAGTGCTCGGTAGCTTTCCGCGTCTATGGCGGACAGAACGCCGGCATCGGCTCAGAGTGTATCATCCGTGACGGCACACCGGAGCAGAAACAGGCATACCTACCGAAACTGGCTTCCGGCGAAATGATCGGCTGTCTAGCGCTGACCGAGGAAAGCGCCGGCTCCGATGCCACTGCTATGAAGACCCGTGCCAAGAAGGTCAACAACGGTTACCGGATCAAGGGCTCGAAGTGCTACATCACCTTGGCGCCGGTGGCCAACCTGTTCACCATCTTCGCCCGCACCGAGGGTGAGCGTGGCGGCAAGGGGGTTACGGCATTCCTCGTCGAGCGCGGCACCGAGGGCCTGAGCACCAGCCCGCCGACCCCGAAGATGGGCCAGGAAGGCGCGCCTATAGGCGAGGTCTATCTCGACGATATCTTTTTGCCCAACGAGGCGGTACTAGGTGGGGTTGAAGGTATAGGCTTCAAGACGGTGATGAAGGCGCTCAATAAGCAGCGTATCAACCTGTCGGCGCTTTCCACCGGCCCCGCCATCCGTATGCTCAATGATGCCATCGCCTATGCCAAGGAACGCCGACAATTTGACCAGGCGATCGGCGAGTTCCAACTGGTGCAGGCCATGTTGGCCGAGTGCAAGGTCGAGATCGAGGCGGCGCGCGCACTGGTCCTTGAGACCGCGCGCAAGCGCGACCGAAACGAAGACGTGACCATGGACGTCAGTCTCTGCAAGTATTTCTCGACCGAGATGTGCGGCCGTGTCGCCGACAAGGCGGTACAGGTCTTCGGAGGCGCCGGTTACGTCAAGGGCACCGGCATTGAGCGCTTCTACCGGGATGTGAGGGCCTTTAGAATTTACGAAGGAACCAGCCAGATCCACCTGCTCAATATCGCCAGGAATTTGCTGAAGTAGAGATTAAAAACGGGGGCTATATCTTGTCATTCCGGCAAAAGCGGGAATCGAGACGGTCTTGCCGATCCCCGATACGCTAGCCTTTACCTGGCACCCGGCATTCGCTGAAGTGATAGTGGAAGAGGGACCCCAAACTGCGTCCGACACTGGTGGTGTTTGACTTTAGCGACCAAGGGCTCAGGGGTTGTGTCGCAAAATCAATCCCAGCTGTTTCCATGTCAACGTGAAGCGCTCCAGACACGTGCGCGAAGATTGCGGGGCTGGCCCCGCTCACTTAGTCTGGTTCTGCCATGACCGCCAGTGTCCATCTAGCCGGCGCATGGCAGGAGCGACAGCAGAAAGGGGAACGAGTGTGTTTATCGCGAATGATATGACGGAACTTATTGGTCGGACGCCGCTTCTCGATATGAAGCGACTGTTTCTCGACGCTGACGCGCGAATTCTGGCCAAGCTGGAGATGAGCAATCCGACCTCAATCAAGGACCGCGCAGCGCTCAGCATGATCACCGAAGCCATGAAGGCCGGCAAAATCACCTCCGATACGGAGGTCGTCGAAGCCACCAGCGGCAACACCGGTATCGGCATTGCGTGCCTCAGCGCAATTCTCGGGTTCAAGGCGCGTATATACATGAGTGAGCTCTGCTCTATCGAGCGCCAAAAACTAGTCTGCGCCTATGGCGCCACTGTGGTGCTGACACCGGCGGAAGAACATACGGTGGGCGCCAGGAACCGAGGCATTGCCTATTGCGAAGAAAATCCAGACACTACCTTCTTTCTCAACCAGCACTCCAACCCCGACAACGCCCATGCGCATTACACCACCACCGGCCCCGAGATATGGGAGCAGA
>CAYXUT010000133.1:0-8304 GCA_964468005.1 uncultured Magnetovibrio sp. | reverse complement strand
TGGGAAGTTGAACTGGCGCCCGAGGAAGATGATGATGGCCACATCAGCGGCGGCCTCGCCTATGACAGTAGCGTCGTATACGTCACTACTGGTTTTGCGGAAGCCGCGGCGCTTGAAGCTACGACCGGCAAGGTGATTTGGCGCAAGAACCTCGGCGCGCCCATGCGCTCCGCGCCAACGGCGCGTGGTGGAAGGTTGTTTGTCACAACCATGAACAACCAGTTGTTCGCGTTAAATGCCGAGAACGGTGAGACCCTTTGGCAGCATAGGGGGTTGCCGGAGATCGCTAGCGTACTTGGCGGCGCCAGCCCTGCGGTCGACAAGGGCGTCGTTGTCGTATCCTATACATCCGGCGAATTGATTGCGCTAAAGGTCGAGAACGGTCGCGTCTTGTGGCAAGACACCTTGACCGCTGGGCGACGTACAGATGTACTTTCCAGTCTTGCCGGTATCCGGGGCCGCCCGGTCATCGACCGCGGCCTGGTCATCGCCGTTTCTAACGGCGGCATCATGACGGCCATCAACATCCGAACCGGACAACGGGTCTGGAGCCGTGAGATCACGGGCATTGAAAGCCCCTGGGTGGCCGGTGACTATGTCTACGTGTTGACCACCGATTCCGAACTGGCCGCGATTTCACGCAAAACCGGTCAAATTCACTGGGTGCGCGGCCTTCCCCGCTTTGAGGATCCGAAAGATAAGGATGACCCAATTGTTTGGACCGGTCCCATTTTGGCTAGCGACCGGCTGATAGTTGCCGGTTCAAACGAAGAGGCATTGGCCGTCTCCCCCTATAGCGGGCGAATTCTTGGTGTCGTCGAAATGCCGGACCGGATCACCGTAGCACCGGTTGTCGCCGACGGCAGCGTCTACTTCCTGGCCGACGACGCACAGCTGGTCGCTTACAGATAGCCGCGCCGGTGGCGCTCGCGCTGCCGCGCCGAAAAGTCAGTGTCATGCCACTCACCGCCACCATTATCGGTCGCCCAAACGTCGGCAAATCAACACTGTTCAACCGCCTAACCGGCAAGCGCCACGCCATCGTTGATGACACGCCGGGCGTCACCCGCGACCGCCGCGAGGGTGCGGCATCCATCGGTACTCTGGACTTTAACCTGATCGATACCGCCGGTCTGGATGAAGGCGATGCCGAGACCTTGGAAGGCCGCATGCGCCGCCAAACAGAACGTGCTGTCGGTGACGCAGATATCGCACTGTTTATGTTTGATGCACGCGTCGGACTGACACCAATGGATGAGCACTTCGCCAGCTGGCTACGCACCTGCGAGACGCCCGTAATCTTGCTCGCTAACAAGTGCGAGGGCAAGGTAGCCGAGGCTGGGCGCATCGAGGCCTATGCGCTGGGCTTTGGTGATCCACTTGCCATTTCAGCCGAACATGGCATTGGCATGGCCGAACTGTTCGAAGCACTTTTGCCATTTGCTAAGAACTTTGAGGCAAGTGAAAAGGTAGTTTTTCCCGTTCCGCCACTCAATCTTGAGCCCGGCGATGATGACGAGATACCACCATTGCAAATGGCTATCGTAGGGCGGCCCAATGTTGGTAAATCTACCATGGTCAATCGGCTGTTGGGTGAAGAACGCATGTTGGCCGGGCCGGAATCCGGCATCACCCGTGACGCCATTACCATTCCATGGGAGTACGAAGGCCGCGTGGTCCGGTTGGTTGATACTGCCGGCATGCGCCGACGCAGCAAAATCCATGAGAAACTAGAAATACTTTCCGTACAGGATTCCCGCCGTGCCATCCAGTATGCCGAAGTGGTGGTCCTGGTTCTTGACCCCAATGCGATCCTTGAAAAGCAGGACCTGACCCTAGCCCGCCAGGTGATCGAGGAAGGCCGTGCGCTGATCATCGCGGTCAACAAATGGGATGTTGCTGACGATAGGAAGGCAGCGCTGAAAAGGCTTGATGATCGGCTGAAGATCTCACTGCCTCAGATACGTGGCATTCCGGTCATCACATGCTCATCGAAGACCGGCAAAGGCCTCGACAAGCTGATGCCGATGGTGTTCGACCTGCACAAACAATGGAACCAGCGGATACTGACATCGGCCCTTAACCAATGGCTCTTAGGCATGACCGAGGCGCATCCACCACCGTTGGTTGCCGGGCGACGGTTGCGGCTGCGCTATATCACGCAGGCGAAAACCCGCCCACCGACTTTCATTCTGTTCTCAACCCGCGCCGACAAAGTGCCGGTGAGCTACTTACGTTATCTTGCCAACGGATTGCGCGAGGATTTCGAGCTTTGGGGAATCCCCCTCAGGCTTAATGTGCGCAAGCGCGAAAACCCATACGCCGAGCGCAAAAAGTAGCCTTTCCTTCAGATCTCTGACCAGCGTCGTGTTGGCATCAATTAAGCATCAACTAAAACGTTTTGGGCTTGTCCCAGCAAATTATCTCATATTTTGTCTAACCCGTTGTCATAATCCTGATCAGTTGTTAAAACGCCACTCACGCTCCTAAAACAATAGCCCGATATAGGCCTTCGGAACACTGTTGAATATTTGCATATGGCGCTTCGTTTGATCCAAGAAGTTCTCAATGCCGTTGATATGAACTTAATTGTCTGCAAAGAGTTCCGGATGGTTGATCTGGATATGATGAAAGCCTGACATATCCAGGACATTACAGCCTTTCCAGTTATCCAATTAGACGATGCTGTCTGGAACCACCTCCTGCTTGTTGACCGGCGGCACCGTTTCGAGTGAAAGCCAGGGCATCCCGCTTGATAAGCTTGCCAACATCCCCGGTCCATTAGTCAGGGCGGCGACAAAACCACATGCCATGCAAGAACGGCCCTGGTCTTGAAATGGCGACCCCAAACTCTCAGTCGACATACAGGGTGGCTAAGTTAACACTGCCAAGGTCATATTGCCGTCATATCCGGTATAGCCATGACACCGCCCTGCGCGTGTCAATCTTCTAGCGCTCAGGCACGTTCGGCCTCGTGACTGACAAAAGCGATCACCTAATCTCGGTTGAATTTCAAAATGTGCTCGCAAAACTAAGTCGTGATGAATTTCTTGACCTTGAATTCCTTGTTCCACGACAACAAAAACCCGTCGCAGCACCCATAGGATCGACCTTCAAGGCGCGGTCCTTTTCTGTGTCCGCACCAAAACTTGGGTAGCCACGAAGTTCCATGACCCTTTCTTCCCGGCCGAGATGATATTCAGTGTACTAAACGACGCAAAGGAAATTAGGGTGGATTTAAATAAGCCCCCGCCGCTGGTAACGGATTCGCTAAAGTCCGTCAGTCAACTGACCATATATTTACGATCTTCATCTAGTTTTTCGACGCCAAAACTCATTTTCAGCGTCCATTGGACTCTTTCGGTGTTTGCTATGTCTTTTGTTGCCCATTCAACCCTGCCCAAACAGTGATCTACCCCCCTCCCCGCTGGAATGCGCGGTCGAATCTTTTCAGGGCGTCTTCACGATTCTCTGTCGAGTAGTCTTCGAATGTCAGCTTGACGGATGTCCGTGGCACCACAAGTAACGCAATGCGCCGCTCTCCTTCTAAGCCAAGGTCAATAGTCCAGATACCAGCAGCGCCTTCAATCCGAACTCGTGTGCCTTCGACAGTGATATCCTCGCCCCTAAGTACGTTAGGCAGTAAACGGTAAAAATCAGTATGAGTCACTGCCATCTCTTTTTCTATGGTTACAGGCTCTTCGTTCATTTCAACCTCCGGCCACCGGCGGCCAGACAGCAACGGCGTCTCCGTCATGCAACGCCGCCGTGTCACGCGCGCCTGGCGGCACGAAACTACCGTTGATTAAAACGAGATGACACATTTCCTCGGGCACCGCGTGTTGCCTGAGCAAGTCAGCAGCCGTAGTGCCCTCATCAAGCTCAAGCTCAATTTGGTTTTTTTTCGCTCCGGCAGGCAGGTACTTGCCAAGCAGCGCGTAGAGCTTGAAGGTGACCTTCATAATTGCGCTCCCGCGACGTAGGCTTCCATGAACCGATGCGGGTCCGTCATCAGACGATCCTTCCACGCGCCCAGCCGGCGCCGCATCTGGATCAGGCCCCTAAGTACCCCGACGTGATCAGTACGCCCGAGGCTCAAGCAACCGATCAGACGGTCTTCCTCAAACTCGAGGCGCAGATACCGAAAGCCCGTTTCATCAACGACTACAGAGCGTTCACCTCCTTCAACCCCTTGCCAGGCGCCAAAACTGACGGAGATTAGGCCCATGGTGTCGAGCACGTTCATGATCAGGCTGCCGTTGTAGGGAACACACTTTCCAGCCATGTTCATGGCAGCGATGCGCCCATGGTCAGTAGCAGTCGGCTGCACTGCATGAACCACGCCTTTACCGGTGAAGAAGTCCGGGCCCTCGGCACAGTCACCAGAGGCATAGACATTGGCAGCGCTGGAACGCAGGAACTTATCGACCACAATACCGGTCCCGACCTCGATACCGGAGCCCTCCAAGAAGTCTGTATTAGACTGAACACCGGCTGCCACGACGACCAAGTGTGCCGCAATCTGGGATTGATCATCGAGGTTAACGGTCAGACGACCCTCGTCAGCACCGGCTCGGCACTCGAGCTTGGTTACCTTAGTGCCGATCCTCACCGTGACACCCTTTTCCTCACACCAGCGCTTAATCATCTCGCCGCCGACATCATCCATCATGCGCGGAAGAATGTGCTCTTCCATCTCGACAACCGTCAGGTTGACGCCGCGAAGAACAAGCGATTCCAGAATGGTACAAGCGATAAAACCGGCGCCGATCAGCACGACATCCGCGCCGGCATCAGCGTAGCCGATGATGTGGCGGGCGTCTTCCAGTGTCCAGCAATAATGGACGCCTGCCAGATCAAGCCCTTCAATTGGCGGCCTGATCGGCCGCGCGCCTGTCGCAATCAACGCCTGATCGAACAGCACGGTGTCACCGCCAGCCAAGGTTAGCTTGCCATCTTCAGGGTCGATACTCTCAGCAACGCCCTTGATATACTGGATGCCCAGGCCTTCGTAATGTCCCGCAGTCTTGCGTAGATAAGTTCCCGCCTCGTCGATTTTGCCGGTTAGGTAATAGGGAATGGCCATGCGCGAATAAGGCGGTTCAGGCTCGGCGCCAATCAATAGGACATCGTCCGACGGCCCAGCCCTTTTTAGGGTCTCGGCCGCGATCACTCCCGAAGGTCCGGCGCCCACGACTACATAGCTCATCTATGGCTTCCCATTATAGACAGAAAGACACCCGGCGGCGCGTTTTCACGTCCGCCACCGGGTGCGGATTTTCAGCTCCGTAACAAAGCCGTCTAGAGGCCCAGGCGCTCCACCGTCTCACTGGTCGGTACGCCGTCAGACGACCAGCCACGCAGTTCATAGTACTCGGGCAGCATCTTATCGAGGCCGCTGACCTTGCCTTTCGCCGGACCAGCCTTGGCCGCGTCCTTCAACAAGCGTTCCGGCAATGTGTCATCAGCCGCCGTGAAGCCAGCCGCGCAGTTGAACTGACGCTCCAAGTTCCACGTCCGCTCACCCGATTCCACGAGATCATCAGACGACCAACTACCTTCACAAGCGGCATCGATCATTGGCGCGACATCGTCCAGCGTCATGGCAAACGATGTGAAGATGCAGGTTCCAGAACTATCAAAGGCTGCCGTGGCATCCTGGAAAGCCTTCACCAGTCCGGCCTTGCCGTCGGTCTCCAGCGGATCGGTCTTCTCGGGGATACCCAGAACCTCGGAAGCCACCGTATAGGAACGTAAATGGCATGCGCCACGGTTCGACGTGGCGTAAGTCAGCCCCATACCCTGAATGCCGCGCGGATCATAAGCCGGGAATTCTTGGCTCTTGACTGTCATCGACAACTCCGGACGGCCATACTTTTCACACAGGCGCCGCGAACCCTGACCGATTTCGACGCCAAAGCCCTCGCCTTTGCCCGTCGCTTCAACTATCGCAACCAGAGCTTCGGTGTTGCCCCACTCGAGCTTGATGCCACCGGTATCGGCATCAGTGATGTTACCATCCTTGTATAGTTCCATCGCCGCACCAACAGTCGCGCCCAATGATATCGGATCCATGCCGTATTCGTTGCAAGCAAAGTTGCAGAATGTTAACGCATCCAAATCGTTGACGCCGGTCGCCGCACCCAAGGCCCAGGCAGCCTCGTACTCAAGCCCACCAGAAGCGATCTGATATTTTGGACGGCCCTTAACCGTGAAGTGCTCGGGATCGATTTGCGATATCCGCTGGCACGAGATCGGGCAGCCGAAGCAGGCGCCGTTCGATATCAAATTAGCCTTGCCGTCCGACTCGCGAGGCTCGGCCATGGCTTCCGCCGAGATGTCGTTGGCGCCCTCAAACTGAACTTCGGTGGCGTTACGCGTCGGTAGCGCGCCGGTCTCGTTGATAACATTCATCAATACCTGCGTGCCGAACGTCGGCAGACCTTCGCCGGTCACGGCATTGTCGGCCAAAATTTGATTGGCCGAGCTGACCGCCTTCATAAACGCCTTCGGGTCTTCTACCTGCACGCCTTGCGTGCCGCGAACCGCGATTGCTTTGAGGTTCTTCGTGCCCATCACCGCGCCAACGCCGGAACGGCCCGCCGCACGGTCCTTGTCGTTGATGATGCCGGCATAAAGCACGCCGTTCTCGCCCGCCTGGCCAATCGAAGCACAGCGGATATATTTATCGCCGCGCACCTCGCGAAGCATGTCCTCGGTATCCCATACCGACTTGCCCCACATGGCAGACGCATCTTTGAGTTCGGCATCGCCGTTGTCGATATCCAGATATACCGGACCGTCCGACTTACCTTCGAAGATGATCATGTCCCAGCCGGCGTTCTTCAACTCGGCACCGAAGAAGCCGCCCGAGTTCGAACACGCAATGGCGCCCGTTAGCGGCCCCTTGCAAATCGCTGTCCAGCGCCCAGACGTCGGTGCCGCAGTGGCGGTCAGCGGCCCTGTCGCAATGATTAACTTGTTTTCGGGCGACATCGGGTCAACCCCGGCATCCACCTCTTCAGTGAAGTACTTGGTAGCAAGGCCGCGCGAGCCCAGATATTTATGAGCCCACTCCATATTCAGATCCTCAGTGGCGCAAGTGCCGGTGCCAAGATCAACCCTCAGTATTTTTCTCGTCCAAGACATTTCGATTTCTCCCTATGAATTTAGATGTTCAATGATAGTTGATGTTCAGTATTCGTTATATCCAAGCTTTCTTCCCGGAATCCGTCCTCTCCGCCCAGTGGCGCATCCGGTCCATACCCGTCTGTTCCGCGTCAATGTAACTCAAGGCCGGTGTCGGACAGACCTCAACGCATTGCGGGTCGTCGCCGCAAAGATCGCACTTCACCACCTTACCAGTGGTATGATTATAATTTATCGTGCCGAACGGACAGGCAATGGTGCAGACCTTGCACCCGACGCAAAGCTCCTCGGAAACTTCCTTCGCCGCCGTTATCTTGTTAACCGAAATCGCATCCACCGGACATGCCCGCATGCACCAAGCATCGTCGCACTGCGTACAAGTGTAAGGCACATTGCGGCCCTCATCTTGAAAGGCAAACACCTTTATGCGGGATTTAGAAGGGTTAAACACTCCTTCGTGATGATAACTGCAAGCCATCTCGCATTGATGACAACCCGTACAATACGACGGTTCAATATGAAGAGCCTTAACCATGGATTTCCTTTTCCTTGTTAGCCGGACAGTACAATTAAGGATAAAATAGAGGGGTGGTACCCTCCTACCTCGGCAAAACAGCGCTTGCTGACAATCTCCCTATGTCATCCATTGGTGATGAACTTATTTCCGTAAACCTTACACTCCGAGCGGCTCGCTGAGTAGAGTTTTTTTTACTTCGTCAGAGGTTTCTTACTCTTTTTCCAGTGCTTTACCGTCAGCGGCTCGGACAAAGCGACAAAGGAGAATAGCCATGACCATCCACGTTGGCGACGAGGTTCCGAAACTGAAGCCCTTTATCACGGGTGATGGCGGGCTTGAAGTCGATCTCAGCACTAAGGATTATAGTCCGCGTTGCTGGCGGTTCTCCATTGAGCTTGAGGATGGCGGTTTCGGCGGAAGCAGCACCGACCAACTACTGTCAAAGACTTATTAACCGTGCCGCGGCTGTCAATATCTTATCGAGGATAGTTATTCTTATCGAGGATTACTAAGTCTGGCCCCAACTTGGCGCGCGGGCCACAGGTGACTCACATCATAGATAGTTACACCCGATTGATCCGCCAATTTGAGGGCCTCGACACATAAAGTTGCGCGCCCCGCAAACGTCCGACAATGTC
>CAYXUT010000132.1:0-8323 GCA_964468005.1 uncultured Magnetovibrio sp. | reverse complement strand
ATGATTCTTTTGATCAAATGGCTCCTGGATCGCCTTTGAGCCGACCGGGCAGGAACAACCTCATCAGGCGTTCCGCTTGGATCAGGCCTCGGTCGAGTGCCGCCATGGTCGCAGCCTGATCCGAGCCTTCGTCATCCAACCACACGCGGAGCGTGTTAGCGTAGATGACGGCGAGGCCCTTGGCTCTGAGCGCACCGCAAGGGCCGCTTGAGTTAATACTCACGGCATCCAGCATCATACGCATAGAACCATTGAGCCGACTGAGATGACAGAGCGCGCTCATCGGCTCACGTCTAAGATCGCAAAGCACGGCGGCCAAGCCGGCCTTGTGAGGAGTTAGCGCATCAAGGCGCCGCATCAGTATGTCGAACAGCCGGTCACGGGGTGTTTCCCCCACATCAGCTTTGTTGCCGCCGGCTAACACGGCCTGATCAACGCGCCATAAAAAACCGGCCAATACCTCGTTTTTGTCAGCAAATGCCGTAAGGGCTTCAGCCAGGCTGAGTCCCGCCTCCTCGGCTATGGCAGCCATGGTAACATGTCGCCACCCGTCACGCGCGGCAAGCACCAGGGCGGCATTGATCAGCGCGTCCTTCGCCGCCACCTTGGGCTTCGATTTGGGTTTGCGGGCCATACCGCAGTATACCAGATCCGAGCGTCCGCGTGAATACCGGTGCTTATCCAGCAAGTTCCTTGGAGCGCGCCGTGGCGGCGGCAATGGCGCAGTCCATCAAGAGCTGCCAAGCATCGTCGGCCATCAGCACCTGCAGCGCCTCAAAGGTGGTGCCGCCGGGACTGGTAACGTTTTCGCGTAAGGTCGATGCCGCGGCGTCTGATTGCCACAACAACTCCCCGGCACCGGCCACCGTGGCGCGTGCCAAACGCCCGGACAATTCTGCCGGCAGCCCGGACGCGATGCCAGCCTTAGCCATCACCTCAGCCAGCAGGAAAACATAGGCCGGGCCGCCGCCGGAAAGCGCCGTGACCGCATCGATAAGATCCTCATCCTCGACCCAATCGGCTATGCCGACCGCACCCAAGAGATCGAGGCACAAGCTTTTTTGAACCTCCGACACATTAGTATTGCCACAGGCCACCGTAATCCCGCGCCTGACAGCCGCCGGCGTATTCGGCATAGCACGCACAATGGCGGCCTCCATGCCCAGGCATTTCTCAAAATATGCAATGGTCTTGCCTGCGGCGATCGACAGGAAAACCGTTTCGGCATCAACGTAGGCTCGATAGGGTGGTGCCACTTCGTCCATCACCTGCGGCTTCACCGCGAAGAACACCACGCCGGGCAGGAAACCGTCCGCCAAGTCATCAGGCCCAGCAACGACATTGAAACCCTTTGCCGACAACGGCCCGGCGGCATTCTGACCAGGCTCGACAATCGAGACATCGCTCGCGGCGAGCCCATTGTCGACCCAACCTTCCAGAATTGCGCCGCCCATTTTGCCACATCCGACAAGGAGTATGGGCTTTTGCAAGGTTTAGGCCTCGCCGACGGTATCGATCATCGCCGCCCCCACGGCCTCAAGAGCCGTTTTGCCGCCCCAGATGACGTGCTGAAAGGCGGGATAGAAACGCTCGCACTCTATGATCGCAGTTTCGACCAAGTCTTCCGCCTGCTCGACGGTGACACCTGGATGGCCTCGCATCGGCAACGTGGTGCGGAACATCGGTAGCCCCTCATCGGCCCACATACCGAAGTGGCCGAGCCACAGCTTCTCGTTGATCATCGCCAGCAACTCGTGCACCTGTTCGTACTTCTCCTCCGCCACCCGCATGTCGAAGGCGCAGGTGAAGTGCATCGCCACCATTTCATTGTTCCAGGCAAAATACAGGCTGTAATCACACCAAGTGCCCGGCACCTGCACCGCCATTTCTTCATGGCTCCGCCGTTCGAAAGGCCATTCGTTGATTTCGACCAGTTGTTCCACAGTGTCGATGGGATGCCCGGAGGCGGTTTCGTATGAGGCGTTAAGTGTGGTCATGTCCGCTCCTACTGTTGTCGCGGCCCGCGTTCAAAGTACCATCGGGTGGAGATCCTATATTTAGTAGCAACCCCTAAATGTAGCAATCACTCTCAAAACCGATACTACGTGTAGCCTGCACTAAAGAAGGGCTCACGCGCAAGGGGGAAATCATGCTGAGACATGAATTTTTTGTGGACAACTGGATAGCACCCAAGAAAGGTCTTTTAGCTACTCATGGTGGTCTTGACCGACGGCTTGCGCCTGGGCGCCGCCTTTGGCTTGGCCGTGGCTTTGTGCTTCGGTTGGCCTGTCTTTTTCGCAGCCAGCTTTTTCAATTTCGTTTCCAGCGCCGCAACGCGTTTTGCCAGGCGCTCTTGTTCGGCACGCGCTTCAGCCGCCATTGTCTTAACGGCGTCAAACTCATCGCGCGGCACCAAATCGGCATCGACCAGCATCTTCTCAATCCTTTGGCGCACTAGGGCTTCAATCTCATCCTTGACGCCAACCAAAGTCGAGGCGGCACCATTAGCGACGCGTGCCAAATCATCAAAAATACGGTTTGAGGTTTGCATGGCATTCACCTTGCTTGCGTTGCTTTCCCTTAAAGTATGGGTCCACCTCCCGGCGCATGCAAGCCTCGTACGCATACCCTAACGACGGCCATGCCGCACCGCTTGCCGCAAGCCGCAAGCCTGCCTATAAAACGGGTATGTACGTAGTCACCGGCGGTGCTGGATTTATCGGATCAAACATTGCGCACGGACTAGAGGCTGCGGGGCTCGGCCCCGTTGCCATCATTGACCGCCTGCGCGATGGAAAAAAATGGCAAAATATCGCCAAACGCGAGCTGTTCGATATAGTTAATCCAGAGAGCACCATGGCGTTTCTCAACACGTACGCTAGCGCAGTCACCGCCGTCATACATATGGGCGCCATTTCATCCACCACCGAACCCGACGCCGATCTGATCATTGAGAACAACTTCCGCTTTACCTCGCGCCTATGGAAATGGTGCGCGTCGAATCGCGTCAAGTTCATCTATGCATCGTCCGCCGCCACCTATGGTAATGGTTCCGCCGGATTCAACGATGACGGTGATGGCGCCGCCTTGGCCGATTTGTATCCGATGAACGCCTATGGCTGGTCCAAGCACCTGTTCGACCGCCGCGTTGCCGCTATGATCGCCGAGGGTGACCGACTGCCGCCGCAGTGGGCCGGGCTCAAATTCTTCAACGTCTATGGGCCGAACGAATATCACAAGGGCAGCCAGCAAAGCGTTGTTGCCCAAATCTATCCGCACGCCAAAACCCGGGAAGCGGCGGTGCTGTTTCGCTCCCATCATCCTGATTATGAAGACGGCGAACAGCTCCGCGATTTCATCTGGATCGGTGACTGCGTCGACATCGTGCTCTGGCTTTTGCATAATGAAGAGGTGTGTGGGCTTTTCAACTGCGGCACTGGGAAGGCACGTTCATTCGCCGATCTAGCCAATGCCGTCTACCGGGCCATGGGTCTCGAACCGCTGATCAAATATATCGACACACCCTTGGCAATACGTGGCAAGTATCAATACTTCACGGAAGCCAAGATGCAGCGGCTCCGCCACGCCGGCTATGACAAACCGATGACCGAGCTCGAAGACGGCGTTGCCACTTACGTCCGCAACTTTCTCGACGCCGATGATCCTTACCGCTGATCGGGACCAAGCCTTGCCGTTTCCAGAAATCGATCCCGTCCTCGTTAGCTTCGGTCCGTTTGCCGTACGCTGGTACGCGCTGGCCTATATCGCCGGCCTGGTGCTCGCCTGGCGCATGGTGCGGCACTTGGGTGCCGAGCCGCCCTTCAACATCGCCCCCGAGGGCGTCGATGATTTTCTGGTCTGGGCGACGCTCGGCGTGCTCCTCGGTGGGCGCTTCGGCTACGTACTGTTCTACAACCTCTCCTACTTCGCCGACAACCCGGCCAAGATCTTCATGGTCTGGCAGGGCGGCATGTCGTTCCATGGCGGTTTTCTGGGCGTCGTGATAGCGGGGCTGTTGTTTTGTAAGAAGCACGGCATTGAGCCCCTGAAACTCGGCGATCTCCTGGCCTGCACCGCGCCCATCGGACTTTTCTTCGGGCGCATCGCTAACTTCATTAATGCCGAGTTGTTCGGTCGCGTCACCGACGCCCCCTGGGGCGTGATCTTTCCGAACGGCGGTCCCGAGCCGCGCCACCCAAGCCAACTCTACGAGGCGGCCTTGGAGGGATTATTGTTGTTTGTAGTGCTGAATTTGATGGCGCGCAACCAAGCCGTCCGCGAGAGACGTGGCTTCCTGACCGGCGCCTTCATTGCGGGTTATGCAGCGTCGAGGATGTTCGTCGAACTGTTCCGCCAGCCTGACGCTCACATCAGCTTCCTGTGGGCAGGCTCGACCATGGGGCAATGGTTATCGCTGCCGATGTTGGCCATCGGGCTTTACATGATGTTCCGCGCCCGCTCGGCGGCCTGAACCGATGGCCGGGCTGCCCGATTTTCTTAAACGCCGCATCGCCCACGAAGGGCCGCTCACCATCGTTCAGTACATGGAGAGTTGTCTGGCGCACCCGGAGTTCGGCTACTACATGACCCGTGACCCACTGGGCCGGGCCGGCGATTTCATCACAGCACCGGAAATCTCGCAGATGTTTGGTGAACTGATCGGACTATGGGCGGCGCAGTCCTGGCAGGATTTAGATTCACCGACGCCGTTTAAGTGGGTCGAGTTTGGCCCCGGGCGGGGCACGTTGAGCGCTGATGCACTCCGTGCCATGGCCCAGGTCCCCGGCCTAGCCGAAGCCCTCCAGGTTCATCTCATCGAGATCAGTCCGGTATTGCGCGGCCACCAGAAACAGGCCTTGGGTAACTGGCATCCGAAATGGCACAAAGCCGTGATGGATATTCCCGACGGTCCGGGCGTTTTTGTCGCCAACGAATTTTTCGATGCCCTGCCGGTACGTCAATTCATCAAGGATGGCTGCGGCTGGCGCGAACGCATGGTGGCGACTGACAACACAGGAGGACTCGCATTCACCGTCTCACCGCGCCTCGCCATCGACCCGTGCCTTCCCGCTGGCCTTGGTATGATCAAGGACGGCGAGACGGTCGAGGTCTCGCCCGCCTCAATCAGTGTTGTGCGAACCTTGGCCGATCGATTGCGCGCAGATGGCGGCGTGGCATTGATCATCGATTACGGCCATGCATCGAGCAAGCCTAGCTATACCTTGCAGGCTGTCCAGGAGCATGCTTATGTGCCGGTCCTCGAAACGCCTGGAGAAGCCGACCTCACGGCACACGTCGATTTCGCCGAACTGGCGCACACGGCGCTCCAGGCGGGCGCCGATCTATACGGACCCGTGGCCCAGGGAAATTTTCTAAAAGAACTCGGTATTGAGGTCCGCGCCCAGCAGCTTTGCAAAAACGCCACACCCAAGCAACGCGCCGATATCGAAAGCGCACTCAAACGGCTAACTGCGCCAGATGCCATGGGCCGGCTCTTCAAGGTGATGGCGCTAGCCGCGCCAAGGGCGCTGGCGCCGGCCGGCTTCAAGGCTTAAGCCGCCGTTTGCAATCAATCGTCGAAGGTCCATAATCCATCCATGATCCACAACCCCGACTTAGCGGCCCTGAATGGCATTCAGCACGGTTTCCTGACCCGGAAAGGCGGTGTTAGCGCGGGCCTATTTACTTCTCTCAACTGTGGCTATGGCTCCGGCGACAGCGAAGCCAACGTCCGCGCCAACCGAAAAAACGCCGCGCGTCAGGTGAACCTCGGGGCAGATGATTTGATGACCCTCAGCCAAGTTCATTCCGCCAATGTGGTCGAGGTGACTGAAGCCTGGGATCTCGACATGGGACCAAAAGCCGACGCCATGGTCAGCCGCACATCTGGTTTGGCACTCGGTATCCTGACAGCCGACTGCGTGCCGGTGCTTTTGGCCGACGCGAACGCGGGCATCATCGGCGCAGCACATGCGGGCTGGAACGGCGCGCTCAACGGCGTCATCGGCACCACCGTCCGCGCCATGGTGGGATTGGGCGCGGTGCGCGGCAACATCACAGCGGCCATCGGGCCTTGCATCCGCCAGGATTCTTACGAAGTCGGCTCGAAACTACGCGAGACCTTCGTTGCGCTCGACGAAAGCAACGAGCAGCATTTCATCCCGTCAAATCGTGAAGGCCATTATATGTTTGATCTGGCGGCGTTTGTTCGAGTTTCCCTTGGTGACGAAGGGGTCGGCACCATCAGCGATGTTCAACGGGACACGTATGCTGAAGACGAGATGTTCTTCAGCTACCGCCGGGCCACGCACCGTTGCGAAGACGATTACGGGCGCGGCATTTCGTTGATCGCACTGGAGTAGGTTTGAATGGCCCTGCATTTTTCCGAGCAGGAACTGGCCGAGCGTCGCCGGCGTACTTGTGAAGCCATGGCCACCGATGGCCTCGACGCCTTCTTAATGTTTCGCCAGGAAAGCATGTTCTATCTGACGGGATACGACACGTTCGGTTTTTGCTTCTTCCAGTGCCTAGTTCTCGGCACCGACGGCAGCCTGACGCTATTGACCCGCGCGCCCGACCTGCGCCAAGCCCGCCACACTTCAGTGATCGAGGATATCCGGATTTGGGTTGATGGTCCGGACGTCGATCCGACCGAGGAACTCAGAAACATTCTCGACGATTCCGGGTATCGGGGGAAACGGCTCGGCATCGAATGGGATAGCTATGGCTTGACGGCGCGGCAAGGCATGCGGGTCAGTAAGGCGATGGATGGGTTCTGTGAGCTTATTGATGCCTCCGATCTCGTGAGTGGGCTGCGCGTCATTAAAAGCGAAGCGGAAATTACCTACGTGTGCCGCGCTGCCGAACTAGCGGACGACGGCTACGATCTGGCTTGCGAGTTGACCCGCGAGGGCACCTTCGATGGCGATATCCTGGCCGCCATGCAGGGTGCGGTTTTCAAGGGCGGCGGCGATTATGCCGGTAACGAATTCATTGTCGGATCGGGAGAGGATGCGCTCTTGTGCCGATATTTCTCGGGCCGGCGCACCATGGAGGCGCAGGACCAACTGACCCTCGAATGGGCCGGCGCTTACCGCCACTACCACGCAGCGATGATGCGCACGCTGGTGACCGGCAAGGTGCCGGAACGCCAACGGCAGATGTTCAACACGTGCCGCGACGCGCTGGGCGCCGTGCAAGAATCCATCCGGCCCGGCAATACTTTCGGCGAAGCATTCGATGCCCATGCCCGCGTCGTTGATGCCGCCGGCATGCAAGAGCATCGGCTCAATGCTTGTGGCTACAGCCTTGGTACCACGTTCTCGCCGATTTGGATGGACCGTCCTATGGTGTACCGTGGGAACCCGGTCGAATTCCGACCGAATATGGTAATATTCTGCCACATGATCATTTTCGATTCTAATACCGGCCTGGCCATGACTTTAGGCGAAACCGTTAGGGTCACCGAAGAGAGTTATGAGAGGCTTTCACGCTCACCCTGGGACCTGGTGGAAAACTAAGAGGCCGCGCAAGGACGCCATGATGCCACATATGTTCGTGTTCTTTACGTTCTTGGTGTTTTGTACGTTAGCGACCTGTGTGATGCTGTGAAAATGGCATTCTCGCGCTTGATATTGGTTTTTCTGAGCATGTTTGTGCTGGCGCTGGCAATTGGTGCATGTGGCGCATTGCCTAAACCGTTCCAGCGCTCGGAGCCGCCGCCAGGCACGCTCACCTGGGCAGCGCTCAACGACGGCGTGCGCGTGGCGCTGCCGCTCGGCACGACGGAGCCGATGGCCAAGTTGATCGCCAATGCCGTGGTCAAGGCACTGACGAAACGCGAGATTCCAGCCTCCGTCGGGCTCGCAGGCAAGCTCCGTTACGCTCTCAATAGCCAGGTTGAAATCGGCGGCGGGGCGACGTCCGTTGCGCCAACACGTATCCGTTGGCAGCTTACGGAACTGGACAGTAAGCCGTTTCTATCCTTCAACTACGACGTCGCCGGTTCCACCTGGGAATGGGAATGGGGATCGCCGAAGGTCATTCATGAAATTGGCGAAGCGGTGGCGCGTCTAATCGCCGATACGATCGCACCGGAGGACAAGACCCTTGTTGCCAGCCAGCTCGTGACCCGAGGTGTTTGGGTCAAACCGATCAAAGGCGCGCCGGGTGATGGCAAGAAATCACTGACCCGCGCCATTCGCTATGCCCTGATCGGCACCAAGGTGGCGGTAACCGATAAGCCGTTCGCAGCCCGCTATTTCCTAGCAGGCCAAGTCGCCCTCGGCCCGGTGAAAGGCACGATGCAGGCCGTCGAGATCCG
>CAYXUT010000131.1:0-8398 GCA_964468005.1 uncultured Magnetovibrio sp. | reverse complement strand
CGACTGTGCCCGCGGTCCGCCGCCCGGCTGTAATTCCTCCTTATCGACCAGTTCGCCGCCGCCGATCAATTCGGCTAGCACCATGGCAATGGTCTGGAGTGTTTCGACCTCCTCTTCGGTATACTGACGCCGTGCGCGATTCTGCACAGCGATGACCCCAATGACGCGTCCGCCACGCAACACCGGCACGCCCATCAAAGAGAGATAGATATTCTCACCGGTTTCCGGCCGCTAGGCAAAGTTGGGATGCTCCCGAGCATCGGCGAGGGCGAACGGTCGAGCCCTTGCGGCAATATCGCCGATGATGCCTTCACCGAAGCAGAGCTTGGTAGCGTGCACGGCGGAGGGCTTCAGGCCTTGCGTCGCAAACAACTCCAACTGGTCGCCGGCGCGGCGCACGTAGGCCGAACAGACCTCGGCGACCATGTCGGTGGCGATGATGCGGACGATCTCGTCAAGGCGATCTTCGGCTGACGTGGCGCCCCCGTTCGCCCCGGCCATGACATCTCGGACGCGCGCCAAAAGGCGGCGCGGGGCCGAGATCAGCCGTCCGTGGAGCGAACCCGTGCCGCTCATCACACCCTTCCCAAAACGCCACCGCCCGGCACAGGGCCTATGCCCCATACCGATAAAGCTTGTCGTACATGCGACTATTCAGCGTCCAGGCCGTAAGCCGAGTGGAGCGCGCGCATGGCGAGCTCCGTATATTGTTCGTCAATCAGGACGCTAACTTTGATCTCGGATGTTGAAATCACCTGGATGTTGATGCCCTTCTCCGCAAGCGTCTGAAACATCCTCTGCGCAACGCCTGCATGGCTGCGCATGCCAACACCGATAACGGAAATCTTCGCCACCTTGGAATCATCGACGAGCGCCTCGTAGCCCAGTCCGTCTCGGTTGCTTTCGATGGTCGAGACAGCGCGTTCCAGGTCGTTGGTGGTGACCGTGAAGGTCAGGTCGGTAGCCTGGCCATCGTCGGAAACATTCTGGACGATCATGTCGACGTTGATCGACGCGTCCGCCAGCGGGCCGAATATGGCCGCCGCCACGCCCGGTTTGTCACGCACCTTGACCAGTGTGATCTTGGCCTCGTCACGGCTGTAGGCAATGCCGCTTACCAATTCCTGTTCCACGATCTCATCCTCATTGACAACAAGGGTTCCGGGTTGATCTGAAAAGCTCGAGAGCACCTGAACCCGTTGGTTGTGCTTCATGGCCATTTCGACGGCGCGGGTTTGCAACACCTTGGCGCCGACCGAGGCCATTTCCAGCATTTCCTCGTAGGTGACTTTTTCTAACTTGCGCGCCGTCGGCACGATCCGCGGGTCCGTCGTATAGATCCCATCGACATCGGTATAGATATCGCAGCGGTCGGCGTCGAGAGCGGCAGCCAAGGCGACGGCGCTGGTATCGGAGCCACCACGGCCCAAGGTGGTCACCCGGTTATCCGGTCCGATGCCTTGAAAACCGGCGACAATCGGTACCTGGCCCTTTCTCATGTGCTCGTTCAGTTGCCCGGCTTCGATCTCCATGATTCTTGCCTTGCCGTGCGCACTATCGGTATGAATCGCCACTTGCCAACCCATCCAGGAGCGCGCATCTATACCCATCTGCTGCAATACCAAAGCCAACAACCCGGACGTTACTTGCTCGCCGGTCGAGACCACCACATCGTACTCCCGTGCGTCATAAAGGCTTGACACCTCGTCAACGTAACCAACCAACTGGTTGGTTACGTTGGCCATTGCGGAAACCGTTACCGCAACCTCGTTACCAGCATCGACCTCGGCCTTGACGCGCTCGGCGACGGCCTTGATTCGATTGATATCGGCGACTGATGTGCCTCCGAATTTCTGTACGATGCGGGCCATGAAGAGGTCTCCGTTGCTTCGTCCAACGCCTTAATTAGGCGGAAGAGTATGTTTGATTTCGGCGCGCGCGGCGCATACATACTCTATAAAACGAATCTATGACAAGACCATGGAGCGGCAAAAACCGCCCTAAATTAGACCTTGAACCAGACCGTAGCCGCCCAAATGCCAAGCGACAGCACCATATCCGAAGACGAAATCGCGCGTTTCGCCGCCATCGCCGATGAATGGTGGGACCCGGCAGGTAAGTTTCGTCCGCTGCACCAGATGAATTCGGCACGGCTTGAATTCATCCGTGATCATTTGGCGGTGCATTTCGGCCGCGACCCGTTGCAGGACAAACCCTTGAAGGGTCTCAAGGTGATCGACATCGGCTGCGGCGGCGGTCTGCTGGCCGAGCCACTTTGTCGAATGGGCGCGGATGTGACCGGTATCGATGCCGGGGCGGAGGCGATCCGTGTTGCCAGCCATCACGCCAAGGAAATGGACCTTGAGATCGTTTACCGTCAGCGCTCGCCGGAAACGCTTGCCGACGAACAAACCAGCTATGACGCGGTGCTGAGCACGGAAGTGGTTGAACATGTGGCCGATCTCGAAGTTTTCCTGACCGCCTCGGCCAAACTCGTGCGCCCAGGTGGCGCCATGGTGCTTTCAACCCTCAACCGCACCTTGAAATCACTGGCGCTGGCTAAGATAGGCGCCGAATACGTCATGCGCTGGCTGCCCGTCGGCACCCATGACTGGCGCAAGTTCCGCCGTCCGTCCGAGCTCGCAAGTCACATCCGCCCACATGGCCTCGAGGTGCGCGCGCTCGGCGGCATGGATTACCACCCTATCGACGGCACATGGGGTCTATCCAACCGTCTTGGCGTCAATTATCTGATGTTTGCGACCCGCAATGAAAATGCCTAAACACCCAAAACCTTAGGACCCCAATATGGCCGTACAACTCTACCGCACCGATTTCGAACGCCTCACCGCAGAAGACCTGGCCAGGTGGAGTGACATTCCGCCCGCCATTGCGTCCGACTGCATGAACCGCTCGAACGTCATGTCAGGGCGCATCTCGCCCTTGGCGCCAGGCATGAAGCTTTGCGGCCAGGCCAGAACAGTCACCTGCATGGTCGGCGACAACGGCGCAGCGCACGTTGCCATCGGCTTGGCCGAACCGGACGATATTCTGGTTATCGATGCACGCGGCCATATCGAGACTGCTGTGTGGGGCGGCATCATGACCAGGGCCGCGATGCAGCGTGATATCGGCGGCGCAGTAATCGACGGCGCGGTGCGCGACGCTGCAGAAATTCGCGAGCTTGGCTTCCCGACCTTCTCCGTCGGTATCTGCCCGGCCGGCCCGTCGAAGGGGTTTGGCGGCATCATTGATGACGTCATTGCCTGCGCTGGCGCGCCGGTGAAACCGGGCGACATCATTCTTGGCGATGACGACGGTGTTTGCGTGGTACCCCTGGGGCGCCAGGCGGAGATCCTCACGGCCTCACTCAAGAAAATCGACCAAGAAGTCGAGACCAACGCCGCCACCGAGGCCGGCAGCCTACCAGTCGAGCGCTTCGGCCTGACGATCGAAGAGATCGGTTAAGGTGGGGTCGAGCTAGCTATCGCGGCGGATCGAGGGTAGGCGGTAGAACTCGATGCCTTCTTCGTCGAGGTCTTCGGCTTCTTCGTCGGTGGCGCGGCCGTAGATGCCGCGCCCCTCAGCCTCGCCGTGATGAATGCGCCGGGCCTCTTCAGCGAAATTATCGCCAACGTCATCACAATTCGCTTCCAAGTGGTCGCGGATTTCGCTGACAGCCACGAGGATTTGCTCGGCCACTTCCCTGGCGCGTTTTTCCTCGCGATTCATGTCGGCATCTTTGGGCGCCGTCTTCGAAGTTGAGATATTGGGCGCCATGATCGCCTTGCCGACGTCAGTGTCGCCACAGAACGGACAGACGATGTCGCGGTCCTTGACCTGCATTTCATACGTAGTGCTGTCGCGGAACCAAGCTTCGAATTCATGGACGTTGCGGCATTGGAGTTGATATACGATCATGGCGTGTTCGCTTCTTTTTCGACGTGACCCGGCACGGTAGCCGCTTTCGGCAAGATCTCATAGCGTAAAACAGTCTCAGGGAAAAGCGTTAACAAATGACCAAGTCTCCCGCCAGTTCCCCAACTGCCGACGAAGTCCGCGCCAAGCACCTGCGCATCACTGAACCGTCACCCTGGATCGAGCGCTTCCAACATCTGGTGCCGAAGCGTGCACACGTGCTTGATGTTGCGGCCGGCAGCGGACGCCATGGCCGCAGGTTTCTAGAACTAGGGGCCAAGGTCACTTTCATCGACCGCAATACGCAAGCACTTGGCGATCTAGCGGACAACCCAGTGGCTACGGTGATCGAGGCGGATTTGGAGGACGGCGTCCAGCCGTTTGGCGGAGGCGGACCCTTGGCCGCAAAGACCTTCGATGCGGTGATCGTGGTTAATTACCTGCACCGCCCGCTGATCATTCCGCTGATCGATGCGCTGCGGCCGGGCGGCATCCTGATATACGAAACCTTTGCGCGCGGCAACGAGGAGTTCGCCCGACCGCGCAACCCCGATCATTTGCTCAGGAGCGGGGAATTGCTCGCCGCGGTGTTGGGCAAGATGCAAGTCGTAGCCTATGAGCACGGCCGCATTGAAGGCACCGACATTCCAGGGATCAAACAGCGCCTTTGCGCTATCAAGGACCTTGAGGACCCAACTCGCGAGGACGATGGTCCGCCGACGCATCTGCTAGCGCCGACCTAAGAACAGCAATCAACAAACCATCATTTCGAACGCGGCTTTCATCTGAATCTTTGATTTGATCAGAAAAGCCTGTGAACGGAAAACAAGCATTGATTGCTGGTAAGCTCCTTGGATCCCAGATCGCAATGTTCGCTCGCCGAAATTTTTCGGATTTCTCGGCTCACTTTACGCCCGGAATAGCGAATGTTGACCCTGCTTCAACCAGGCTGGCCTGTATTTCTGATCGTTGTGCAGGGACGGTATCTTGGCACGTGCTCCCCCGATCAGGCCCGAATCGATATTAGCGATAATGGAACCCGCCTCCTCACCACCATTTGCCAGGTCTTCTCCACACGGTCCGCCGACCAGCGAATGGCCCTAGGTTTCGCGCGCCTGTCCGTACTCGCCGCATTGTGCCGGCAACATCCAAACGAGGCCGCGCTCATATAGTCGTCGGATGACCGGTGGCTAAAAGCCTACCTAAAATCGAGCGCCGTCAGAATGCGCATGCAAGCCCAGGGGGTCATGTGCCATAAAGTGAAGCATGGCCGAAACGATGACCGTCTTTAACCGGCGCGCGTTGCGTCATCACCGCGACCGTGCCGTGCGCACGATCGGCGAGATCAACTTCCTGCTCGGCGAGACAGCGGCACGCCTAGCCGACAGGCTGGATGACATTAACCGCGAATTTCCACTGGCGCTTGATCTCGGCTGCCGCGGTAGTGAGATAGCCGATGCTTTGGAAGGGCGTGGTGGTGTCGAGACCCTGATCAACGCTGATCTTTCGCCTGCCATGGCGGCAATGGCCCGAGGCGGCCCGCCACTGGTCTGCGACGAGGAATCGCTGCCCTTGGCGCCGGCATCGATCGACCTGGTGCTCTCGAACCTCAGCTTGCATTGGGTGAACGACCTGCCGGGTGCCTTGCTGCAAATCCGCCAGACCCTAAAACAGGATGGCCTTTTACTGGCATGCATGCTCGGTGGCGACACTTTGCATGAATTGCGCACTGCACTATATGAAGCCGAGATGGAATGCGAAGGCTGCTGGAGCCCGCGCCTATCACCGCTTGCCGACGTGCGCGATTTGGGCAACCTTCTACAACGCACCGGTTTTGCGCTCCCGGTCGCCGACTTCGAAACAATCACAGTTTCCTACGAGCACCCCTTGAAGCTGATGCATGACCTGCGCGCCATGGGAGAAACCAACGCCAATGCTGAGCGCCGAACGACCTTTTCACGCCGCGCCACGCTGTTCCGCGCATTTGAAATCTATCTGGATAAATTTACGGATGAAGACGGCCGTGTACCGGCCACCTTCGAGGTTATTACGCTGACCGCCTGGGCCCCATCGCCGAGCCAACCAAAACCCTTGGCCCCCGGCAGCGGGCAAACTTTATTGCGGGATGCTCTCGACACCTAGCGTTGCCACCCCGGACATCAAGCTATACAACGCGGGATCGATATAACTGACAAACGACTTTGAGGAGGAAACACCGTGTCCATAGAACGTATGCATACCAGCGAGCGCATGAGCCAGATCGTGCTCCACGGTGATACGGTTTACCTGGCGGGTATCGTCGCCACCGGCGCGCCAGGTGAGAGTGTTGCGAACCAGACCGAAGACATCCTGGCCACCATCGACAAGTATCTGGCAGAAGCCGGCACCGACAAATCGAAACTGTTGAGTGCCCATCTCTGGATCACCACCATGGAAAACTTCGCCGAAATGAATGCCGTGTGGGACGGGTGGGTGGCACCGGGCAATACGCCTTGCCGCGCCTGCGTCGAAGCCAAGCTGGCGAGCGACAAGTACGACGTCGAGATCATGGTTACGGCGGCGCGCTAGGCCTATCGTTCCCATGAAGTTCCACGCACCATTGATCAAGGGGCGCCTGATCAAACGCTACAAACGCTTCATGGCGGATGTTGAACTTGACAGAGGCGAGGTGGTAACGGCGCATTGCGCCAACTCGGGCTCCATGCTGAGCGTCAATGAGACGGGTGCGGAAGTCTGGATTAGTCCGGCCAAGAACCCCGACCGCAAGCTCAAGTTCACCTGGGAGATGATCCGCATCGGACGCTCTTTGGTCGGCATCAATACTCAGCATCCGAATACCCTGCTGGCGGAAGCAATTGAATGCGGCAAAGTGCCGGAGTTAAAAGGTTACGGCGGCCTTCGGCGTGAGGTCAAATACGGCAAGAACTCGCGCATTGATATTCTTTTGGAAGACCCGAAAAAGGGACTTTTCTATATAGAGGTCAAGAATGTCACCATGCGGCGTGACCTTAAGTTCGGCCAACCGGTGGAATTTCCCGATGGCGTTACAGCGCGTGGTGCCAAGCATCTGGTTGAGCTTTCCGACATGGTCAAGGCCGGTCACCGGGCGTTGATGTTCTATCTGGTGCAGCGGGACGATGGTGCGGGTGGCGTTGCCATCGCGCGCGATATCGACCCCGAATACAGCAAAGCCTTGGACAAGGCCGTGAAGGCAGGGGTTGAAATCCTGGCATACGGTTGCACATTAACGCCTGAAGAGATCAGAGTTGCGAAACGACTCGAATTCATCGGGTAAGGGGCCGGTAACCATTTGCGAGGCCGAAAAACTGGCGCAAATGGAGATTTTGAGCATAATCAAGAGATGCAGGAACTCTATACCGAGACGATGGGACGCAATGGTCGTCCGATCAAGATCCACGGGCCCGCAGCATTTGATGGCATGCGCAAAGCTGGGCGTCTGGCGGCCGAGTGTCTGGATTTCATCACGCCACACGTACAGCCAAAAGTCTCGACCGACCGTCTCAACCAACTCTGTCACGATTTCATTGCCGAGCGCGGCGGCACTTCGGCACCGCTAAATTACCGCGGTTTTCCGAAATCTATCTGTACGTCGATCAACCATGTCGTCTGCCACGGCATTCCCGGTAACAAGACGCTCTGCGACGGCGATATCGTCAATATCGATGTCACCACTATCGTCGACGGCTGGCACGGTGATTCAAGCCGCATGTATCCGGTCGGCAAGATCAGCAGAAAGGCAGAACGCTTGATCGACGTTACCTTCGAAGCCATGTGGCGTGGCATTCGCGAGGTTAAACCGGGCGCCACGCTGGGCGATATCGGCCACGCCATCCAAAGCTATACCGAGGGTGAGCGTTTCTCAGTGGTTCGGGATTTCTGCGGCCATGGATTGGGACAGGTTTTTCATGATGCCCCCAACGTCATGCATTTCGGCCGCCGTGGCGAGGGCGAGTTGCTCAAGGCCGGCATGTTCTTCACCATCGAGCCGATGGTCAATGCCGGCAATTTCGAAGTAAAGATTCTCTCCGATGGCTGGACGGCAGTAACCAAGGACCGATCCTTGTCGGCACAGTTTGAGCACTCGCTCGCCGTCACCGAGGACGGTTTCGAGATTTTTACCGGATCGCCCGCCGAACTCGACAAGCCCCCCTACGCCACCTAGGGTTTCCCCGTGGCCAAGGATAGCAAACCCGACTAGCAGATCATTGGCGAAAAAGCCGACATCTGCTACAGGCGAAAAGACAGCAGCCAACGGGTTACCAACCACCAATTCCCCATTGATGCCGAAATAGGGTTCTGCGTCGCATCTGACGGCACCAAAGACCAGACCGACGGAGATAAACAACGACCATTTGGGAAACGCCGCGATCATATCTCTATCTTTGGGTTTCCACGCTAATCACCAAGCCACTCAGAAATCTTTTTTGATGGCGGGGCCGGCTGGTTAAGGTTGAGCGCT
>CAYXUT010000130.1:0-8404 GCA_964468005.1 uncultured Magnetovibrio sp. | reverse complement strand
ATCCGCCGCAGCCAATCAAGATACTGATCTGCAACCTCAATAGCTGGCAGGAAGAACAACACGAAAGCTAGCACTGAAACCACGCCATATATCAAGATAAGGCGAGGCTCGCGCATAAGGAAAAGCGGCAAAATCAAGATTGGTGCCGCAGTGATCTTGGTTGCTAGAATAAACCCGGCAACAACGCCAAAACCAATGGCAAGGTGGTTTCGCCTAGCTGTTGACAATGGTGCGATTAAAGTCAGCAGTGCGAGCGCAATTAGCGTGGCCGTGGAAAAAACTAACAGCGCTTCTGGTTTCGGCAAAAACGCGTGTTTAAGGACGATACTCGACATGAACGGCGCCAATTGGCAGGCAAGGCCTGGAAGCCATGCCTCAAACACACGCCGGCCCGCCACCCCTATTAATGTCAGGCCAGTGGCGTTGAGGATGATTACCCCATTGGAAAGTAAATGCAGATACAGCTCAGGATGATCGAGAAGATGATTGGCAGTGCTTGTAGCAACTATCAATCCGTAAATCCATATCAGAGTTGCATTGAAGGCGTGCACCGTGACACCTGGATGAAAGATGTGGCCAGGCGCATCTCCGTTTATCAAATTCAGCCCGTCCAATAGGTAAAAGTAGCTTGGATCGAGCAAATTCCATTGCCAAAACGGGCCGGCTTGGCCACGCAAGTATAGCTGCGTGACAACGAAACACACCGGTAGAACCAACACTATCCAATACCGTCGACGTTGCTCGACTTTCTGCGGTGTCATGTGGCTATGATCAATTAACACGTTGTCTCCGGTTGACGCAGCGGATTATGAGCAATGCCATACAGCGATGCAACGCAACTCACGAACCTTAAAAACAAGAGATTCCATCCCCAAATACAGTGGTATATGGTGGCATTCTAATCGAGCTTTGATCGAGGCCCTCATGCGAAATCTTTGTTTTCTTCTGGTTTTTGCTGTCTTATCAATAGCGTCGACTTCTCCGCTACGGGCCTGAGGGATCTTAAATTCTGTTAGCTATTCGATCTTACCTTTCGGGATGTCACCGGAAGCCCTTCCCTTTATTGAATCGGATTCTGGACTTAAAATTAAGGCGGCGTTGGAGAGCGATTCTGGGGGTTCGGCTACGGGATTAACGCTTTTCATGGATAGCATCTTAAAAGCCGCGCCAAGCGGTTCAAACGCGAAAAACTTTTTAGTTCCCGCGGACATGAACACCGCGGATAAGCGACGCTTTCGAGACGAAGGATGGACGATCCTGACAGGACTGTCTATGGTCCCTGATGATCCAGCGAGAGCTTGCCGTTTAGGGTGCAGCAATTTAGCCGTGGACGCCAAAATCACTGAACTCAGCTAACAATTATTGAAAACGGAGATGCAACCATGGCCAATGTGGTAGTGGTCGGCTCGCAATGGGGCGACGAAGGCAAAGGCAAGATTGTTGACTGGTTATCGGAGCGCGCTGATGTAGTAGTTCGGTTCCAGGGTGGTCACAACGCCGGCCATACTTTGGTCATAGACGGCGTTACCTACAAACTGAGCTTGTTACCGTCGGGGATCGTGCGCCCCGAAAAGATTTCGATCATTGGTAACGGCGTTGTTCTTGATCCGTGGGCCTTGCTCTGCGAGATCAAGAACGTTACCGCGAACGGGGTCGAAGTCGGCCCTCATAATCTCCGAATTTCGGAAGGGGCGACGTTGATTCTGCCGCTTCACCGCAATCTCGATTTGGCGCGCGAGAAAATCGCTGGCAAGGGCAAGATCGGCACAACAGGTCGAGGTATTGGACCGGCGTACGAAGACAAAACCGCGCGGCGCGCCATTCGCCTGGGCGATCTTAGCGATCTGGAAGTCTTAGATGACAAGGTTGGCCGGCTTTTGTTCCACCACAATGCCCTGCTTCGCGGCATGAAGATGGATGAAATTGACAAGGCCGAACTGCTTGAGCAATTACGCGAAGTCACACCGAAGCTGACCCCCTTCATCGACACCACCTGGCAGCTTCTCGATAACATGCGCCGCAAAGGTAAGCGCATTCTGTACGAAGGGGCACAAGGCACGATGCTTGATATCGACCACGGCACTTATCCGTTCGTAACCTCATCCAATACCGTTGCCGCGCAGGCGGCTGTCGGTTCCGGCCAGGGCCCGAAGGCCATCGATTATGTGCTTGGTATTACAAAGGCCTACACGACGCGTGTCGGCAGCGGACCGTTCCCGACGGAACAGGAAAATGACGTCGGTCAGACCCTGGGTGAACGCGGCCACGAGTTCGGCACCGTGACTGGGAGGGCCCGGCGATGCGGATGGTTCGATGCGATCTTGGTCCGCCAGGCAATCAAAGTCAGCGGCATTGACGGCATTGCGCTGACCAAGTTGGACGTTCTTGATGGTTTCGAGAAGTTGAAGGTCTGCACGGGATATAAGCTAGGCGGGAAGGTCATTAGCCATCTGCCGGCATCGACGGTCGGTCAGGCCAACGTCGAGCCCATTTATGAAACTCTGGAGGGCTGGTCCGATAGCACGCAAGGGGCAAGGTCGTGGGCTGATCTGCCGGCAACGACGATCAAGTACGTACGCCGCATCGAGGAGTTTATCGAGGCGCCGGTAGCCTTGCTTTCGACCAGCCCAGAGCGCGATGACACGATTTTGGTCCATGATCCCTTCGCTGACTGACTCTCGAAACGGGAATACCAGATCGCATCATCAAGAAAACGTTCATTGTTTTGAAATTATTTGCCCGCTAGGATCCTGGCTTATTCAGAATTGCCGGCTTTTGCTTGGCATTGCGTGTGCCCACCGGGAACTTGAGCCATGGCAGAACAGCCTTTGGAAACGGAAGAACTGGGCACGGATCTGCCGGAAGGCTTGGTCCCAGCCGACGATATCTCTCCACAGAGGGAAGAACCTGACGGCGTATCGTTACCACCCGTCGCCGAAACATCAGGCCATAGTGGGCCGGTGCTGTTGCGTGATCGTTACCTGATTGACCTTAGCACGCGAATTCCTGAACTCGACCAGCCATCGGCCAAGGCATATGCTGTAGAAGACCGGCGCGATCTCACCCATAAGATTTTCGCGCTCGCCTGCACCCCGGGACTGCCGGCCCGCATGGACGCTATAAAGGCGATGCAAGGACTGCGCTACCGTGGAATTCTTCCTCTTGTCGAATGGGATGTTGTTCCGTGGGCACCCTTGGGACAGTCGACTTTGGTTATGATTTACGTGCGACCGCTAGGCGGCCGTGTCGTTGATCGGCTTCAACGCAAGGATACTCGTATCACTGAGTATGACATCCCCCGTAAGGTCGTCGAACCACTTATAAACGGACTGCAATTCCTAAACGAGATGGCAGGTCCACATCGCGCCGTACGCCCAAGCAACCTTTATTTTCTGGATGAAGACATGGAGCAAATTGTCCTCGGCCCCCACGTCACGGCGCCGCCCGGGTTCGATCAGCCAATATCGTTCGAACCTATTGAACGCGCCATGTGCGAACCCGAGGGCCGCGGTCTCGGCGATATCCGAGACGATATTTACGCCCTTGCTGTGACTTTTATTCATCTCATTTTGGACAATGATCCAGTAGAAAAGGTCAAGGAAGACGACTTGATTTTCCACCGGCTGGAAACTGGAAGTTATAACGCTATCTTCGGCAACGTACGACTGCCGCTGGCGATGCACGGTCCCGTTCGGAGCATGATGGCCGACGACCCGTCGGAAAGATGGGATCAAGCCGATGTCATGGACTGGGCAACCGGAGAAAAACCTAGTGCAGTAAAACACTTTCCAGCAAAAAAGGCCGAAGTTCCGTTCCGTTTTTACAACCGTGAGCATCTGGGCCTTACCACTCTGGCATGGCATTTCGCCCAACATCCACATGATGCAGTACGCGCCCTTGAAAGTAATGTTTTCGTCAACTGGATCAAACGTTATCCGGACGGCCCCAGATATCTGGATCCCATAAAAGGAGCCATACAGTCCGCAAAGTCTCATAATGAAAACCACAAAGGCACGGATGACTTCCTGATCTCGAACGTATCCTCTCTTCTCGATCCCGCTGCCCCCATCCGCTACAAGGGCATGACGTTTATGCCCGACGGCTATGGGCCGATGTTGGCCATTCATTGGTGTCGGCGAGGCGACCCCAAAGACGCGGCCCAAATACTTAATCATGAGATTCCTGGAATGTGGTTTACGTCCCGTGAACCGCTGAACACAGAGCTAGCCAAGCGTCAAAGAGCGTTCGCCAATCTCAAAGGACTATTGTCAATGAACGATCCCGGATACGGGCTGGAACGGGTTGTCTATGAGATAAATTCGGGGTTCCCGTGTCAAAGCCCGATGATCGTCAAGAATAATGTGTTGACGATCGAGCATCTTTTGCCGGCGATGGAAGAAGCGGCAAACTCGGCCGATACCTCGAACCGCCCCATTGACCGCCACATCGCGGCATTTATCGCCACACGATTTGATGAAGATGTGCGCCCACACTTGAAGGCTTTCGCTTCGGAAAAAACCGACACATCGGTCATCGGCATGCTCAGTTTGCTCGCCTTGTTGCAGTGGAAACTCCGCGCGCCATCTATGCTGGCACTGTCCAGTTGGATCGGTGGCCAGTTGGGACCAGCCATCAATGCCTACCACAACCGCCAAACCCGCGATGAACTTGAAAAAGAGATCCCCAAGCTGGTTCGCAAGGGCAGCATGCCGGAATTGTTTAATTTGATCGATGATGCGGAAAAACGCCGCGAGGACAGTGATGGGTTCCGCGAAGCGCAAGAGGAATGGCTGACCGCAGAACAAGAAATTCGCGATATCGAAGGCGCCGGCGAGGAACGTTTGAGCCGTGCCGAAGTTTCCGGCCAACAGACGGCGGCAACGATCTCCGTCGTGCTCGGACTGACCGTCGTATCGGTTCTATTAATAATGAAAATCCTCTAGGATAACGGATCGGAAAGGCAAGCATGGCGCAAGACGTATCAACAGACGGGATTAATTGGACCAAAACGTTGTGGATCGGCGCCGTAATAATGCTGCTCGCCATCGTTTCCCTACCGACGCTTATCATATTAATTCCGGGTATGCTACCGACTGGGGTGGCGCGTATCTGTGACCGCACGGAGCAACGCTACGCCACTTTGTGTGTTGGTGGGCTCAATCTATGCGGCGTCTTCCCCTATTTGACAATGTTGTGGACAGACGATCATTCGATCACGGCCGCGGCGGACGTCATCTCCGACTTGTTCGCCCTTCTTGTCATGTATTCAGCCGCGGGATTCGGTTGCTTGATGTTCCTAGCCATTCCGCCGGTAGTGAGCACTTTCCTGACCGTGCTCGCGCAGCGCCGCGTAACCATATTACGAGCAACACAGGAATTGATCGTCGACGACTGGGGGCCGGAAGTAGCCACGGTGGATGAAGAAATGAGTACCGAAGACACAATGCCATCAGCCTGATGACTTCGGTAAAATGCTCGCTCAGTGCATGATGCGCTGTTCGATCACGGCATTCTTCACTGTTTTACGCAGTTTCTCGAACGCACGCACCTCAATCTGGCGGATCCTCTCACGCGAAATACCATACTGATCGCTCAAATTTTGCAGCGTTGAGGGAATGTCCTTTATCCACCGTTCTGTAATGATATGGTGTTCACGCTGAGACAAGTCCTTCATGGCGTGCTTAAGAAGTTGACGTCGACCACTCAATTCCTCCGCCTCACCCACCAAGGTTTCCTGACTGTCACCGGTGTCTACTAGCCAATCCTGCCATTCACATTCGCCTTCATCACGTAACGGCGCGTTGAGAGAATGATCCCCACCACCGAGACGCCGGTTCATATTGATGACCTCGGTCTCAGAAACCTGCAGGCGATTAGCAATTTCAATGACCTGCTCGGGACGCAAATCGCCCTCATCGAGCGCGCCGATATGGGCCTTCAGCTTGCGCAGATTGAAAAACAGTTTCTTTTGCGCTGCCGTCGTACCCATTTTCACTAGTGACCATGAATGTAGGATATACTCCTGGATTGAGGCACGGATCCACCACATCGCGTATGTGGATAACCGGAACCCACGCTCTGGATCAAACTTATTGACGGCCTGCATCATCCCGACGTTTCCCTCAGCTATCAGATCGGTGACAGGAAAACCGTAGCCCCGGTACCCCATGGCGATTTTGGCGACCAGACGTAAGTGGCTGGTCACCAACTGTTCCATCGCCCCGTTATCACCCTCGTCGCGCCATTGCCGAGCTAGATAGACTTCTTCTTCAGCTTCTAGTATCGGATAGGTGCGGATACGCCTCAAATAACTATTCAGATTGTCTTCGGGAAAAACACTGGTGCGATGATTTCGCGTGGGCATGGGATTCGTCTCCATCTTCGGAGCAGACAAGCAACCAATAGCCACTCGACGCGCTCACACTTCCTCATGTCAACTCGCATAATACATAAGTTTATTAGTCAAGTATATAATAATTTATTCGCATTCCAGTATATCTGTTAATTTATTCATTTCTAACCTTTTTTTTGATATAAACCGCATCTTCTTATGCATAATTGGGTGGGTAAGTCCGAGTAAAAAGGCATGAAGTAATTGCCCTTCTAAGATTTGCAAAGACTGGTGCAAACTGGTGTTCACCGAAGCCGGACATCGTCGTATACCACCGCCATAAACCTGATCGCCAACAATTGGATGGCCGATCGATGACATGTGAACCCTGATCTGATGCGTACGTCCAGTTTCCAGCCGGCATTCGACCAATGCCGCAAGATTAGCAAATCGGCGCAATACCTGGAAATGGGTCATCGCAGTCTTGCCACCACGGCGTACGACGGCCATCTTTTTCCGGTTCCTGGGCGAACGCCCAATATTATCGGATATAGTGCCTGATTTTTTGGCCGGAACTCCCCACACCAAGGCCTTGTAAGCACGTTCAATATCGTGCCGGGCGAACTGCTCGGCGAGCCCGCGATGCGTGATATCATCCTTCGCTGCCACCAACAAGCCACTAGTATCTTTGTCCAATCGGTGCACGATACCCGGTCGGCTGACACCGCCAATCCCCGACAGTTCGCCGCGGCAGTGATGCAAAAGCGCGTTGACCAAGGTCCCCTCGTCATGACCGGCGGCCGGATGTACGACCAGCCCGGCGGGTTTGTCGATGACGACAAGGTGCGGGTCTTCGTAGACGATATCGAGTGGGATATTCTGGGCGACCGGCGTTGCTGGTTGAGGCGGCGGTGCATTGATCGCCATCACATCACCGGCGCGTGCTTTCTGGGCGGGATTAGTGGCAGGCCTCCCGTCAGCGGCAAAGATGCAACCATCCTCCATCAACGCCTTGATGCGGCTTCTCGAGAGTTCCGGCAAGGCGTCAGCCAAAACCCAGTCAAGTCGCTTACCGGCCTTGTCTTCGCCGATACTAACAGTGTATGTCGTGCCCTTGTTCATAACAGATCAAGCCGTGTTCAATCCACAACTAGACTGGACCGCAAACATGCGTTGGCTCAAGCTTCTTGTTACCTTGCTTGGCATATTAATCGTCGGGTGCCTCATGCTGCTCGGATACGGTTTCTACAAGAAATCGCAAAATTCTGACTGGCAGCTCAACCAGCTTTTTAGCAATAAATCAACTATCTCCTCGGTGGTGCCGACGGTGTCGCATGCCCCGGCTCTAGGCCCGAGAAGTGCTCCTTCAGCGCCGCCCGCTGCTTTCGGCATCGCGACCCTAACGTTACCCGTCGGCTGTGCGGTTACCGACGTCAATCCCGACGGCGAGCGCGCCTACCTGACCATCGGTCCGCCTGGGCATTGCCACCGCATCGTGATTATCGGTTCGCGAGATGGAAGAATTCTCGGCACCATCAAAGTCGGTCAATGATTTCACTGTCAAGAACGGCATTAAAAATGATTACCGATGCGGCGGAAGCTGCTTACCCCCGCGAATGCTGCGGATTACTTGCCGGCCGCATCGGTGCCAACGGAGACCTCATGGTCGACCGTGTTGTTGTTAGCGCAAACGTCTCCACCAGCGATACCCGCGACAGTTTCGAGGTCGATCCGGAAGTCCGCTTCGGCCTGATGCGAGAACTTGAAGAAGCCGGAACCGACGAACGGATCATCGGCCACTATCACTCCCACCCCAACAATTTAGCGCATCCCTCGGAACGCGACCTCGCCATGGCCTACGAGCCAGACCTAGTTTGGGTGATCTCCGCTGTCGAAGGTGGAACGGCCACGGATACGCGCGCACACAAGGTAAATGATGACGCCACGGCCTTTAGAGAAATACCGTTGTGCGTCACAGGAAGCGCGCCCTATGCTTCAGCACTGAAAACAACCACAACAGAATAGGTATTGAATATTGAACTTCGCCAGCGACAACACCACCGGAGCTGCGCC
>CAYXUT010000129.1:0-8478 GCA_964468005.1 uncultured Magnetovibrio sp. | reverse complement strand
ATCTTTTTCAGACGCCTACGCTGGGCATGCGTAGCCAGGCTCACGCGCTTAACACCATCGGCATCAATGTCGCCAACGTGAATACCGGCGGATACAAACGCACCGATACCGAGTTCGAGACATTGATTTCCAAGACGCTGCAAAACGAATCCGATCTGGGCGGCGTAGTGCCAAAGGACTATCAGCGCATCGATCAGCAGGGATTTGTCAACTCTTCCTCGCGTGAACTGGACCTGGCAATAAACGGCGATGGCTTCTTCTACGTGAGCCCGACCCTGACGGTTTCAGAGGAGGTCTATTTTACCCGAGACGGCAGTTTTCAAATGAGCGTCCTCGACGGGCAAACGTCCGACGTAACGGCCGACGATGGCAGCACGATCACGGTTTCCAATGGTTACCTCGTCGACAAAAACGGCTATTACGTTCTCGGCTCAGCACCCGACGCCACCACGGGCCTATTCTCGACAACCGCACTACAAGCTCTTCGCATTGATGAATGGGCATTTATCGACCAGGACAAACAATCGACCACTGCGCACATTCAACTCAACCTGGATGCCACCAAAACCGCCAGTTTCGCCGCCGATCAGCCGGATAATTTTAAATTTGAAATCGTCGATTCCAACGGCGCGGTCCGCACTGTATCGCTGGACTTTTACAAGACGTTCACGGAGAACACATGGCAGATCATCCCCACAGCCGACAATGCCACAACTATCTCGCTGACCGGTTCGGCATTTTCCAACAGTGCGGCACGCGTCACCTACACGTCGAACACCATTCAAGCGAAGACCACGGGCGATGTCCCCGTTCTTGGCGCGTTTGCAGGCCTTAAGGCCGGTGATCCAATCACAGTTGCCGATTCAACTAATAACGATGGGTCTTATGTCATCAACTCGGTTTCAGCCGACGGCTCTCAACTAACCCTTACCACCTCGACACTGACAAGCGGCTCGGAGACCGTGGCGACAACACTGAGTTCCTCCCAAATAGTACCAACGCAGATGGCATTCAACGGAGACGGCTCGCTTTCTTCCCCGACAAGCTACACACTCAGCGCTACCTGGAGCGACGGTTCGACCAACGCCGTCACCATCGACACCTCAAAATTACAGCAATTCGCCGGTGCCTTTTTGCCGCTCTCATACGGACACAACGGCGAGGCCTCGGCCAACATGACTGGCACCCAATTCGACAGCTCAGGTCATATTGTCGGCACCTTCCAGGACGGCACCCAGCGCACCATCTACAAGGTACCGTTAGCGCAGTTCCAGAACCCGGACGGGCTTGAGATGATGAATGGTATGGTGTTCCGCGAAACGCCTGAATCGGGAACAGTTAGCACCGTCTTCGCCGATCTCAGCGGACGGGCCAGTTTTACGCCGTTCGCACGTGAGCTTTCTAATGTCGACATCGCCACCGAGTTCACCCGCATGCTCATGGTGCAGAACGCCTACAACTCATCGGCCACCGTTTTCAAAACGGTCGATGAAATGGTCACCGTCGCGCGCGATCTTAAAGCCTGATGACATGTCATTTGGAAGCGCCCGGCAATATTTGCCCGACAGCCCCGGCGGAACTTGCCGAGGCCACCGTCCGGGGCCGCTTCCAAGACAATTTATCGTTTTTTTTCAAACAACTACTAAGCCTTCCTATTGGCATACTTCTCGCAAGTAAACGACCGATGACAAGCAACCCAGGGAATGGAAAATAAACCGATGATGGAAACGGGAAAAAAATTCATCAAAACAGCACACCATGGACTGCTCGCTGTGCTGTTAATTTTCTCTGCCGCCAGCAATGCCGATGCCGCTTCGCGGATCAAGGACATCGTCGAGTTCGAAGGCGTTCGTGAGAACCAATTGGTCGGGTACGGCCTGGTTGTCGGCCTCAACAACACCGGCGACACCCTGAAGACCGGCCACTTCACCAAGCAGAGCCTGCAAGCCATGCTCAACCGCATGGGCGTGAAACCGACCGACTCTGGCCTCGATTCCAAGAATGTCGCCGCCGTCATGGTCACCGCCGTTTTGCCACCGTTTGCGCGTCAAGGATCGCACATCGACATCACCGTCAGCGCCTTGGGCGATTCATCTAGCCTGCTAGGCGGCACGCTTTTGGTGACGCCGCTTCTGGGCGCCGATGGTGAAGTCTACGCGGTAGGTCAAGGGCAACTGGCAGTTGGCGGTTTCGCCGCACAGGGCAAAGCCGAAACGGTAACCAAGGGCGTGCCGACATCCGGCCGTATTGCCAACGGCGGCATCGTCGAGCGCGAAATCCGCTTCTCTATGGCCGGCATGAACAACGTTAAGTTGACGCTGCGCAACCCAGATTTCACCACCGCGCGCCGCATTGCCCAGGCTATTAATGCGTTTCTTGGCACCAATGCCGCGCGCCCCAGCGATCTGACCACGGTGCGCGTCAGCGTACCGAACGCCTATCGCGACAACGTTGTTGGCCTGTTAACCGATATCGAACAACTGCGTGTCGAGCCCGACCAGCTAGCGCGGGTCATTATCGACGAACAATCCGGCATCATCGTCATGGGCGAGAATGTCCGGATCAGTTCCGTCGCTATTGCCCAAGGATCGCTGACCATCCGCGTTACCGAGGCTCAGCAGGCTTCGCAGCCCGGCCCCTTTGCCGAAGTCGGCACCACGAAGACGCTCGAACGCACCGACGTACAGGTTGACGAGAGCGGAGATCGCCGCCTTGCGGTCTTGAACCCGGGTGTCACACTTCAGGAACTCGTGAACGGTTTGAACGCACTCGGCATCGGCCCGCGAGATATGATTACCATCTTGCAAGCCATCAAAGCCTCCGGCGCCCTACAGGCCGAAATCGAGGTAATGTAATGATGACCGGTCCCGCAGATAGCATGCTGAGCGCGCAATCCTTCCAGGCGCTGCACGCGGCCGAAAAACTGCCCCACACGGCAAACGGCGGCAATCTGGCGCAGATGCGCAAGGTGGCTAAGGACTTCGAGGCCGTATTCCTCTCACAAATGCTGCAACCCATGTTCCAGAACTTGGGTGCCGAAGCCCCCTTCGGCGGCGGTCATGGCGAGGACGTGTGGCGCAGCATGCAGGTGCAGGAATACGGCAAGGCGATCACCGAAGCCGGCGGCATTGGCATTGCCGATAGCGTGTTACGCGAAATGATAAAAATGCAGGAGCTTCAATAGTCATGGATACAAACAACCGCCTCACAGATTTGATCACGGTCACCGGCCGGCTCATCGAACTCCTGGAACGCGAGAACGATGCCCTCACCAACCGCCAGACCGATGTGGTGCACGATCTGCTAGACGAGAAAACGGCGCTCAGCCGTGTCTACGAGACCCGCTTCAACAGCCTCACAGAAAAACCAGAAATCTTGCAACATTCGGACCCGAAGCTACGCGAACAGTTAGTTGTCTTGGCCGGTCGGGTGGAAGAATTGATGGCACAAAATACCAAGCTGCTGGGCGCCGCAATTGAGGTCCACAGCCAGGTCGTCGAACTTATAGCCGAAGCCGTGCGCAACCAGCAGCCAAGCGCCGGTATTTACAGCTCTGATGCGGTGACCAGCGAAGACGGAGCCAATGCAGCCGGCCGGCATGTCGCGCTTAGTATTGACCAGACGCTTTAGGCATTAAGACTGGGAGACGACGCGATGGGTGGTGATTTATCAACAGCACTTCTTACCGCACAAAGCGGCCTGCTGAGCAACCAACAGGCCCTCAACACGGTCGCCAACAACGTCGCCAACGTTAATACCGAGGGTTATTCGCGTAAAATTACCAGCTTCCAAAGCGTTACCCTTAACGGGATCGGCTCCGGTGTCAAAATAAATGAAATTAGACGTAGCATCGATGTAGGCCTGCTAAAAAGCCTCCGCATCGAATACGGCACGTATCAGGAAACCAAAGTAAAAGAGAATTACTACCAACGGATACAAGAACTTTTCGGTTCGCCGCAGGATAATTCATCCATAAGCCACATGGTTGAAAAATTCGCTGAAGCGGCCGAACTACTTGCCGTGTCCCCGGATAAGACAGCCGAACAATCTGAGCTTGTTCGTAGGGCGGCAGATGTATGCGCCGAATTAAAAGGCATGAGCAAGACAATACAGGAACTTCGTTTACAGACTGATCAGCAAATCGCCACGGAAATCAGTGAGATCAGCAGAATTACCGCCCGCGTCGACACTTTGAATGACGAAATCATTGCCAACGGCACAGTCGGGCGGGATGTCACCGACTTGAAAGACCAACGCGACTTGGAAATCGACAAGCTGGCAAAAATTGTCGATATCGCTTATTTTTCTCGTAGTGACGGTGACGTCGTCGTGTTCACCCAAGGGGGGCACACACTGATCGATACTGTGCCACCCGCTGTAGCGCATACCCCGGCTTCATCCCTCTCCGCCACCTCAACTCACGAAGAAGGCGACATAACCGGCATCTATGTCGGTCCACAGATTGCGGGTAACGATATTACCGAGGATCTCCGGAGCGGCACCCTGAAGGGCTTGGTTGATCTTCGCGACTCGATCCTACCGGACCTACAAGGCCAACTTGATCATCTCGCCGCCAAAATGCGCGACACCATAAATCAGATCCACAACCGGGGAACCACATTTCCGGGGCACCAGGAGATGACTGGCACGCGTGAGTTCATCGCATCCTCGACACAGACGCTGAAAGTGGGTAGTTCAACTACCGATGATGACGTCACGATGCTGCTGTTTGACTCGTCGGGCGATCAGTCAGTCAAGACAACCCTCAAGACGATGATGCAGGACACAACGCTCGGCGACGGCGGCAACAAGGGCGGCAATAGCTTTTGGACTATCGACGAGATCGCCGCGCGCATGGAAGACTGGCTGCAAGCCAATGGGGCGTCAGGCGCCGCGGTGTCGGTGAACAGTTCCGGCAAATTCGGCATTGCCCTGAACACCACGTCACTCAACCTGGCCTTCCGGGATGAAACATCAACCACCGACGGCAGCACAGCCGAGGATGTTTCCATCGCCTTCGACAGCAATGGCGATGGCGTCTCGGATGAGACTGTCAGCGGATTTTCCAATTTTTTCGGCCTCAACGACCTGTTTGTCGACAACCTCGCCGAAAACATCTGGGAATCCGATGCTCTTTCAGCCAGTTACACGACGCCTAGCTCATCTCAAACCATTACTATCCGGGATAACACCGGATCTCTTGGATCAATCACCGTTAGTGCGTCGGTTAGCCTTTCCGCGCTAGCGACACAAATCTCCGACAACGTCACCAACGTGAGCGCCGCCGTCGTTTCGAGCGGGTCGGGCAAGCGGCTTCGAATTTCCCACGATGAGGGCTTAAGCTTTACCGTCACGCAAGCGTCCGGCAACACGCTGCTCACCGACATGGGGATCGATGTTTCTGATATTCGAGTATCCGGAACCCTCGAAATTCGCGAAGACATACTAGCAACGCCTGGTAAAATTTCGACCGCATTGCCTCAATGGAATTCGTCAAGACGTCCGAGTGGCGAGTATTTTATCAGCGCCGGTGACGATACCATTGCCCAAGCTCTCGCCGCGACGCTTTCTTCCTCCATCACTTTCAAACAGGCTGGTGGCTTGCCATCTCTAGCACAAACTTTTTCCGAATATTCCGGAAGTATACTTTCTCATAGTGCAAGCCTTGCATCTGAAAATGAAAGACAACTCAACCAACAGAGCGCTCTGGTTGAGGGTTTGCAGTTCAAGTCCGATTCAACGCGTGGGGTGAATGTAGACGAGGAAATGGCGAGCCTACTATTGTTTGAGCAGGCGTTCTCTGCGGCGGCTCGAATAATCTCGGTCATTCAAAATATGATCGATGCTCTAGAAAGAGCGGTTGGGTAATAGAGGCGTAAGTTATGACCCGTATATCCACCTCCTCAGCAAATACCCTTTTGATGCAACGAATTTTTCGTACTCAGCAACGAGTGATCGACGGCCAGGTCAAAATATCGAGTGAAAAGAAATCCCAAATCTATCAAGGGATTGCCAACGATTCACAACGCCTTGTTAATTATGAGCGTACGCGCGATTTACTGACACGCTACACCACAAACAACGAGCAGATGGAAGTGCGACTAAATATCCAGGAAACCGTATACGACAGCATCTATGACCTGGTTGGTAATTTTCGCACGGCGCTACGCAGATACGACAGCCTTGAGCCAAAGAGCCGCGAGCATGTGCAGGATATTCAGGATGAAGCTTTTAGGAGCCTGCAGAGCCTGCAAGACTTTCTCAATACCAGTGTCGACGGCCGTTATCTGTTTGCTGGGTCACGCGTCACCACCGAGCCCGTCAACTTCGGGCTGACGACGCTAAGCGCATTCCAGACGGAATACGACGGCACCCGGGTGACAGTGCCGACGACGCGGGACGCCAATTTGGCTGATTTCTCGGTCAATGCCGACACCAACAACGATAACAAGCAATACATCACCAACACCAATTTCCTGCAGTTCCGCCAGGAGCAGCTTTACGCCATCGAATTTACCAGCGGCACCAAGACCATTGAAGCGAAGAGCCAGGTAGATGGCAGTTCCGCCGCTGGCGTTTTCACCAGCCTGTCGGTTAATGACACCTTCACGATCACCGGTTCGACCAGCAACAATGCGACCTTCACGGTCGCCACGGTGGCGAGCGACGGTTCCTCAGTCACGGTTGCCGAAACGGTTACCACAGAATACGACGGTAACGGCGTGACGTTCGCGGGCGATCTGGCGAGAACCCCGGGCGCCGAGGTGAGCACCATTGAAGCATCGTCAGCGATGTTCTCCGACGTCGATGTGGGCACGACGATTACGGTCAGTGATTCGACAAACAACAACGGCACATACACCGTCGGCGGCATATCATCGGACGGCAGAACCATAAGCATCCAAACAGAGATGTTGACAGATGAATCGAGCGTTACCGGCGTCAGCATCTCCTATCCCGATCTCGACAAACCGGGAGAAACAAAGACCATAAGCACGACAACACTTGGCACTTTGTCGTTTGCGCGTTCGACCGACACGATCACATCGAGCGGGGGTACACTATCGGCTCTTGCAGTGGGCACCGAGTTCACGCTCAGTGGCACAGCCCACAATGACAAGACGTATACGGTCAAGAGCAATGCCGGATCGAGCCTGGTGATCGAAGCCACGAAATTAACCGACGAGGGTACGACCTCGGCGAACTCGAGCGCGGCAACATTCTTTGATATGTTCAGCGATACGGACATCCGGTTCGATACCAGCGACAACTCCATAGAAGTCAGGCGCTCCGGAGCAGCAACCGCCGTTACGGATATTTTCGAGAATCTCGGGGTCGGCAACCAGATCACCATCACCAACTCGGACAACAACAACGGCACCTACACGATCGCCTCAGTTTCGTCAGACAAATCGAAGATCACCGTGACCGAAGCCTTGAGCGCCACGGAAACGGATGACGCCGGCGTGACCTTCGCCGGCGTAGGTGTCGTCAGTTTCAATTACGAATCGCTCGCGCAACTTAAGTTCACGGAAGGCGGCACGCCAGGAAACGACACCATCCAAATCCTGAATGCGGCGGGCGCGGAGATCACCAGTGGCGTTTTCAGCAACCTCAAAGCCGGCCAAAAATTTACCCTCTCCGGAGCCGCTACAGCTGCCCATAATAGGGAATACACCGTTAAATCCATTTCGTCCAATGGCTCGACCATCACGGTCGAGGAAGAAATCACAGCAACCGCAACGGAAAGCACGCAACAAGTTCGAATGCAGGTTTTCTCGGTGGACGGTACAGTCGCCGCGACGAGCTACTATTCAGGCGATGAGACCACCCGGACCCACCGCGTGAACCAGAACCGTAGTTTTAGTTTAGATTTCAATGCTATAGATCCGGCCATTGAAAAAGCGGCAAGGGCGATGATGATCATCGCGCAAGGAACGCACGGCTCGCAAGGTGGGCTAGACCAACATCACGACCGGGTAGGCGATGCACTTTACTTGCTCAGCAGTTCACTGGAACGAACAGTTCAAGCCACGGCGCCGTTTGGCGACGAACTAGACGGAAACATCTCCGAAACTCGTATCAACAACGGCTTCAACCGAGTACTACTCGACAGTTACAATGATCGGCACGATACCCTTGTCGCATTTTATGACGCCAAGATTTCCGAAATCGAAAACGTCAATCCGACAGAAATTATTGCCAAACTTCTTGACGACCAACAGGCTCTAGAAGCTTCATTCCAGATATTTTCACGGATCCGTCAACTAACCCTCACTAACTTCATATAGGCCATGGTCGCTATCCCCAGAAATAGGTTAGATGGGCTGAACCCATCCACGTACATCAATCCTAACAGCCCGGATGAGATCGGGTATCGCAAACTGGTCGCTACCTTAGTCCCCACAACTTCCCAATAGCCGTAATTATGCAAATCTCGATCAAACAGGTCCTTGATCTTGCTCTACAGCATCACTC
>CAYXUT010000128.1:5834-8708 GCA_964468005.1 uncultured Magnetovibrio sp. | reverse complement strand
CCGTGGGCTCATCTAATGCAACGTCATCCGCGCTAAACGATTGTGTGTAGATATCAGCGCGCTTGGAATCGAGGACCGCCACGATAGTTTCATCGGCGGTTCCATCGGTGAGGGATTGGGCGAGCGTCTCGGTGGTGGTGAGGCCGATGCATGGTATTCCAGTGGCGAGCGCCAAACTACGGGCCGCCGCTAGCCCGATGCGCAATCCGGTAAAGGTGCCGGGACCGACAGTGACGGCAATGAGATCGAGCGCGCTGGGAGCCGCCTCGGCCTCAGCCATCACATCTGCAACCATTGGCATTAAGGCTTCTGCGTGGCCGCGTTCCATCCACTCGAATCGCTTCGCGAGCGTCTTGCCGTCACTCCGTAGCGCCGCCGAACAGGCGGCCGTTGAGGTGTCGAGGGCAAAAACCAGCACCATCAGGCGATCTGACAGGCTTCATCGAAGTCGAGGCGCGGGCTACGCCTGAAAATTGACGCCCGATCGCCGAGCCCGAGGCAGCAAAGAAAATTGGATTTAATGGAGGTGCCGGCGAAAAAGGCGGTGTCGACGGACGCGTTGTCGAAACCGGACATCGGTCCGCAATCTAGGCCCAGCGCACGCGCCGCCAACATTAGGTAGGCGCCCTGCAGAGTGCCGTTGCGAAAGGCCGTCTCGGTGATCAGTAGATCGTTGCCTTCAAACCACGATCGTGCATCAGCATGCGGAAACAATTTCGGCAGCTTGTCGATGAACGCCAGGTCGTAGGCAATGATGGCGATCGCCGGCGCCGTCATGGCTTTTTCCACGTTGCTGTCGATCAGGCAGGGCTTGAGCTTTTCCTTGGCCTCAGGCGTAATCACGAAGATCAGGCGCATGGGACTTGAATTGGCGCTAGTCGGCCCCATGCGGGTGAGGTTCCAAAGCATCTCAAGCGTTTCTTTTGCTATAGTATCGCCCTGCCAGCCGTTATAGCTGCGTGCGTCAAAGAACAATTGGTTGAGGGCGTTGGTATCAAGAGCAGGTTTCATTGTATCTCCGAGATAGGTTGAGCCCGCGATTGCGCGAGGGTAAATATGTATGCCAGAATTGAAAGCGGGAAAATAACCATGTCTGCAAAGCCTAGGTATGCAGCGAAAAGCGGCTTGTTGAAAAGCGGCGTAGCCCTGGTCTCTGGGTTGGTGGCCGCCGTGATCCCGGCGCTGGCTTCTGCGACATCATCAGCCGTGGTGATCATGTACCACCGTTTCGGTGAAGGGGACTTTCCTTCCACTAACACGACTGTTGAGCAGCTGGACGAACATATTGCGAAGTTGACTTCCGGTCCCTATGCCGTATTGCCGGTTTCCGAAATCATCGAGCGCCTGGCGGCCGGCGTTAACATGCCAGATCGCACCGTGGGCATTACCATCGACGACGCCTACCGGTCCGTTTACGAGGTCGCCTGGCCAAAATTCAGAGCGGCGGGTCTGCCGATAACCATTTTCGCCTCGACGGCGCATCTTGATGGCGGTTCGGCGCGGCACATGAAATGGGCGCATCTTCGCGAGATGGTGGAGCGTGGTGCCGGTGTTGGTCACCACACCGTGTCGCACTTGCATATGCCGATGGCCAGCACGGAGAGGATCGATCAGGAATTGAGTGCGGCCCATGCGCGCTTCGAGAATGAGCTGGGTTTCCGTCCGAAGCTCTTTGCCTACCCTTATGGAGAGGCCAGTTTGGCGGTGATAGGGAGAATCAAAAAGGCGGGCTTTAGCGCCGCCTTTGGACAGCATTCTGGCGTTATCGGCAACACTACGGGACGCTATTATTTGCCGCGCTTTGCGATGAATGAAAAGTACGGTGATCTCGACCGGCTGCATCTGGCCATCAACGCCTTGGCCCTGCCAGTCGGTGATGTGACGCCGCCGGACCCGCTTATCACGGCTTCGCCGGGAGCCGGCAATCCGCCACCGATAGGATTCACGATCCGGGGGAACCTTGGCAACCTTGAACGGTTGAATTGCTTTTTGTCGCATGCCGGTCGTGCCAGGGTTGAGCGTCTTGGTCCGGTCCGCGTGGAAGTGAGGATTCCAGATGCGTTTCCGAAGGGCCGTACTCGGCTCAATTGCACGCTACCTGGACCAGGCAATCGCTGGTATTGGTATGGGCGGCAGTTCTTCCGACCTTAACGCGTTCGCTTAGATGGTTGATGCTTTGTGGCTGGCTTCGGCGCCACGGCTGAGGCGCGCGTCGTCAAGCCGACCCAGCTTATTAAACTCCATGATCAAGCGCAGCGTCCTTATGTATTTTTCACCGCGTTCCGAATAGCGTTTCAGAGTATCAACAAGGTTGTGCCCGCTTAGCGCCTGGCCTTGGCGGCGCATTGATTGGCGTGTGGCCCGGAATTCCTTGTAGGCGCGATGCGAGTTCAGGTTTCTGGCGTAGGCTCGGACCGAATGTAATAGGCTCTTAAAAGTTTTCACCCGGTGGCGTTTGCCCTCTTCGCGTTCGTACGGCACCAGCCCGTCGGCAGCGGCAAAAGTCCATTCGCCGAAAATGGCGTTGCCGAGACGCGAAAACCGGGATGTACCCCAGCCGCTTTCCTCGGCTGCTTGGGCCAAGGCCAGAGACGGCGGCACCACATCGACGCGTGCCAGCAATGCCACCATGTCGCCGCGCTTCACTTTGTAACGTTCGGCTAGGACGATTAGCCACAACCGGTCCACAGCGGCCAGCTTCTCGCCCTTTTGGGTGTGCACGTGCAGATCCCAGAGCCGCTCGCGGTCGGCAAGGATCTCCTCATTAATCTGCAGCACCAAAGGCAGCACGCTGCGGAAGAAAATTGCCTTTCGTTTCGTCGTCTGGCGCACCTTATCGAGATCCTTCGGCAGGCTTGCCAGGAATACCCTGGG
>CAYXUT010000128.1:4498-5734 GCA_964468005.1 uncultured Magnetovibrio sp. | reverse complement strand
GGCGGGTTAAATACAGCCACCCCAATCATACCAGCTACGAGGCTTCCGATAGCCAAGGTGATGGCAAACTCGAATCGTCCTACCATACTGACAAGCTCCGGCACAGTTCCCACAATCACAACCCTTTAAGTCCATACCCTGTGTGATGGCACAGGCGGTCTCACTGACGTTTGGTCATCCCAGGGGAAACTCCGTTTTCGTTCTTAATCGTTGTTGTTTGAACGAAACGAAGCCTTTGGCCGGCATTCGCTATTGTTAGCGTTGTTGGCACTGTCGACACAATTTGCATGGAATTAATCATTCTTCCATCGTACGTCCACGTATAGCACACACGGTGCCGGAAATTCTAGCCGTTTTTGACACGGAACTTTTGGACGGAGCGGCATTATTCGACGGCGCGGACTTCCTGCACTTCCGGCACGTAGTGTCGCAACATGTTTTCGATACCGTGTTTCAAGGTCGCGGATGATGATGGGCATCCGGCGCAGGCACCTTGCATGTGCAGATAGACGATCCCGTCCTGGAAGCCCTTGTAAATGATATCCCCGCCGTCTTGGGCAACAGCCGGGCGCACGCGGGTGTCGATCAATTCCTTAATTTGGCCAACGACCCCACTTTCATCACCGGCGCCGGCACTTGTTTTTTCGTTGGTTTCAATGACCGGGCGGCCAGACTGGAAGTGCTCCATGATGGCGCCAAGAATGAGTGGCTTCATCACATCCCAATCCTTGTTGGGCGCTTTCGATACGGTAATGAAGTCGGAGCCCAGGAATACGCCGAGCACGCCTTCGGTAGCAAACAGCGATTGTGCAAGCAGCGAATTGTCGGCTTCGCTGGCATCGGCGAAATTGGCTGTGCCGCTGTCCATGACGGTACGGCCGGGCAAAAATTTTAGGGTCGCCGGATTAGGTGTGTTTTCCGTTTGAATGAACATCGTCGCTCCTTATCACCGTCGTTTCAACGGCATGAACTCAAGACTTAACTGGTGCCAGCCAGCGCCAGAGTCAATGGGACACCATTATAGTGCATGGTGTCGATTAAATCACGCTGGCCTTGTGGGGCCCTATGGATGCAGGAAACCAACCGTGTCCTGCACCTCTTTGAGGATCGGCTCGGCCAGTGTGCGGGCGCGCTCCGCACCCGACCGCAGAACCGCATCTAAGGTTTCCGGAGCGCCCAACAGTCGGCGCAGCTCATTCTGAATAGGAGAGAGCTTGTCGACCGCAAGATCGGCCA
>CAYXUT010000128.1:0-4398 GCA_964468005.1 uncultured Magnetovibrio sp. | reverse complement strand
GTGCCGAAAATCAAGGGTTCGACGATGGGGAACACATCGCGCTTGTAGTCATGGTTGAACTTCGCCGCGATATCGCGCGCCAATTCGAGGTGCTGTTTCTGGTCTTCGCCGACCGGCACGTGCGTGCCCTTGTAAATCAGGATATCAGCGGCCATCAGGTTGGGATAGGCGTGGAGGCCAACCGAGGCACGCTCCTTATCCTTTCCGGCCTTTTCCTTGAACTGAGTCATGCGGTCGAGCCAACCGAGCCTGGCCACGCAATTGAAAATCCAGGCCAGTTCCGCATGTGCGGCAACTTGACTTTGATTAAAGATGATGTTGCGTTCGGGGTTGATGCCGGCCGCGATCATCGCCGCGGCCGTCTCGCGGATATTGGCGCGCAGCTCATTCGGTTCCTGCCATACGGTGATGGCATGCATGTCAACGACGCAGAAAATGCAGTCGTCGAAATCTTCCTGCAAGTGCACCCAGTTGCGAATGGCGCCTAGGTAGTTGCCCAAATGCAGATTGCCGGTCGGCTGAACGCCGGAGAAAATTCGTTTCATGTTGTCCGTCCCTCTTGCGAGGGGCGTTTTATGGCGGCTTGGCAAAGAAGGGTCAAGCAGCCTTGGAGCCGCCCCGCAATAGGCCCTTGAGATCGCGCAGATGTGCCGCACCGAAAATCTGTACGGCAAGGCCGAAGACGGCCGAACCACCAATGACCAGCCCCGCGAGCGTCAGCATGCGAACCATTTCGTCGCCTGAGAGCCAGGGTGTGAGAACGACCTCCGCGCCATAAAGCGCGCTACCCATGACAAGGCTCGCGGCTATGATCCGCGGCCAGCGTTTGGCAAGGCGCTTGTCGAGCGTCAATTGATCTCGGCGGCGCAATACTACGCCAAGGGCCAAGGCGTTGATCCAAGCTGATATTGAAGCCGCAATGGCAATGCCGACATGGCCCCAGACCCGCATCAGGATCAGATTGAGTGCGATGTTGATCACTATGCCGGCGGCAGCGATTTTGACCGGGGTTGAGGTGTCTTCACGCGCGAAGAAACCCGGTGTCAATACCCGGATCAGCACATATGCCGGTAAGCCGGTCGCATATGCCATTAAGGCCCAGGCAGTGGCTTGGCTGTCCGCGGCGGAGAACGCGCCGCGCTCGAACAGGACCGTGATCACTGGCTCGGCAATCACGAACAGCGCCACTGCGGCAGGCAGCGTGAGCAGCAAAGCAAACTCCAGTCCCCGGTTCTGGCTAGTCATAGCGGCATCGTTTTCGCCAGCCGCCAGTTGTCGAGAAAGGGTCGGCAGCAGTGCCGTGCCGACGGCGACACCGACGACGCCCAAAGGAAGCTGTGTCAATCTGTCAGCGTAATAGAGGAACGACACTGCGCCGTCGGAAACCAGGGTCGCCAGAATAGTGCCGATCAGCAGGTTGATCTGGTACAAGCTGGCGCCAAAAACGACGGGCAAGATGCGTTTCCCCAACAGTTTTATTTCGGGCGTGAGGCGCGGGCGGCACCATGTAACCGGCAGGCCTTCGCGCTGGCAATGATAGGCAAGCCAGGCGAACTGCAAGATGCCAGCGGCGAACACGCCCCACGATAACACGTGCCCGGCGGTTTCCGGGATCTCAGCAAAGCCTAGCATGGCGGTGATCAAGGTCAGATTGAGCAGCACGGGTGCCGCTGCGGCGGCGGCAAAGCGGTGTATTGAATTCAAAACGCCCGATTGAAGCGACACGAGTGAGATAAACAGCAAATAGGGAAAAGCGATGCGCGAAAGTTCGGTCGCCAATGCCATCTTGCCTTCAATCGCATCGAACCCAGGCGCCAGCACCCACATGGCCCAGGGCATGGCCAGCTCCATGGTGCCGACAAAAACTATCAGCGCCAAAAATAGCACGGAAAACGCACTGTCGGCGAATACCTTAGCGGCGACGCGGCCGCGCTTTTCCAATTCGCCCGAAAACAATGGCACGAAAGCGGCGGCAAAAGCACCTTCGGCGAACAAACGGCGGAACAGGTTGGGAAAGCGGAAGGCGACGAAAAAGCAATCAGCCACCGTACCCGCGCCGAGCACCGAAGCGATCAGGATATCGCGCATGAAACCCAGTACGCGGCTCAGCATTGTGTAACTGCCGACCGTGGTGATAGCCTTCAACAGGTTCATCGCGCCTCGCTTAAACGAAAAATATCAATAAAAGCTGAATGTGGCACCGAGAAGGCGGCGACCTCAGCTACCGCGCTCGATCCTGTCTCGGAGACGGAAATAACCGCCGACTGCGGGCAGAAACCAAGGATCACCGGAATAGAACGGCACCGGCACACCCGGAAAATCAAGCTCGAAAAAGATGCTGTCCGATTGGCCTTCGGCCAGAATACGCTGAGCAACCATGTGGCCCATATATGTCATCATGGCGATGCCCGAGCCATTGCAGCCCATGCAGTAGTGCAGGCCGTCCTCCTCACCCATGTGCGGCAGCGAATCGGAGGTCATGGCGACGAAGCCAGACCACGAATGGGTGATTTTGGCGCCCTTCAGTTGCGGCCAGCGCGCGGTCATCATGCCATGCAATATCGTCGCGCTGAGCTTTGGAGGAACGTTGTGAAAGCGCGCCCGCCCGCCGTACATGACGCGCCGGTCGCCAGGAGTAAGGCGGTAATAGCTAGTGATGCGCGGCGTCTCGGAGATGGTGCGCCCCGCCGGGATCAACTCTCGTGCCATGTCTTCGGGTAATTCTTCGGTAACGATGATCTGGCTCGAGATCGGCACTAGACGTTTTCTGAGCTTCGGGGTTAACGGGCCGGTATATCCATTAGTTGCGATGATCACTTGTTCGGCGGCGATGTCGCCTTTGGAGGTTTTGACGGTGAAGTTGCCCTTGGTGCCATCAATGGCATCGACCCTGGTCTCGGCGGAGAGCGTTACGCCGGCCTCGGCACACACTTCCAACAAACCCTTTTAGTAAAGTGAGGGATGTAGCTTGGCGGCGCGTTTGATGGACATGCCGCCGTGATAGAAGTCCGTGCCGATCTCGGCGCGCTGCTGCTCACGGCTCACTACCTTGGCACCAAGGTTCAAAAGGTCATTCAGCTTCGCAGCTTTTTTGGCAAGGTCAGGAAAATGCGAAGCCGCAAAGGCACCGACGAAGCGTCCGCGTTGCTCCAGGTGGCAATTGATGCTTTCGCGCTTGATTAGGCCGATGACGTATTCGTAGGACGCCAAGCTTTCACCGAGAAGTGCGGTATGGAGGTTGTTTTGCTTATCACCTTGGCCGCCTGCTATGCCTTTGCCGAGGTTGATGCCGGCGCTGACACAACCACCGTTCCTGGATGATGCCGCCCAACCCAAGGTTTCGGCCTCGGCAATGGTAACCGCCCGCCCAGCACGAGCGAGATCGAGCGCCGCCGACAGGCTGCTGTAACCGCTGCCGACGACGAGAACCTCGGTCCTGTCCGGCGGGTCAGTGGCAAGCGCGTTGTCTGGTCTCGCCGCCTCCCACCAATAGGGCTCGGATTTGTAGTCGGCGTGAAAAAGCGAGTGGTTGACGGAGGCCAAGTGTTATCCGCCCCTCATGCTGGCCATTACCTGGCGCGCACCGGCCAGGATGTAGGACTGCTCCGAACCGACACAGAACATGGTTAGACCCGCGGGCTGAAGCGATACTGCGATATCGGTATTTGGGACGAAAGTAATAGCGCATTTGCTGGCCGATTTAGCCGCAGCGCCGACCTTTGCCATGATGTCGCGCACGGCCTTGCAATTGGCGTCGGTCTCACCCATGCAAACGGCCAAATCTGCCGGGCCGACAAACAGGCCATCAAGACCTTCGACGGCGGCAATGTCGTCGATGGCATCGACGGCTTCTGGTTCTTCAATTTGTGCGATGACGACGGTTTCGTTCTGGCTGCGCTCCAAGAGCGCGGCCATGTTATTGGTTGTGTAATCGGCCCAACGCGTGGATCCGGCAAAACCGCGCCCGCTATGCCCGAACCGCGCCCAGCGTGCAATGTCCTGGGCCTTTTCGACCGTATCGACGTGCGGCACCACGATGCCAGTGGCGCCGACATCTAAGGCTTTCAATATCTCTGTACGCGATCCCTCCGGCACACGGACCAATACCGGTAGACCAAGTGCGCGGCACATGGCGACGCAGACATCCATGCCATTCCGGTCGATGGGTGAGTGCTCGGCATCCAGGCAGAGGAAGTCGAGGCCGCCAAGGGCTAGAACCTCAATGTTTTCGACGGCCGGTGTTTTCAGGAAAGTGCCGGTAAGTAACTCGCCGCTCAGCATGCGGTCGCGAAAAGTCGGTGTGGTCATGAATGGATCTCCATCGTGGGTTTTGTTGGGTGGTACATTTTAAGAGGATGCACCGGAGTTGGCGAGATTAGCATACGATGGAGTGACTTA
>CAYXUT010000127.1:0-8829 GCA_964468005.1 uncultured Magnetovibrio sp. | reverse complement strand
TTTCGTCCTCAAGCGTAATGAACATCACCCCCTTGGCGCTGCCGGGCCGCTGGCGCGCCGTCACTAGGCCGGCAAGGCGCACGCGCTTGTCGTGTGCGATATACTTGAGATCACCCGCTGGCACACAGCCGCGTTTCGCCAAATCATCGCGCAGCAAAGCCAGGGGATGGCTTTTCAGCGACAGCGACAGGGCGCGGTAATCGTCCGCCACCTGTTCGCCCAATGGCATGGCGGGTAGGGCAACGTCAGGCTCCTGACGATTGGGTTCAAGACCCCGCAAATCACGCGCATAAGCGAACAGCGGCAACGGCGTATCGTCGAGCCCCCGGATCACCCAAAGCGCGGCGCGGCGGGTAAGGCCGAGCCCCGAAAAGGCATCGGCGCGGGCCAGGTGCTCCAACACAGCCTTCGTCAGGCCCGAGCGCCGGTGCAGGTCGTGAACGTCTTCATAAGATGTGCGGCGGGCGTCGACCAAAGTTTCCGCATCCGTTTGTTTGATTCCTTTGATCTGACGGAAACCCAGGCGCAACACCACGCCACCGTCTTCCAAGGTGCAATCCCAATCGCTTCGGTTGATATCGACGGGCCTAACCTTGACACCATGATCGCGCACATCACGTACCAGTTGCGCCGGCGCGTAGAAGCCCATGGGCATGGAGTTCAGTAGTGCACAGGTGAAAACAGCCGGATAATGACGTTTCAGCCAGGCTGAAACATAGACCAGAAGCGCGAAACTGGCAGCGTGTGATTCCGGGAAGCCGTAATCGGCAAAGCCCTCAATCTGCTTGAAGCAGCGCTCGGAGAAATCAAGCTCGTAGCCATTGCCCAGCATACCGGCAATAAAACGTTTCTGGAACTTGTGGATATCGCCCACGCGCCGAAAGGTGGCCAAGGCGCGACGCAATTCGTCGGCTTCTTCGGGCGAAAAACCGGCGGCGACGATGGCGATCTTCATAGCCTGTTCCTGAAACAAAGGAATGCCGAGCGTCTTACCCAGCACCTTTCTCAGCGCGTCGGAGGGAAAATCCACTACTTCCTTGCCATCACGGCGGCGCAAATAAGGATGCACCATGTCGCCCTGGATAGGGCCCGGACGCACAATCGCCACCTCAATCACCAGATCGTAAAAATTACGCGGCTTTAGGCGTGGTAGCATGCTCATCTGAGCGCGGCTCTCAACCTGGAAAACGCCGACGGAATCGCCCTTGCACAGCATGTCGTAAACGGCCGGGTCCTCAGGCGTAATGTCGGCAAGGCCAAGCAGGCAGCCATGGTGATCGTTAAGCAAGTCAAAGGCCTTGTGCACGCAAGTCAGCATGCCGAGTGCAAGAATATCAACCTTTAGGATACCGAGTGCATCCAGGTCGTCCTTGTCCCACTCAATCACCGTGCGATCGTCCATGGCGGCATTGGCGATAGGCACCACTTCGTCCAAACGCCCGCGCGTCATTACCATGCCGCCGGTATGCTGTGAGAGATGCCTTGGAAAGCCCCTGAGCAGGCCCGCCAGCGCCATCAGGCGGCAAATCATCGGCTCCATTGGGTTGAGGCCTGTCTCGCGGATATGCTCCGGCTTCACATCATCCCAGGACCGCCGCCAAGCCGCATTTTGTAGAGCGACGATGGTATCCTCGGTCATACCCAAAGCCTTGCCGCATTCTCGGATGGCACTTTTCGTGCGATAGGTAATGACTGTGGCGGTCATACCGGCCCGTTCGCGGCCATATTTCTCGTAGATGTACTGGATTATCTCTTCACGCCGCCCGTTCTCAAAATCAATGTCGATATCGGGTGGTTCGCCGCGCGCGGCACTGACGAAACGCTCGAACAGCAGATCGAAACGGGCCGGATCAACGGCGGTTACACGCAGGCAGTAGCAAACGGCAGAATTGGCTGCCGAACCGCGCCCTTGGCAAAGAATGCCGCGCTCTTCGGCGAAACGGACAATGTCATGCACGGTGAGAAAGTAAGGTGCGAAGCCCAGTTGATCGATCAGTCCCAGTTCATGCGCGATCTGGGCTCGGACTTTGTTCGGAACACCTTCGGGATAGCGCGCCTTGGCGCCTTCATAGGTCAGACGCACCAATTCCTGTTGCGGGGTACATCCCACCGGTACCGGAACAACGGGGTAGTCATAGCGCAGTTCATCGAGACTGAAGGTGCACAGGCGGACGATCTCAAGGGTGTTGGCAATGGCTTCAGGGTAATCAGTGAACAGCCGCGCCATCTCCTCGGGGCCCTTCAAATGACGCTCAGCATTGGCCGCCAGTCGCCAGCCGGCCTCACGCACAGTGCAGCCCTCACGGATGCAAGTCAGCACGTCGTGCAAGGGCCGACGCTCGGCGTGATGATAGCGAACATCGTTGCTAGCGAGAAGCTTAACACCGACCTCAGTAGCAATCCTTTGAAGTATCTTCAAGCGCTCTTCATTGATTCCTATATAGTTATATGAAACAATGATATACAGTTTCTTTTTAAAGTTTTTTAATAACTTATGAAGGTTGTCTTCGAAGCCTTTATCAAGGCGTCTTGGTGCAACCGCCCCGATCACCTGCCCATTGCCGCCGGCAAACACACCCGTGGGCTTCAACAGGTCAGCCATGGCAATATGGCATTCACCTTTCGACACACGGCGCTTGCCGAGCGTCAGAAGCCGCATCAGGCGGCCATAGGCGGCACGGTCTTGCGGATAGACCAGTACATCCGGCCCATCGTTGAGCGCCAACCGGCAACCGATGACTAAACGGATGCCGGCCTGTTTTGCCGCCGTATGTGCGCGTACCAGACCGGTGACGCTGTTCAAGTCGGTGATGGCGATAGCTTCCAGCCCGAGGGCCGTCGCGGTCACCACCAGTTCTTCAGGGTGCGAAGCGCCGTCCAGGAAGCTAAAATTGCTAGAGGCAGCAAGCTCGGCGTAAGCGGTCATGGAAAAAAACCATGCAAAAACCACATGGGCGGCCGTTCGGAACGGTAGAGACCAACTCGAAATACCCAGAAGCGCCGGCCTTCAGTGTCTTCGATACGGTAGTAATCGCGCAAATGAGCCTGGCCGTTGAACAGCTCCGCCGGGTCTTTGTGCCACCATTCGGGTGATATGCGCTCCGGGCCGTCAGCCAAGGCCACCCGGTGGCGGCGGCGGCGCCATTTGAACATCACCGGCGGGCGGTCGGGTACCGGCGCCACCGCTTCGATCAGTTCAGGCGAAAGCAAAAGCTGTAAGGGACGGGGTGCTATTGGAGTTTCGCCGATCCGGGCCGGTAATTCGGGTACATCGCCAAACGCCGGTACGGCTCGTCCGGCATGTTCCGGCGGATGATGCGACGCCGGCACCAAACGTAGCACCCGGCTAGGGCCGAAACGGTTACCTAGCCGGTCGAGCAGGTAGGCCAGCGCCTGGACTTCATTGTTGCTGGCAAGCGACGATTGCTCGAAAGCCAGGGGGTCAGTGGCAACGGCGGCAAGCAACAGCAGTTCAATGCCGAAACCGGGATCAAATTGCTTGAGCTTCTCTTCGAACAATCGCCTAAGATGTGCCGCCTCTCGCACCGGTCTGCCAGTCCCGATAATAGCTTCGGTAACACCGCCATCGACGCGATAGCCGCTCAACCGCACTCGCCGAACGCCCAGATGCGCTGCCGCCAGTTGTGCGCACAGAGTATCGAGTAAACGGTCCAGCGAAGCCTCGACGCCGGCCCGGTGGGTAATCGGGTCTGCGAAGGCGAGACGACTTTGGTAGGCGGGCACGGGACGGATCGGCTCGATGGCTTCAAAACACTTACCAAGCGCCTGATCGAGGCGACGGCCAAGCGCAGCGCTAAAACGCGCTACAAGAGGCGCGCGTGGCCTTATTAGCAGCTCTTCGATGCGGCGCAATCCGAGGTGAAACAGGCCTTCCACCACATCTGGAGCAAGCCTGAGCGCGGCAACCGAAAGTGGCGCCAGGGCAGCCTTGGTTTCCGAAACTCCGGAAGGTATGGAAACGATGGACTGGCGCAAGGGCTGTCGGAAACGGGTTACGGCCCAGGCGGCACCAGGCGTATCAGCGGCGGCAAGGCGGTGCGCATAGCCCAATCGACCAAGGCATTGGCTTAAATCAGCTAAAAGCATATCCTCGCCACTGAACAGATGCGCGGCTCCACTGATATCGAGCCACAGCCCACCGGCGCCGGCACCCTGCGAGTCCGGATCCATAGCCGTCCACGGCGTATAGCGCCCGCACCAGGTGGCCAGCGCCACTAAAGCCTTATGATCACCAGTTGGATCAGCGGGCGCGGCGTGTAAGTCGGAGCAAAGCGCACGGGCGTCAACCAGCGGCAGCCCCGGCTGCAGGCCAGCGATCTCAGCCGCCCGGTTGACAGAGGCTAGGACCGCATGGCCGTTGATCTCAGCCACTAGGACTAAAGGTTCGGCGGCGAAATCAACCGACTTTGCCGGCCGGCAGCCAAGTTGGCGCGGCGGCAAGGGAGTTGCTCGCCACGCTTTTCGCCGCACGTAAAGGTCGGTCGCGAAGCGAGGTAGCCAAATGGAAACCACCCGTCTCTCTACTGGTTTCGGATTCGTCGTTATTTGCATCTTGCCATTCCACGAGCCAATTACCACCGCGACCTCCCCGGCAGCGTTGCAAAGCCACCCGCCAACGCGCCAGGCCAGGCCAGGGGCCAAGCGGGTGATTGCTTGCGGCGGCACCAATTTCCCAGCGGGTCATTGCCATCGTGGTAGCCCTGGCGTCAGCCCGGCAACACAGCAAAAACGCTAAGGTGGCACCGGTTTCTGCCGCCAGTTGCAGCCGCCGAGCAGATATGATGGAAAGAGTATGAATTTCCCCCAACACCGCAGCCAAAGCCCCGCTGCGCAAGGCTTCCTCCATAGCCCAAAGCAATTCCCGGTCCTTAGCCGCATCAACGACAATCAAGTTGGCCGGACCAAGGCCGAAGCTTTCCAACCCCGGCGCATGCAACTCTTCGCCCCAGATTTCGCCCGAGCGGCACCACAAAACCGGTGCACGACGCGCAGCGCGGCCCAAAAGCGCCGCGGCAAAACCGAGCGCCGGCACCACTGTATCAGGTGAAATGGAGACGATCTCATGCAGGGCCGCCGGCGCCAAACCACCCTGGGGCAGGCGTTGATCGATCCCTGCAATACCAAAAGTAAGCGGTTCCAGCCCATTCTGACGGTCCAGTACCGGGTGCTCAAGGTGCGCGATACGCTGGCGCAGATCATCCAAAATTTCAATTTTAGCACGATTTTTAATCATTGATGTGGTTTAGTTTTTCCAAATGTTCTCTTTATGTTCTAATATGAAATGAATGATTGCGCAAGATCATTTCCGCGATCGCTCTAACGCACTATGCTCGAACCATGTTCACCAACGCCATCCTCTCCACCCAAGAGATGTACCGTGCCGACGCGCTGGCTATCGAAGGTGGCACGCCGGGCCTGACCTTGATGGAAAACGCCGGTAAGGCCATTGCCGACGCCATTGCCGCACGTTGGCAGCCGTGCCCGGTCATCATCCTCTGCGGGCCTGGCAACAACGGCGGCGACGGTTTTGTCGTTGCCCGGCTACTGGACGGGCAAGGTTGGCCGGTGAAATTGGCGCTTTTAGGCGAAATTGGCACCTTGAAAGGTGACGCTGCCGCCAATGCCAGACGTTGGAAAGGTACGGTCGAGCCTTTGTCGTTGGAAGCACTGGACGGCGTGGAACTGGTGGTCGATGCCCTGTTCGGTGCCGGGCTCGCGCGCCCCCCCGAAGGCGTGGTGGCGGAAGTGATTGAGGCCATCAATGTACGTTGGCTACCTTGTGTTGCGATCGATACACCAAGTGGCGTTCATGGCGACAACGGCGAGGTCCTGGGCATCGCCCCGAACGCTGAGCTGACGGTAACCTTCTTTCGCCCCAAGCCTGGGCATTTGCTGATGCCGGGCCGCGAGTACCGCGGCGAGTTGATCGTCGCCGATATCGACATCTCGGAATCCGTACTGGATGAAATTCAACCCACCACAATGCAGAATGGGCCGGAACTCTGGGCCGGGCGCTACCCCTGGCCGGCTTCCGATGGCCACAAGTACAGCCGTGGACATGCCGTTATCGCCGGCGGGCCGGTGATGACAGGGGCCGCACGTTTTGCCGCCACGGCGGCCCGACGCATCGGTGCCGGATTGGCAACAATTGCAAGTCCGCCAGAAGCCTTTGAGATTTATGCTGCCAGCGATCCCGGAAATCTGGTCGCAAAAACACCCGACCTAGCCGCTTTTAGCGCTTGTTTGGACGATCAGCGCCGCAATACAGTGCTGATCGGACCCGGCGCTGGTATTTCAGAGGATACCCGGAACAAGGTTCTAGCAGGGTTGAAGGCAGGAAAGTCCTGTGTTCTTGACGCCGACGCCCTGACAGTCTTCGGCGATGATCCCGGTACCTTGTTTGATGCCATTGGCGGTACACCTTGCGTGCTGACCCCGCATGAGGGTGAGTTTCAGCGCTTGTTTGGCGGTGGTCTTGGCGATGACAAGCTGTCGCGCGCCCGAAAAGGCGCGGAAATTAGTGATACCACGGTGCTGTTAAAAGGCGCTGACACGGTCATTGCCGGACCGGACGGACAGGTGGCCATAAACACTACAGGCACGCCATTCCTGGCCACCGCCGGCAGTGGTGACGTCCTAGCCGGCATGGTCACAGGGCTCTTGGCGCAAGGCGCGACAGCCTTTGACGCGGCTTGCGCCGGCGCGTGGCTGCATGGCGCGGCGGCAGAGAAAATCGGACCCGGTTTGATCGCCGAAGACCTGCTCCACGCCATTCCGGCTGTGCTGGCTGACTTGATGGAGCGGGGCTGAACACAAAACTATTATCAGATCGCCCTTGATCCCGAGAGCAGACCCACCGATCTTATGCGCGCCATGAACGTGCAAGCAAAAGCTGGCTTTCTAGACCGCACCCTACGCAACCTACGCAAGGGCTGGCGCTCCATGGCCGGTGCCAGTTATGACGCTGACCATGCATCGGCCCGGCCGGATCTGCCGGATGACGATCTCGCCCGAGTCCGCAATCAGATGACGGCGTGCTTGGAAGGCAAGGGTGGAGAGGTTTCGGCCCGGGCCCGCGCCGCCGCACTCGGACACGTCTATCTCGCCCTTGATGACGTCGGCAAGGAACGGTTTCTCCATACCTTGAACGAAGAGTTCAGCATCCCAAGAGACACCGTTGATCAAGCCATCAAGGAATATCGTAACGCTGGCGACCCGGTAACTCGGGCCCAGGCGGAGGCAGGTCTACGTGAATCATTAGAGTCCCCAAGACTTAAACTTTTGCGTCAATTCAATGAGTTACCAGATGGTGTTAAATTTTTAGTTGATATGCGTGCAGCGCTACTTGGACGTTTGGGCCGTGATCGCACCTTGCGCCCTTTGGAACAAGACTTGATGCATCTTTTGAGTTCCTGGTTCGATATCGGTTTTCTAGAACTGCGCCAGATCACCTGGGATTCGGCTTCCGCCGCCTTGTTGGAAAAACTCATCGCCTATGAAGCTGTTCACACCATCGCAAGCTGGGACGATCTTAAGAACAGGCTTGATTCGGACCGCCGTTGTTTTGCCTATTTCCATCCAAAAATGCCCGATGAGCCGCTGATTTTCGTGGAGGTGGCGCTAGTCAACGGCATGGCTGGCAATGTGCAAGCGCTGTTGGATGAGGATGCACCCGTCCAGAACCCCGAAAGTGCCGATACGGCGATTTTCTACTCCATCTCAAATGCCCAGAAAGGCTTGGCCGGGATCAGTTTTGGTAATTTCCTGATCAAGCGCGTTGCCGGTAAGCTTTCAGAAGAGTTTAATGGGCTTAAGACCTTCGCCACCCTGTCACCGATACCGGGGTTCACGACATGGCTCGAAACCGTGTTTTCGGAAGACCGCGCCGGACTTTTGACCACCACAGAACACAAGGCCTTGATTGAAGCCGCAGGTTCCAATGGCGGTGCCAAGGGCAAGTTGAAGGCCTTGTTGTCCGAACGTGCCTGGACCAAGAACGAAACCTTGGCCGCAACACTGAAACCGATTTTGCTACGCATGGTGGCGCAGTATTTGGTCGAGGAGAAGCGCCAAAACGACAAGGCATTGGACTCGGTAGCACATTTCCACCTAAGCAATGGCGCGGTCATGGAACGCCTCAACTGGCTTGGTGACGCCTCCGATAAGGGGTTGCAACAATCGGCGGGAATCATGATTAACTACCTCTATGATTTGGCCACCATCGACATTAACCACGAGGCTTATGCCGATGGCGGTAAAATCACCGCGTCCTCGAATATACGGGACCTCCTATAGAGCGAGATCATTTGAAATTGTTGCTCTCTCAGGATTCGTTGACAGAAGGGACTAAATCATTAGAGTGCGCTCCGCTTTAAGCGGAACCGCCGACGAGCCGGGCGGGCGTGGTGGAATTGGGAGACACGCTAGGTTTAGGTCCTAGTGGCTTTATTGCCGTGGGGGTTCGAGTCCCTCCGCCCGCACCATCTCTATCCCGGCACAAATCCGAAATCGGGTGGTCCGTGAGACAATGAGTTCTTGATCCAGCCACGTAAGCGTAGAGGCGCTCGTGGCGCAGAAAATCTGGTGAACTAAAACCATGCAAATCACCGAGACCAAATCAAAAGGCCTCAGCCGCGAGTACAAAGTGAGCCTATCGGCTGAAGAAATAGCCGAGAAAGTCGACCACAAGCTGGCTGAAATTCAGCGCACTGCGCAACTCCCCGGTTTCCGTCCGGGCAAGGTGCCGGTCAGTGTGCTCAAACAACGTTTTGGCCAGGGGGTCCTAGGCGAAGTCCTGGAAAAAGCCAT
>CAYXUT010000126.1:8373-8870 GCA_964468005.1 uncultured Magnetovibrio sp. | reverse complement strand
AGATCCAAAGAGACCTTCAAGGGCTCATCAACAATTCTATCATTGTCGAGCCGGGCGTCGCAGATAAAGGTGCCGTCAAGCAGGTCGGCGATATTCGAACGTTGCACGATCCTGGGGTTCAAAGAGCGCTTCCTGGATGGTTTCGTCGCCACCGGATTTTAATTGCCCGGCACATTGCCACCGACATCGTGGCAATGCCCGACTGGCCGCACAAGTTAAGAGGTACGTGAATTGTTCCACATAGCGGCGTCACTCCGGATCTACATTACAGGCGAGATTTGATTTCATCGCCAGAAATGACAAAACTGAGTGAGTAACTATCCCCGGTAATTAAGAGGACGAAAGAGTGGGTGCTGAAACAAACGACTTTCCGCGAGACATTGTCGGATACGGCCCAAACCCGCCTCACGCGGCATGGCCCGGCGGTGCGCGGATCGCCATCAATTTCGTCGTTAACTACGAAGAAGGCTCCGAGAATTCTAATCCCGATGGTGATG
>CAYXUT010000126.1:0-8361 GCA_964468005.1 uncultured Magnetovibrio sp. | reverse complement strand
CGGGCGGTCGCATGGCTGAAGGTGCACGAGATCTGGGCATGGAGAGCCTCTATGAATATGGTAGTCGAGCTGGAATATGGCGTCTGTTTCGTTTGTTTGAGGATCGGAACCTGCCACTGACCGTCTTCGGTTGCGCCTTGGCACTGAAACGGAACCCTGCCGTTGCGGAAGCAATCGTCGAGGCGGGATATGATGTGTGCGGGCATGGTTGGCGCTGGGTCGAACACTACTTGTTAGATGAGGACGAAGAGCGTCAACACATCGCACAAGCCGTCGAAACGATCGAGCGTCTGACTGGCGCGCCACCTCGTGGCTGGTATTGCCGTTATGCACCAAGTCAGAACACACGGCGATTATTAGTAGAAAACGGTGGTTTTCTCTACGATAGCGACAGTTATGCTGATGATCTTCCCTATTGGACGATCGTTGATGGCACGTCGCACCTTATTGTGCCTTACTCGTTGGACGCTAACGACCTGAAGTTCCAACCCGGCGGTAATTTCTCGGCGGGCGATGACTTTTTTACTTATCTGAAAGACTCGTTCGACTTCCTTTACGAGGAAGGTGAATCGGCACCGCGCATGATGAATGTCGGATTGCACCCCCGTATCATGGGCCGGCCCGCAAGGACTGCTGGTTTGGCGCGCTTCTTAGATTATGTACAAGGTTTCGGCGACGCATGGATCTGTCGGAGGCTCGATATCGCCGAACATTGGATCGCTGTCCATCCATGGTCAGATTAGCTATGTCGCGTGTTGGTTGGCCGACTTCTTAAAATTCGCTGGAATCCTGATCTAATAACCGCAGTTTAGGGAGACATGTGGGTCATTGTATATCGTAATCCCAATTCTCGGTTATTCTGGGAAAACTCTTCTGGCTTTTTGCCGCACTAGCCACGTTTTTCATCATCTGGTCGCGGGCCGCATCTTTGTCATACGACATCAACAGCGGCCCACATACTCTAACTTATAAGCTGTATTTGATCCAAGCGCATGTGCCGATGAAATTAAATTCAGGGCTGTGATTTTTGATTAATTTGTATTAGACTAGACTGGGAAATAATGAGTTGGGCAATGGGTGAGAACCGTACCTCCACTGCCCATCATTAGGGAGGTATTATGATTTATTTACGAAAACGACAAGGCCGTGGGTTGTTGGCTGCATTCACGGGTTTGGCCGTGGTGCTGTGCACAAACATGGCATCGGCGGAAGAGGTCAAGGGTGCGACGCTCTATGGCAACATGGGGACAGTTACCCAGGATATGCTGAGCCGTGCGGGAGGTGACGCTAACAACTTCCTACACACCAACGGCAATTACGAACAGACCCGGTATTATCCGGCAAGCCAAATTAATACCAGCAATGTTAGAAATTTACGTCCCGCGTGGATTTTCCAAACGGAGATTGTGGAATCCCAAGAAACGACCCCAATTGTCGTCAATGGGATTATGTATATTACCACGTCTTTTAACCACGTTTATGCGCTTAATGCCGCGACGGGCGAACAAATTTGGCATTTCAAGCACAAGATGGGCCCGATCACGACCTATTGCTGTGGCCCCAATAATCGCGGCGTTGCTGTCCATGGCGACAAACTCTACATGGGAACGCTGGATGCCAAGCTGGTTGCACTCGACGCTAAGTCGGGCAAGCTCGTTTGGGAAACCCAAATTGCTGATCCAGAAAAAGGTTACAGTGAAACCATGGCGCCAACAGCTGTTGACGGCATGATCTTGATTGGAACGAATGGCGGCGAATATGGTATCCGCGGGTTTGTAAAGGCATTTGATGCCGAGACCGGTAAACTTAAATGGACGTTCCATACGACTGCGGAAAATTCGGTTGGTGTCTGGGCTAAGAATGATGCCACTGGCCGCGATATGCTCCGTGACATTGCGGCGGAACGAGCAGCTCTCGCTAAGTTGGGCGATCCCTACAAAACGCTTGGTGGTGGTGTCTGGCAAAATCCGGCCGTAGACCTGGAAACCCGGCGCGTCTATTTTGTGGTAGGCAACCCATCTCCAGATCTTGATGGTTCTCTCCGCCCAGGTGACAACCTATATACCAATTCCTTGGTTTCGGTTGAACTTGATACGGGTAAATACATTTGCCATTTCCAGTATATCGCACATGATGTTTGGGATCTGGATGCCGTATCACCGCCAATCATCACCAATGTTAAGAACGAATACGGTAAGACCGTCAAAGGTATTCTGCACGGTGGTAAGACAGGTCATGTCTATGTACACGATGCGAAAAATTGCAACATGATCCGGTTTTCGGAAGCCATGGTTCCGCAGGAGGACATGTGGGTGCTTCCAACCAAGGATGGTCAACGCATGCTGCCCGGCGCAAACGGTGGTGTCGAGTGGTCGCCAATGACGGTCGATGCGGGGCTTGGCCTCGTATATGCCATCAACTTGCACCAACCGATGACCTATCACGTCGAGAGCACGCCCTATCCAGGCGGAAAGTTATGGTTGGGTGGTGCTTTTAAGGTTATCCCGAGTGAAGAACAATGGGGCAATGTATCGGCTGTTGACTATAACACTGGCAAAATCCAGTGGAAGGTCAAAACACCGCAACCAATGATTGGCGGTATCATGGCCACGGCAGGCGGCCTTGTCTTTGCAGGTGAAGGCAATGGTCAGTTCAAAGCCTATGATTCCAAAACCGGTAATATTCTATGGAATTTCCAAGCCGGTGCTGGCGTCAACGCACCTCCGTCGTCTTATACGGTGGATGGCAAGCAGTACATCGTGGTTGGAGCGGGCGGCAACGTCCAACTCAACTATAAGCGTGGCAATAATATTATTGCTTTCACGCTTGCCGACTAATTTGACTTCGTTTTAATGTAATAGCGGCCGCCTATTCCATGGCGGTCGCTATTTACTTTTCTGTGCAAAAGAAAAAGCGATGAACGTCAAGGTTTCATTATTTGTCATAATGTTGTTCTTGTTGGCAGGGTTGTCTACCCGGGCCGATGAATATGCGGGCGTGCGTGAGACTATTGAGGTCTGTACCGGTTGTCATGGCGAGCGGGGCGCGTCAACGGATGATTCCACCCCTATACTGGCCGGACAGGAATTTCATTACCTTTATGTTCAGCTGAAAGATTATAAGAGTGGGCTGCGAAAAAATGAAATTATGGGCCCTGTGGTTGGAGATTTGGAAAAAAAGCAACTTTTTAAGCTAGCAGAGTACTTTTCGAAGCAGACATGGCCGCGGATTCCATTTAAAGGGGATCCAAAACGTGTCAGTAACGGTGAGCGGGCCGCCAACTCCGGCCAGTGTGTTGCCTGTCATTTGGGCAGCTATACGGGGAATAGTCGTATCCCACGATTGGCCGGCCAGTACCCAAAGTACTTGGCTAAGACGATGTTGGAGATGAAAACAAAAGTCCGGAACAACGCGCCTGCCGTGTCGTCACTGATTTCCTCTTTTAGCGATGAGGAAATTTCTGATATGGCGGAATATATGGGTGATATGTGACGTCTTAAATGTATCTAATAATACGCGTTGGCTGTCACTTTGCTTGATTTAGAATATGTAATACTTGTTGATGCCCCATATCAGCAGCGATTGCGCTGGCTGTTTTTCCTCGATTATCCTTAAGATCAATTCGGGCTCCCCGTTCAAGTAAAAGCTTTACGGTTTTGGCCGCATCGGTAGGTGGCACGTCGTTACTGTGCCCAGCTGCCCACATAAGTGCGGTGAGATTGTTCCCATACGTTTTGTTGACGTCGACCCCTGTATCAAGAATCGCACGGACGATATCTACGAAGCCCCTTCCCGCCGCGTAAACAAGTGCGGATTTTCCAGACGTATCGACAACTTCCGCATTAGCTCCATGCTCTAGCAATAGCCGAAAAATGTCCTCGTCGCCATTAAAGGCAGCACCAATCAGCGGCGAAAGGTGTTTATTATTTAAAGCGTTAACTTTGGCCCCAGCTTTAAGTAGAAGCCTCACGGATTTACTTTTACCGCCTCTCGCAGCTCGGTAGAGAGCGGTACTTCCCATTATGTTTTTATGATTGATGTCAGAGCCTGCTTCCAGCAACACCTTTACGGTTTTCGCTCGGCCGGAAAAGGCAGCTAGTAAAAGGGCGGTATTGCCAAACCGGTCCCGCGCTTTAATTGCGGCACCATGCTTGAGATAAAGCAAAACATCTCTGGTACGGCCTTTTTTTGCAGATTCAAACAATTGAAAGTTTAATTGTCGGGGGTCCTTTGAAGGCTCGCCCGTCAATGGCATGGCGACGCTAGTATTGTAGTAGAAAAAAAATATGATCCCGTATATTAAGCCCCAGCGCATGTGTCGCACTCCCTACCGTCCTGCAGGTAAAATTATGTAAATTTGCAAATTGATCTAGATAGTATCTCGTGACGATGGATATCTATGTCTATAATTGCACTGTTACTTTGCGCGAGGCAACGGATGTTTAATGACAGCGCAAAAGCTGCTTTGGAAGTCTCCGAGTTAAATTTTAGCTACGGCAATAAGCCTGCTCTTACGGATGTCGGATTCACGGTGAAAGCGGGTAGATTTAAAGTGTTATTAGGCCCCAACGGGGCAGGGAAAACTACCTTATTTTCCCTTATTACCCGTCTTTTTGACAGCCCAGTTGGCAAAATAAAAGTCAATGGTCTTGATTTACACAGAGACACATTGCGAGCTCTGGCTCGTATGGGAGTCGTTTTCCAGGCGCCAACTCTCGATCTAGACCTTAGTGTTCGCCAGAATCTTATGTACCATGCGGCGCTCCATGGCATGAATAAGGCCGATGCTGTTGAACGCATGCAATTGGAATTGGCCCGTTTAAATATGGCGGAACGGTTGAATGAAAAAGTGCGGCAATTAAATGGTGGGCATCGCCGAAGGGTTGAAATTGCCCGCGCTTTATTGCACCGGCCGCAATTATTGCTATTGGACGAACCTACAGTGGGCCTTGATGTGCCGACACGGCGCGATATCGTTAAGCATGTACACCAATTGGCCCGAGACGATGGTATTGCAGTCTTCTGGGCAACGCACTTGATTGATGAAATTTTGGAGGATGATGAAGTAATTATTTTACATGGGGGACGTGTACGTGCTGACGACACTCTTAAGGAAGTGATTGAGACTGCCGGTGCTAGCTCTATATCTGCTGTTTTTGATACTTTGACCCGAGGGGGGATCGAATGAGTTACGCTCATGCCTGGCGCTGCCTTACTGGTGTCTTGATGCGTGAGGCACTACGTTTTTTTCATCAGCGTGAACGCTTTGTTGCAGCTCTTGTCAGGCCGTTGATTTGGCTCTTGGTATTTGCAGCGGGATTTCGTGCAGCCTTGGGTGTTTCTATTATTCCTCCCTATGAAACGTATATCCCATATGAAATTTATATCGCACCAGGCCTGGTTGCCATGATCCAGCTTTTTAACGGTATGCAAAGCTCACTTTCTATGGTGTACGACCGTGAGATGGGCTCCATGCGGACCCTATTGGTAAGTCCATTGCCGCGATGGTATCTATTGGTATGCAAACTTTTAGCAGGGACCTTTGTTTCGATTCTGCAGGTTTATGCTTTCCTTCTAATAGCCGATCTTTTTAATATCTCTATGCCTGCTTCTGGTTATGTGTGGTTATTGCCGACCTTGATAGTTTGTGGCCTGATGCTTGGTTCGTTCGCCATGTTGCTATCTTCCGTAATCAAGCAGCTGGAAAACTTTGCCGGTATAATGAATTTTGTAATATTCCCAATGTTTTTCATGTCATCGGCGCTCTATCCCCTTTGGAAAATGCAAGAGACTAGTAACTTATTGTACCAACTTTGTGTCCTTAATCCATTTACTTATGCCGTGGAGTTAATTCGATTTGCGCTTTATGGACAGTTTAACGCGAACGCGGCCACAATTGTAATAATCGTACTTGCGGTGTTCTTTGGCCTTGCTATCTATGCCTATAATCCAGTTCGCGGGATGGTTCATCGAAAGGGCGGGCCAAGCGCCTAAAACATAATAATTTAATCGTATTACGTAGCTCTCTTTCTTGCAATAAAAGGGCCCGTGTACCATAGTTTTAAAGGCTGGGATCAATTAAAATAATTGGAATTGGGCGGAAGGAGCTATGAGGCCATCTAACACGAGAGACCGGTGGTTATTTTTTATAGTGACCTTTCTCGGCTTCTTTGCGGCTAAAGAGACGTTGGCAGAACAGGTGGAGGTTCGTGCCGGCGTTTTGTCGTATGGCACCGTTAACTGGGAACTTAACGTCGTCAAACACCACGGCCTGGATAAAACTGAAGGCGTTAAATTGCTAGTGACTAAGCTTGGAGGAAAGAACGCTAGCGCGGTTGCGCTGCAGGGTGGAGAGGTGGACGTAATAGTCACGGATTGGATTTGGGTTTCTCGTCAGCGTGCCGCTGGAGCTAATTATACATTTTTCCCACACTCCTTAACGGTTGGTAGTCTCATGGTTCGGCCTGATGCCGGTATCAGGCAGATTTCGGATTTACGGGGCCGTAAAATTGGTATAGCTGGAGGTCCCGTTGATAAAAGTTGGCTGATGTTGCGCGCCTACGCAAAGAAAACGATAGGTGCTGACTTGAAAGATATCGCCACCCCAATATTTGCAGCGCCTCCGCTACTGAATAATATTATGTTGAACGGTGATATTCCTGCTGTGTTGAACTTCTGGCATTACGGAGCGCGGCTTAAGGCAGCGGGTATGGAGGAGCTCATTAGCGTAACTGATTTACTTCCGGAACTTGGTGTAAAGCGCCGTCCACCGCTCATTGGTTGGGTGTTTAGTGAAAGTTGGGCAAGAAAAAATAATCGTGCAATCAGGGGCTTTCTCAAATCCCTGCGTGCAGCAAAAAAAATAATGGCTACGTCGAATACTGAGTGGACCCGTCTCAGGCCGCTAATGAAAGCTAAAAATAATGATACCTTCTTGGCTTTGCGTAAAGCCTATCGGTCCGGAATTCCGCGCTCGTTCGGGGTTGATGACATTGCTGCGGCTAAGGCTATGTTTAAAACGTTGGCCAAATATGGCGGATCGAAGTTAGTTGGCGACAGCTTAGCTCTGACAGAGGGCACGTTTTGGTCTGGACATAGGTATTAAGGGATTAAATTTAGGCTATGGTTGATGCCGCTAATTTGCGACGGGAAACCTGGCTTCGAATTTTGTCGGCACTTATCTTCATCGCGGTTTGGTTGGTTGCGGCAGAATTAGTTGAAAGCCGTTTACTGCCTACTCCCTGGGCAGTTGTTCTGGCTATTTATTATAATATTTCCGAAGGAGAACTTCTGCCCCATGTCGGGATCACATTGGCCCGAGTTGGGGTCAGTTTTTTTATAGCCATGGCCTTCGGAACGGCACTTGGAATGATTATGGGATCCAACCGACGCTGGGATGTCGCCTTGGATGGCCCTTTAGTTTTTGCACTCAATATTCCGGCACTAGTTGTCATAATCCTATGCTACATTTGGTTTGGACTTGGGGAGTTTGCAGCAATCCTTGCCGTTGCCATTAACAAGTTTCCTGTAGTCGTTGTCACCATGCGTGAAGGCGCGCGGGCAGTTGATAACGATTTATTACAAGTGGCAAAAGCATTTCGTATCGAGCCCCGCCGGACTTTCTTCCAGATCTATCTTCCCCAGCTTTATCCCTATCTTCTGGCTTCAGCTCGATCTGGTCTGGCTTTGGTTTGGAAGATTGTTTTGGTGGTCGAGTTGCTGGGGCGTAGCGACGGCGTTGGGTTTCAATTGGGTATGTTTTTTCAGTTTTTCGATATTACCAATATTCTGGCTTATAGCCTTGCCTTTATATCCGTAGTTATGGCGATAGAGCTTGTGCTTATGGCACCAATTGACCGTCGGTTAAGCGAGTGGCGAACATGAGCATTTTAGATATAAAAATAAGTAGAAAGAATTATTCTTCTGTCCCTAGTGGTTCCCAACTGACGGTACTAACAGACGTGCAATTCCAAGTTGAAGAAGGACAATTCGTTTCCTTGGTTGGACCGTCCGGTTGCGGCAAAACTACCCTACTGAATCTGATTGGTGGCTTGGATTCAAACCTGGAAGGCTCCATTTTGGTTGATGGGGTCGCTCCGAAAGATGGGCCAATGATGGGCCATATGTTCCAATCGGCCCGACTAATGCCATGGCTAACCGTGCGTGAAAATATTTGTTTAGTAGAGAAGGACGGAGCCGCTGATAGCGGCCACGTTAAACGACTACTCGCAGAGATGGGATTGGAAAATTTTACTGAAACCTACCCCAAACACCTTTCCGGGGGCATGCGTCGCCGGGTTGCACTAGCCCGAGCATTTTTTAACGAACCAAAATTATTACTATTGGACGAGCCGTTTTTGT
>CAYXUT010000125.1:0-8896 GCA_964468005.1 uncultured Magnetovibrio sp. | reverse complement strand
CCAAATATTTTAGTTAGAAAATAAAAACCTAGACCATTAATTGTTGTCGAAATTAGCACTCCTACACTTGCTAGTGTAAAGACGTGAAGTCTAGCTTCCAACAAATCCTTCAGATTAACATGAAGCGCTCCAGCAAAGAGTAAGAAACTGAGCATTCCTTCCATTAAAGTCTTATTAAAATCGATATTTTCTAACCAAGCCTGAAGCGTTTTTAAAACACCCACTTGTGGCAGGAAGCTATCAATAGATGAAATCGCTAGTGCGCTGATTAACGCTATAATTACCAATCCAACCGTAAGCGGTAATTTCAAATAACGATGGTTTAAATAACCAAATATCGCCACGCACGTGAGCAAAATTGCTGGAATTTCAAGAATTTTTACCACCTATGTTTTTTGGGACGGAACCAGATTACGCTGATTTAGTGTAATCATGGATTATATGCACATCATAATTATAATAGGGTTACTATTAGCCGTGTAAAGCCCCCATCCTATGAACCATCTTGTCTTATGGTTTCTGGGACCGGTGGTCACTTGTTGAGCGGCTGATGAGGACGAGCGTGACTGTACTTCTTCAGCCATCGGTTAATGCTCATAATTCGATTACACGCCCTTGAACAGTGCTTCCCTTTTTTCATGGAAGGCGAGAACGCCTTCAGCGAAGTCTTCGGACTGACGCAGTCGGCTGTAGGCATGGCCTTCTAATTCGATACCGGTTGCAACCGTGGCATTCTCGCTGTCGTTGATGAGCTTTTTCGCCGTTCGCTGGGCGAGCGGCGAAAAACCGCAGAGTTCCTCGACGAGTTTCGCAGTCGCGGCCTCTAATTCACTGTCTTCGACCACTTCGGTCGCGATACCCCAGTCGTAGGCCAGCTGTCCGGAAATCCGCCGCGAACGCATGACCACGTCCTTCGTGCGGGCAATGCCAATGATCGCTTGCAGCCTTGCGGAACCGCCCGATCCGGGTATTTGCCCCAGTTTCTGTTCGGGGAGAGAGTATTGGCAAGATTGCGTGGCGATCCGGAAATCGCAGGCGAGAGATATCTCGAACCCGACGCCGAAGGTGTAGCCCTGGTTTCCCGCAATCACCGGTTTCGAGACACGCCAGGGTGCAGCAATATTGTCTGCCAGGTGGCTGACGTGTTCAGGTGTGGCTTCGAGGAACCCATTGATGTATCCGCCCGAACTGAAGTTATCGCCTTGCGCGCGCAACACAATCACGCGGATCCGGTCATCCGCATCCAGTGCTTCGAAGGCACAGCGTAACTGATCGCGTTGTTCCATGGAGATAACATTCATCGGCGGTCTGTCCAGGACGATGTCGCCACGCTTGTTTTTGGCATCGATTTCGACCCGGAAACCATCCAATTCTTCAGGTATCGCGCTGGGTTTCTGCTGGACACTCATATCTTTCTCCTAAGCAAGTTTATTCGTGATTATTTTGATCCTGGTTCGGGGGTGTATTCTCCGCTCACGAGACAACGACGCAACAGTTTGCCAACCGGGGATTTCGGTAGTTCGGCAACGAAGACGAACTGGCGCGGGCGCTTGAAGTTAGCTAAATCGGATTCCCGGCAATGGTTGGCCAATTCGGTTTTCGTGATCGGTGCAGATTGTTTTATGAACGCAGTGACGGTTTTGCCCCACCGCTCGTCGGGCAGGCCAACGACCGCGGCCTCGTCCACATTGGGATGAAGGGACAAACAGCTTTCTACTTCCACCGGCGAGACATTCTCGCCACCGGTAATGATCATGTCATCGACCCGCCCGGTCACGAACAGATCCCCGTCCGCGTCGAACCGCCCGCTGTCACCTGTGAAATACCATCCGTTCCTGAGTGCTTTTTCGTCCGCTTCCGGTCGATCGAGATAGCCTTCGAAAGCCTCGTCGCCGGCCAGCATGGCGATGATCTCGCCCTCTTCGCCCACATTGACGCACGCCTCGCAATCTCCCGATCCCAGAGCTACAACCCGCAACATCTGGTTGAGGCCGGCCTTTCCCGCCGAGCCCGGTTTCGCCGGGGCGTTCGGCTCAACGGAGAATGTGTAAATTTCTGATGACCCGTAGTGGTTGACAAAAATCTCTGGTTGGAAAGCGCGTTCAAGCCGCTGCAATAGCCCGTCAGTCATCGACGCTCCCGCGAAGCCCAAACGCTTGATGGTACTAAGGTCGGTTTTCTTGAGCTCGTCATGCGCGAGCAGGTCGTTATAGAGCGTCGGCACCAGATACAGGCTGCCGATCCGTTCCGCCTCGATCAACTTCAGGGCCTCGCCGACATTGAAGCGAGGCAGGCAGACAAAACAGCCACCCAACAACGACATGGCCAAGAGCGAGCGCACGCCCATCGTGTGATAGAGCGGCATCACTCCTAGCGTACAGTCGCCGCGGGGCATGAGGTTCTGCGCCACGTGCGCGATGGCTGCCGCGCGCTCAGACCGGTGCCGTCGGGGCACACCCTTGGGTCGCGCCGTTGTACCCGAAGTGTAAAGGATCACCGACAAATCGTCCGGCCCTGCCTGCGGACACGCATCGTCGGCGCTGGCTTGCGCCAATTTGTCGAAATCGAGCGATCCAGTCACCTCGGCTTTGTATCCGATAGAGGGCCGGGCGGACGCCATTGAAGCCTGGGAGACAGATTCCCGGCTTGAGCCATCGAAAACCAGCGCCTTTGCTTCGCTGTTCTCTATGAAAAAGTCGAGTTCCTCTGGTTTGGCCCGCCAGTTCACGGGTACGATTGCGATGCCAGCCATTTGACAGGCCCAATACACGCTGGTAGCGGCAATATTGTTTTGAAGGGCCGTAACCAAACGATCACCACGGGTGAGCCCAAGCCGGTTCAGACCATCGACCAGGGCTGACACGTGGCCGTAGCATTCCGTGTAACTTAACCGGTTTTTACCATCCACCACGGCGAGTTCCCAGGGCGTTCGAGCAACGCTGGCCATCAAGCTTCGCCCGAGATCAAGCATTTTGAGATTCCTCTCCCAATATCCGCGCGGCGTCAAGTACCGCCTCGATGATCGGCCGATACCCTGTGCAACGGCAAAGATGACCAGACAAAACGGCTTTGATCTGGGATTCGTCAGGTGTCCGCTCTTTGCTCAACAGGGTATCGAACGACATCAGGATCCCAGGCGTACAGAACCCGCACTGCAACGCGTGATGGCGTCTGAACGCTGCTTGGAGAACAGACAGCCGGCCGAGTTCGGGAGCTAACCCTTCGACCGTATCGACGGCCGACCCGTCGGCTTGAACAGCAAAGGTCAGGCAAGCCCGGGCTAAAGCACCATCGATCCGGACAGTACAGACACCACAAACACCGTGCTCACAACCGATATGCACACCCGTCATTCCCAGTTTCTCGCGAAGAAAGTCGCTCAGTAACATGCGCGGAGTAGCCTCGGCCACGACAGTTTTGCCGTTCAGAATTAAGCGAACTGAACAGACATTGCGCGATTTTAAGCGGTGCATTTGCGAGCCTCCTCCAAGACTTGCCGGCCGAGGCGGCGAACCAGTTTTCTCCGGTAGCGCGCGGTCGCGTGTAGGTCATCCCGGGCATCTAGCGACCAAGCAAATTCGTTTAACGCATCGTCGATCTGGTTGGTGTCAAGGCCGGTCCATTCCATCGTGGTGGGGACGTCGTTGACGCCGCCGACAGCCAGCCGCGTGACCTCTTCATTTATGACCGCGGCGCACGACACGATAGCGAAATCGCCGTGACGCCGGCCAATCTCTCGGAACGATACACCCATCCCCGGTTTGGCGAGGGGGATTTTTATAGCCTCGACGAATTCGATTTCGCTTTTTCCCGTCACCATCATGCCAAGAAAAAAATCTTTTGCCTTGGTGGCGCGCCTGCCTTTGGCCGAACGAAGCTGAACCAGCCCTTCAAGCGCGCTCAGGGTCAAGGGGAGCTCGGCACTCGGGTCGGCATGAGCGATCGAGCCGCACACCGTGCCCCGCGCCCGTGTCTGGACATGTCCGACCCAAGGCATCACGGCCGCCAGCAGCGGTGATTCCTCGGTTAGGGTGTTGCGGTCCTCCAGCGCAACTTGGCGGACCCCTGCCGGAACCAGCAAATGCCCTTCCTCAATTCGGATTGCCGCAAGGTCTTTCAGATGCATGATGTCAATCAGGACGGAGGGCCGCGCCACACGCATGTTCAGCATTGCGACAAGGGATTGACCACCCGCCAAAATGCGCGCCTCATCACCTTCTTGGAAAAGAATATCCAGAACCTGTTCGATTTGATCCGGACGCACATAATCGAAAACTGGAGGTTTCAAAACAGCCTCCGTATCAGCGATCGAAACCAGCTCATAATTCTGTCCTTCTCTTGATCGTTGCTGGCGGCCTGGCGACCGAGCGAGGAGAAAAACTGGCCGATCACCATTTTGGTTGCACCATCAAGTAGCCTCGCGCCAACGGCCGCAACCTTGCCGCTGACCCTGGCCTCGTAGTCGTAGGCAATTATCGCGCCTCCCGAGGGGGTGGGGGTCAGGGTAATCCTTCCGGACCCCTCGCCGGAGCCGAGGGAACTGCTGGCTCGACCGCTGACCCGCATACTGCTTGGCGGATCCAATTCGGACAGATCGAGCTCGACGGAGTAACGGCCCTTGACGGGGCCGACCCCGAGAGTAATATCCGCGTGAAACCGGGTCGCCGACAGCTTTTTCACGCCGTGAGTTCCAGGTACGAATGCGGCCAATTGATTGGCATCCATCAACAGGTTCCATATTACTTGCGGACTAGACTTCACGAACGTTTGCCCGTGCCCGGTCAATCCCCGCCCACTAGCGGGATGCGTTCGTTTAGCACTGTGGGGCGCGTCCGGTTCGCCATCGTCCAGAAGCGCCAAGATTCTTACCGGGGTCAAGGGAAGCGTAAGCTCTATTCCGTCCAGCCTCGACCCCAGGGCATCCGCCACCGCGTTGGCGATGCAAACAGGTGTCGACATGCAATTGCCTTCGCCAACACCCTTGGCCCCCAAAGGCGTCAGAGGCGATGGCGTGCAGACGTGGAGGATGTCGAGTTCCGGGATCTCGTGAGCGGTCGGTACGGGATAATCGGCGAAAGTTCCCGCTAGGAACGCTCCGTCTTCTGCGTAAGCCAACTCCTCGTAAAGAGCGGCTCCCACGCCTTGCGCAAAGGCGCCTCGGATCTGGCCCTCCACCATTCCTTCATGGAGAACCGTGCCGCAGTCATGGGTGGTTACATATTTGTCCACGCGGACTAACCCTGTATCGGGATCGATCTCGATGCCGCAGAAATCGAACACCAAAGCGTGGCATAATGACGAGTTGATTTCGTCTTCATGTGTCGGCGCGGTAAGTTCGGGCGCGGACCAGAAAGCCGTTTCTCGCAGCGGAGAATCAATTCCGTCCGGTAACGTTGCCGGCGCCCAATGCGCCGTGGAGGCAACACGAAAAAAGCCGATGCTCGCTTCCGGATTGCTGCGGACGAACAGACGGCCGTCCAAGAAATTGATCTCGTTCGACGTTGCGTTAAGCTGAGCCGCGGCGATATTCGCCAACCGTTCTCGCAGACGGCCGGCGGCGATCTTGACCGCTCCGGCCGAAGCGGCGGCGAACCGGCTCGAATAGTTTCCTGCCGCGATCGACCAAGCATCCTTAGCAGTATCCATGCAGGAGATGACGTGGATTTGGGAATTTCTTAGTCCAAAAATATCGGCGACGACGCCAGCAGCAACGGTTCGATGTCCTTGCCCTTGCGGGACGCTGTCAATCTGTACTGTCACCGTTCCCTGCGGGTCGATCGCAATGGTCGCGGCCGCTTGCGCACCGTTTTTGGGACCCGCCTTGGCACGATCTTTCGGACTGAGGGCGGTCGACACGTACCCCATGTTCGAAACGGACGGTTCGATCGCCGCTGCCAGACCAATCCCGTATAGGCGGCCCTGCACCCGCGCCGCTTCGCGCTTGGCTAAGAGCGAAGCGTATCCACCGTCTTTCAGGGCCACCGCCAATGCATGCTGATAATCTCCGGAATCATAGACGGCACCACTAGCCGTCCGGTACGGAAACGATCGCGAGGGGATCAGGTTGCAGCGTATGACGTCGAGCGGTTCGATACCCAGTTCACGCGCAATGCGTTGCATCAGGCGCTCAAGGGCGTAGTAGACCTGTGGTCCGCCGAACCCTCGGTTTAGCCCCGTGGGCGTCTTGTTGGTCATCACAACCCGGTTGCGGATAGCCAGATTGGCGATATCGTACGCACCGCACATGTTGCCGTGCATGCGGTAGATGGTCGCCGGTTCCGGTGCTCTGAGATAGGCGCCGACATCCTCGATCTGATCCCAATCGAGCGCCGTGATCCGGCCGTCGTTTTCAACTGCCGCGCGCAATTTCATTGTTCGATTAGACGCCGAAACTGAAGCGCTCAGATGTTCCAAGCGATCCTCTATCCATTTGACCGGCCGCTCCGCGATTCGGGCGCACACCGCCAAAAGAACGATGTAGGGAAATATACCTTGCTTGACGCCGAAACTGCCTCCCGAATCGGGCGGCGTGCGAAGGCGCAAGCGGTTTCCTGGCACGCCGAGAGCGCGGCTGATAACGGGATGAATGGAGAAAGGACCCTGAAAATTAGCCAGCACATCATAGCTGTTTTCGAAGGGATCGTATTCCGCCAATACGCCGTAGGTTTCGAGGGGCGTGCAAGAATTGCGAGGGTAACGGACACAAACTTCGACCTGATGGGAGCTCGCGGCAAAGGCGAATTCCGGATCTCCGTACCTGAACTGACGCTCCGCTCCGAGATTGCCGTTCAAGACGGGGTGGATGGCCGGCGCATCATCGGAGAGTGCGCGTTCCGGATCGATGACCGCGGGCATTACCTCATAAGCAATTTCGATTAGGTCCGCCGCGTCTTCGGCGATATATCGATCCTCGGCGAGAACGACCGCAACCGGCTCTCCCACATAGCGAACGCGGTCACGGGCGATCGGCCAGCATTCTATCGGTAGTTTTACACCGACCATCAAGGGGTTCGCTAGGCGCGCGTAATCCTCGCCGGTGACCACCGCGTGTACGCCTTTGAGTATTGCGGCATGCGCGGTTACGATGTTGAGAATCTCGGCATGCGCGTGCGGTGAGCGCAGGATTGCCGCATGAACGACGTTCCGGGGGAAAGCAAGGTCGTCGAAATATCTCCCGCGTCCGACCAACAAAGCCGCGTCCTCGATCCGTTCGCCTCCAGCCGGCATATTCGTGGTCATGTCTTGGGCCAAGCCCGATACTCCTTCTGATACCCAGCAACGGAAAAGACCTTAAGGATTTCTCCACCTGTCATGTCCATAACTACACGATGTGAGCCCATAATCGATAAAAATGAACCAGAGATTCTAGAGGTACACACATGACAAAACTAATATTAGGAGGGTCTCTCTTAGTTGGATACCTCGCATATAACGAAAATGTTCAGAGGTTCATGGTGGATTCAGGGCTGCGTGACCTGATGGTGTCCTATTTGAATTCTTTGTGAAAGTGTCACACAGCACTCACGGGTATATTTTTGTTTTGCGCGAGCGTGCTGGGTAACGCACGAGGATTCAAAAATCATAACCTAGGGTAAATAGCTTCTCCTTACATTTTCGGCACTCAACCTCATGGACGCGTGTCGAGTCGTATGAATTGTTACCCATCCTTTAGTGGCCCTTAAAATCGTTCCGTCTAGATGCTATCGCCCGAAGGAAGCACCATCGGCTTCTAATTCTGTCTCGACCTTCAATCGCTCGTAATAGTAAGGATTGAGATCGTAGGCCTCATTAGCAGGTGGTAACTTATCATCTAATAGGGTTTGTTTTATGTCTAAAAGCATGTCCGAAACCCAGTCGGACCTCCCAACATACGGTAAAAGCAGCCTGGTGACATAGCCAGTAGTCAGCAAGTTCACATGTGTCTCATTCAATATAGCCACCCTTCAACATACACGAAAATAGAGTTTTGTTGTTTTGTGACGTTACCCCCCCTAATGAATGAAGCGTCCTCGCTAACCCTGAAACCCACCCTGCTTTAATAGCTGGTAGAATCCAACTAATCTTGGATATTGGCTGCTGATTCCTGAAAATCAGGCGCTTTTAAGGGTAAAATCAGGTATCATTCCCCCTACGAGGACGATTTTCCTGTGTACTGTTGCGTTCCGTAGGGACACGCCGTATCGATATTGATGTCCGCCTTACCCCTTAAAATAGACATAATTAACGACAAACAGAAACGTCTGCTAATGACCCTAAGCGGACATTTAGTTTGTGAGGAATTGATTATGAAGTAATGGAAATAAAAAAGGGACGCGCCGTTACCGACGCGTCCCCATTCCGTGATTAGCGGTAACTAAGCCGCCTGTTTATCGGCACCGATCATCTTCTTTGCTTTCTTAGCAAGAGACTTGATCGGGCTGGTCTTAATCTCGATTTGACGCGGTTTAAGTTCCTCAGGAACTTCGCGCTCAAGATCAACAACCAACACGCCGTTCTCAAGGTTTGCACCGTTAACCTTGATGTGGTCGGCCAAGTTGAACTTCAACTGGAAATCCCGACCAGCGATACCGCGATGCAGGAAGGCTGCATCTTCGGCCTCATTGGTTTTATTTCCGCCGATGGTCAACGTTTCGTTTTCCAGGGTTACATCAAGGTCGTCCTCACCGAAGCCAGCTACGGCAACGGTAACCCGATAGACAGCCTCTCCATCGGTCTCGATGTTATAGGGCGGATAAGTGACTTCTGTTCGCGCCATAGCGGCGTCCATTAGACGCTGCATACGGTCAAAGCCAACAGAATGACGGAACATGGGGGAAAAATCGTAGGTACGCATAGCATATCCTCCTTCAAGCGATATGAACTGTGGAACTCGCCACCATGGCCAAGTTCCTGTTGC
>CAYXUT010000124.1:0-8945 GCA_964468005.1 uncultured Magnetovibrio sp. | reverse complement strand
GAGCGATCACGCCAAGCAGATGTAGTGCTACCGGCTGATTGGGGTCAGCCTGCAAAATCTGTCGATAAATACCCTCAGCCTCAGGTAAGCGACCCGCACTATGATGCTGCACCGCAAGGTTTAGGGATTGCTGTATTGCCAATGTTTTCTGTTGTCCTGCTGGCGCAGGGGAGGTTGTTTGCACAGACTTTGGTTCTTTGATTGCTTTATCAGAGGTCTTCTTATTGTGGCGTTTCTTGGCTCTTTTCATTGTTCTTGCCTCTTAAATTTTCGCTAGGTCGGTTATAGGGGAGCTGAATACCAACGAATATTTTAGCTACGCGATAGACAGCGGCTCAAGCATATGGGGATAGTCTCCGAATTCATTCAGGACATTCCAACGGTCAACCATTCCGGCGTGAAGAAGCTGATATGATCCACTACGCTTGAATTGGCCGTGATCAGTGTTCAAGCGTTCCGCCATCGTCCTCTCGAAGTCTAGCATCTCATCAAGCCACCGTCCTGTGAAATAGAATGTAAATCTCCCACGTGATGGACCACCCTGCAGTACGGTTTTCGGGATCGGCGGTTTCATATTCAGCGCCTGATGTGGGCAGACGTGATTGTATTGTTTGAGCCATCTGTTGATCGCGGCTTGCGCCTGCTTGAGGGATGCTAACCACTCGGCATCTTGTCCGTTCGCGGATGCCCCTGCGGTTGAAGTCAAATCTGGATAATTTAAGGCCAGGCCGTGTCTGGCGGTAGTGACATGAGAACGGCTTCGGTGTTGCCGTTGGTCTTGAGCCCGAAAATGGTACCGCGGTCGTACAAGAGATTGAACTCCACATATCGTCCGCGCTTGACCCGCTGCGCCTGGCGCTGCTCATCGTTCCAGGCAAGATCCATCTTAGCCCGTGCGATAACTGGGTAGGTATGCAAAAAGGCACGTCCGACATCCTGGGTAAAAGCAAAGTCGGCTTTCCAGTCGCCGGTGTTGACGTTGTCGTAGAAAATGCCGCCGGCGCCGCGCGGTTCATTTCGGTGCGGCAGGAAGAAGTATTCGTCGCACCATTGCTTGAACTTCGGATAGTAGGCCGGATCATGGGCGTCGCAGGCCTCTTTGTATGCCTTGTGGAAGCGTGCCGTTTCCTCCTCTTCCGCAAACACCGGCGTCAAATCACTGCCGCCGCCAAACCAACCTTTCGTGGTGACAATCATGCGCGTGTTCATATGCGCCGCCGGCACTAGCGGTGAGCGAGGATGGATGACCACTGAAATGCCGGATGCCCAGAACCGGGGATCATCCGCCGCACCTGGGATGCGCTCACGAAATTCTTCGGAAAACACGCCAAAAACGGTCGAGACATTTACGCCGGCCTTTTCGAAGACGCGGCCACGCAGCATCGACATGACGCCACCGCCACCGTGGCTTTCCGCATCTTCGGAAGCCGCCCGTTTCCATGCCGTGGGCTCGAAGCGTCCGGGCTCGCCCTGGCTCGAGACGTTTGGGCCCTCTACATCGTCTTCGATGGCCTCCAGCGTGGCGCAAAGATCATCGCGCAATTTCTCGAACCAAGCTAAGGCCTTGGTCTTTTGTTCGTCGCTGTAAGCTTCGTTCATGGCTCGTTCTCAATCGGCCTTGGGGAAGGCGTCCAATTGCCGGAGCGCCTCGCCGAGAACCATGGCCGCAGAGGCAGCCAGATTCAAGGACCGCATGCCTGCCGCCATGGGAATCAGCAACCGGACGTCGGCAGCCTCGTGAACCGCGACCGGCACGCCCGCCGATTCGCGCCCGAACAGTAAAATATCGCCTGTCCGGAACTGGAAGTTTGCGTAGGGTTCGGCCGCCTTGGTGGTCAGTAGAACCCGACGGCATCCGTTGTGGCTTTGTTGAAACGCTTTCCAGTCTTCGTGGTCCGTAAGCTGGGCGTGTGCGAGGTAATCCATGCCGGCGCGCTTCGCTTTCTTGCCGCCCATGACGAATCCGGCTGGTCCGATGATTTCTACTGCGACGCCAAGACACGCGCAGGTGCGCAAAACGGCGGCAGTGTTTTGCGGGATGTCGGGCTCAAAAAGTGCTAGGCGCAGTGGCCGTGAAGCGTTCAAATTTCGACCTCGAAACTGAGATATTTTTTAGAGGCCTGCTGGCCGCCCTGCACGCCCTGGTTCTGGCGCGGTGTCTCAGAAGTGACGATCCGGATGTTGCCCGATACCATGCCGAGAGTGCTTGGCTCGCGCGTCAATTTCAGGATCCGCTGGCCGGCCCTTTCTGCTGGCACGATCTTGCTCATTTGTCATCCTATTTTACTCAATTTTAAATTAATTCCATCTTATGCCACGGCCCTCGGTTTACCAGGTCATAAGTGGAATTTTTAGCGGCCTAAGCTTTATCCAATCGGGGCGCTTGAAAAGGGTCAAAACCCTTGAAACACAGGTATGATCCGTTATACCAGATGCACGATCCGAACCCGTTTCAACGTGGGTACCCTCGGGCCGGATGGGGTTCTAAAGAAAGGGCTTTCCCAAATGAGTGATACCGCTAATTCGGCCGACGGGGCCGAGATCGACGAAAAGACGCGGCGCGACTTCCTGTTCGCGACGACCACTGCCGTTGGCGCGGTGGGCACGGCTTTGGCTGCCTGGCCGTTCATCGACCAGATGAACCCGGCCGCCGATACCCTGGCACTTTCGTCGACGGAAGTGGACCTGGAGCCGATTGAAGAAGGCATGAGCGTCACAGTCGTGTGGCGCGGTAAGCCAGTATTCATCCGCCACCGCACCGCCGACGAAATCAAGACCGCCCAGGCCGATGACAGCGCCCAGTTACCGCACGTGGAAAAAGATGTGGACCGGGTCATTAAGCCGAAATGGCTGATTATGGTCGGTGTATGCACGCACCTAGGCTGCATCCCGCTTGGCAACAAATCGGGCGAGGCCAAGGGTGATTTCGGCGGTTGGTTCTGCCCCTGCCATGGCTCGCATTACGACACGTCGGGCCGTATTCGCAAGGGTCCCGCGCCGCTCAATCTGCCGGTGCCGGAATACACGTTCCTCAGCGATACACGCGTCAAGATCGGGTAAGGGGCAGGTCAAATGAGTTCGCAGTCCTCACGGCAATTCAAGAACCCACTGATGAACTGGATCGAGTATCGGTTGCCGGTATTCAGCTTTCTGGACGATTCATTGGGTGGCAATTACCCGACGCCGAAGAACCTGAACTACTGGTGGAACTTCGGATCGTTGGCCGGCATCGTGCTCGGTATCTTGCTGGTGACCGGCATCGTGTTGGCCATGCACTACACGGCGCATGTCGATTATGCCTTCGATTCGGTCGAGCGTGTCATGCGTGATGTCAACTACGGCTGGCTAATCCGCTATATCCACATGAATGGCGGCTCGATGTTCTTTATCGTCGTCTATATCCACATTTTTCGGGGGCTTTACTTCGGTTCCTATCAAGCGCCACGGGAGCTCTTGTGGATGATCGGCGTATTCATCTTGCTCGCCATGATGGCCACCGCCTTCATGGGCTACGTCTTGCCTTGGGGCCAGATGAGCTTCTGGGGCGCGACCGTCATTACCAACCTGTTCTCGGCCATTCCATTTGCTGGTGACGCCATCGTCGGCTGGCTGTGGGGCGGCTTTTCCGTCGATAATCCGACGCTGAACCGGTTCTTCTCGTTGCACTATCTGATGCCCTTCGTTATCGTCGGGCTCGTGGTGGTGCACATTTGGGCGCTGCATGTACACAAGTCCAGCAACCCGATCGGCATTGATGCCAAGACTGATCAGGACACCATCCCGTTCCATCCCTACTACACGGTGAAGGATCTCTGCGGGCTTGGGGTGTTCCTGATTTTCTATGCCTTTTTCGTGTTTTATGCGCCGGATTTCTTCGGCGAGCCGGATAACTACATTGAGGCCAACCCGCTGGTGACGCCGGCGCACATCGTGCCGGAATGGTATTTCCTACCCTTCTACGCCATCCTGCGCGCCTTCACCGCCGACTTCTTCCTGTTCGCCTACACGCCGATCTCATGGATCATGTCGGCGAAGCTGGCCGGCGTCTTGGCCATGTTTGCCTCCATCCTGATCCTGCTCTTTATGCCGTGGCTCGACGGTTCCAAGGTGAAGAGCTCGCGCTTCCGGCCGATTTACGCCATGTTTTTCTGGATATTTTTCCTAGATTGCCTGGTTCTCGGCTACATCGGTGGCAAGCCGGCGGAAGGCGTGTTTGTCATCATGGGCCAGTGGGCGACCTTCTACTACTTCGTTCACTTTTTGGTCATCGTGCCGCTAGTCTCTCGTCTGGAGCGCCCGAAGGCGCCGCCAGAAAGCATCTCGGCGGCGGTTACCGTTAAAGGTCAAGGTTGAGGAGAGCCGCATGAAAAACCTCATCAAAACCGCTGCTTTCGCTTTTGCTGTGGTGAGCTTGGCCCTTGTTTCCGACAATGCCAACGCTGCCGGTGACGCACCTAAGCCGCCGGCGCAAAAGTGGTCCTTCAATGGCATGTTCGGGACCTTCGACCGCGCCTCAGCCCAGCGTGGTTACCAGGTCTACCGCGAGGTCTGCGCCGGTTGTCATTCGCTGCGCCAGGTAGATTTCCGACATTTGGCCGGCATCGGTTACGCGGAAAAGCAGATCAAGGCCTTCGCCGCCGAAGCGGAAGTCACCGACGGGCCGAATGACGAGGGCGAGATGTTCGAGCGTCCGGGTATCCCCGCCGATCCATTGCCGAAACCGTTTCCCAACGATCAGGCCGCCGCCGCGTCGAACAACGGCAAGATGCCACCAGATTTGAGTCTGATGGCTAAGGCGCGAAAGTCAGGCCCTGACTACCTTTATGCTTTGCTGACCGGCTATGCTGACGCGCCCACTGGCGTCGAGGTGCCGGAAGGCAGCAGCTATAACACCTACTTTCCGGGCCATATCATTGCCATGGCGCCGCCCTTGAGCGACGAGGGCGTCGAGTACCAGGACGGCACCGAGGCCACGGTGGCGCAGCAGGCCAAGGATATCGTTTCGTTCCTTGCCTGGACCGCATCGCCGGAGATGGAAGCCCGCAAGTCTATGGGCCTCAAGGTGCTACTGTTCCTGATCGTCTTCACCGGGCTGTTGTTCCGGGTCAAGAAGGTGGTGTGGAAGGACGTGCAGTGAGCCGTGCCCTTACCTGACGAGACATAGCAAGCGACCCCGCGAAAGCGGGGCCGGTTTCGTTTGCATAGAAAAGTATAGCGCTCACGCCTACCAATCACTTTGTGCCAATAAACGCGCGTTGTCATGACGCGACGAACTGAAGACCAAGACGTCAACGTCGCACCCCCTCAACCAGTCTTCGTCCCTCACCCTCGTTTCGTTAGTGCCATTGGTGGGCCTAACAGTGGTTCACGCATGATGTCTTCAGGGCCAACGTACAGGTTTTGCGGAGGTGCGCCTGAAAGAATTCTGATCGATGATCAATTGATCGACAAACCCGTCGGCGACCCAGTTTTCCCAACCCAGCTTCCTGTTGTCGATCGGTGACCCAAGAACCTCGCCGCTCGATGGAGAGCTGGTTGCTAGGGGCCTTCAAGAGGGGCTGAGTTCCATTAGAAAGAACGTCAGGTGTTTACCAACGTGAATGTTTCTCTCCAGATACCTTCGCGATAGCAGGCGAAGGTTCATCATATACTGGCGCGTTGTGACCGAACTGAACGGCATGGTCGTCTAGCCTTGATTGCGGGCGGAGACAGATGAACAGCTCGTCAAAATTGTCGCCCTAACGCTCGCAGAAGTAAGGGTGCGCATCCGGATGGGCCTGGCTGAGTACAACCCATTGTCGCCTGCGGTCGCATCGGTGTCCCGCACGACATATTCTGGATGCTGCGCAAAAAGTCGGCTTGCGTTAAACCGTGTTGGGCATGGAAAATGTAATGATAATTGTGCGAGCGAATCTCCGGGCGGACCAAAGGCCAGCCTCCGTCTAACAGAGCTATATACAAATCGGCGTACAATCAGGCATCATGGGCGATATGGGGCACGGTCTCCAACTCGTTTCAATTAATTACCAAAACTTTCTTTGCCGGCGTTCTACGCCGCAAGTTTCGATTAAGATGAAGGCGCCGAGGAGTTTAGTTCGAGTTTTGCCAAAATATATGGCTGGCTTCGGGTCCCGTTCGCCACGCTTGAACCCGGCGCGAAATGGCTTTAGGCATGGTCAATTGGCCGTCTCCCTTTCCGAAGACCAGATGGCCGCTTCACAGGGCACTCACGATATTACTCATCCCGAGTTTCGGGCGGCGTCATCACGCGCTTACCTAAGCGACGCTTCAATATTGCCGCCGTCCACCGTAATTGTCGCGGCTGTCGTGGCCTCCGATTTGGCGAGATTGACGAAGGCGCTTGCTACATCCTCCACCGTCACCTCCTGCCCCAAGAGATTGCCGGCCATGTAGTCGGTTTTGCTCAGGCCTCGCGCCTTGGAGCGAATTTTGATCATGTCATCGGTCAGGAGCCCAGAGCGTATGCGGTCGGCGTTGACGGCATTGGCGCGTATGCCGTCCGTCCCATGGTCAAGGGCATATTGTTTCATCAAGAACAGCGTCGCCGCTTTTGGCAATCCATAAGGACCGAAGTTGCGGCCTGGATTGACCGATTGTTTAGACGTGTTGAACAGCAGACAGCCGCCCATGCCCTGCGCGCACATGATCTTGACGGCGGCCTGTGCGACATTCTGATGACCCCAGAAATTAAGCTCAAAGCTACGCCTGAGAATCTTTTCGTCGACCTCGCCGATACGTCCCTGCCAGGCCGCACCAGCATTGGAGATGGCGATATCGATACCGCCATAAGCCAGGGCAACGGCCTCAAAGGCCTTGCTAACCGATTTGGCGTCAGTCACATCGCAGGCAAGCCCAAGCCCGCCAATGGACGCGGCGACCGTTTCTGCCGCCTTGCCGTCAAGGTCCAGTACCGCGAGCTCCGCGCCCTCGGCAGCAAAAGCTCTAGCCGTCGCCGCACCGATGCCTGATCCGCCTCCCGTGACGATGCAGACCTTGCGCTGCAAAGGCTTTTCGCTTAATTCACCAAGCTTCGCCTGTTCTAACGACCAGTATTCGATGTCGAAGAAATCATACTCGGGGATTGGCTCGTACCGGCTCATGGCTTCGGCGTTCGAGATCACTTCAATATTGGTTTCCGCCAGATCGGCGGAGATGGTGGCGCCCTTAGCTGAATTGCCGAGCCCAAACAGCCCCATCCCTGGCACTAAGATGATACGCGGCAGCGGGTCGAGCTCGGTCTTCTTGATCGGCGCGATCATGTTGTTGCGCTTGAAGTAGGCGTGATAGTCACGGACATAGGTCTTGAGAGCTTGGTTTGCACCTTGGCGGAAACCTTCGAGGCTAGCCGCATCTGGCGCGGGCACGATCAACGGCAAGGGCTTGGTGCGAATCACGTGATCAGGCGTCACCGTGCCGAGTTGGCTGTACTTGGCGAGGTTCTCTCCGTCCACATAGGCGCGTAAGGTTTTCGATGTGCGAAAATCAAGGATCATGGGCTTACCGCCGTCAGCTACCAACCCGCGCAAGATTGGTGCGATGTCAACAGGCCTGGCCATCCGTTTTGGCAGCTCGACCGCGGTGAAGGTTTTCTTTGCCCCTTGTTTGATGCGGCGCTCGGCGCTCGTGCAAACTTTGATCATGCGGTCGTAGGATTTCTTGGCCGTCTGGGCGAAGGTAAAGACGCCGTGCTTGTCCAGCACCAGGCCTTCGACATCAGGGTTTTGCGCATAAACCTCGCTGGCTTTTTTTGCCAGAGTAAAACCCGGCATAATGTAGGGTACGTAGCCCATGCGATCGCCGTAGATTTCCTTGCAGATTCTCTCGCCCGTAGGCTGGTCAGAAAGTGCCAGCACGGCATTGGCATGCGTGTGGTCAATAAACTTATGCGGCAAGAAGGCATGCAGCAGCGTCTCCACCGAGGGGTTGGGCGAGGTCGCATCCAACAAGTTCGTGCGCTGCGCGTTGACCATGTCTTCGTCGGAAAGCGCATTTAAGACGATCATTCGCTGCAGTGGAGCTAGGCGCATGGCCGGTAGGCCCTGGGGCTCGATATTGCCTAAGTCCCAGCCCGAGCCTTTGACGCATATGACATCGACGGGCTCGCCCATGATATCGTTTAGCTTGGTCTTGACTGAAGTGTTGCCGCCGCCATGCAGAACGAGTCTCGGATTACCGCCGAGTAGGCGCGAGGTATAGACACGGAGTGCTAGGTCGACGTTGACGCCTTGTTTCTTATAATTGAGAACGAAGCGCCTAGATTCGCTATCGGTCCAGAGGTTTTTCATCGGTGTCGGCTCCCCGTCTGTCCAAGCGCGTCAATTTGCGCCAGCGCTAGCGCTGGCGCAAGCTCTTCGCCGGGCTATTTCCCACGATAAACCCATTGGTGTCATCGCGCCATTTTAACAATCGAAAGAGGCATGATGAGATGATGAGCGTCGACATGGGGCATCGAGTCCCGATGAAGCTTGAAACTGTAATTTTGGCGGCCAACCGGGAGGTTGTCCACAGGCAGAAACCGGCCCTGATGAGAGAGAAGGTTTGGCCGGTTGACGTTATCTGTCACCAAACTGCGCGCACGTTACCTACCGGCGGCCTTCAGCTTTACTTAACAGGACGCCTCCAAGGCCGATATAGCCGGGGTCAGAAAGCACCGCGATGCCTTCGGTGCGCTCACACGCGCCTTTGAGCGCAGTTGCGTCGACCCCAGCGATTGACGTGCGTTAGCCGCCGTAAAACACGTTATCGCCAAGCTCTTTCATTTCCAGAATGGCTTCGTCCGCCCGCCCGTCGGGACGGGTGCGGAGATGTGCGTCGATAACCTCGCCGATGACGCCCTGATGATCTCCTTTCTCGACGCCCTTGCATTCGCCACTGGCTGGTGTGTTCTCGAGGATCGGCGCGCCGGTGGAGCCGAGATGGAAGGG
>CAYXUT010000123.1:0-9123 GCA_964468005.1 uncultured Magnetovibrio sp. | reverse complement strand
CAAGAGGACGATACATGACTGAAATACAACGTTTCATGCTGCCGGACGAAATGAAGCCGGTAAGCCACTATTGCCACGTCACCAGGGCAGGGGATCGTGTCTGGGTCTCGGGTACGGTCGGGGTTAAATCCGATGGCACGATACCTGAGGATACGGCCGAACAATTCCAGGTCGCCATCGATGCCGTTGACAGATGTCTGCAAGCCGCCGGTGCCGAGGCCCGCCATGTCGTCAAGGTGACGGTGTTGCTGACCGATATCAACGACCGCGCCGCCATCAATCCGATCCGCCAAACCTATTTTGGCGAACACCGTCCGGCCTCGACCCTGTTTGAGGTCTCAGCCCTAGTCTCGCCTGAAATGAAGGTAGAGATCGAGGTTGAGGCAGTGGTGGGGGATTAGCCGACAGGCCTGTTCAAGATTTGTGTTCCCAGGCCGAGCTACGTTTACGGTAAATCTCGGCTAAAGACTGTTATTTTTGAAACATTTGCTTACCATCTAACCCACCCCGTTGACTGCCCGCCGAACCATGTGCGGCGCCATTATGCCGGCTTCGGCTATCAGGCCAGATAGTAGAATAAGATACGGAAGTTTGTTGCAAGGTCGAACGGCATCTCGGCGAGTTATACCCTCGCGTCGGCTTCATCGTCACCAACCTATCGTGCCTGCCGCTCGGATTGGCTTTTGGGATCAAGGTTTGGCGGCACATGATGGCAAACATGTTTCCGTCACTCAGACCATCAGACCAAGACCGTCGCCAACGCTGTTCTTGGTGGTATCGACGAAGTTTGCCGGCGCTGATTGGAAAGTTAGTCCGCCGGTGACACCGGTGGTCTCATTCGCACCCTCGAACACCGAGCGGATACCGTTTTGAATCTCGTTACTAAGCCGGGTATCGGTCCGTACGATAAGATCGAAGTGCTTGGTGCCGTCCTGGACGAAGCCGTCGAGTTGCATGTGGCCGAGCTTGGAGAGATTGACGTCGACGACGAAACGCGTGCCTGGCCCCATACGGTTTTCTTCTTCTTCCTTCTTGCCTTCTTCAATGCGGCGCAGCCAAAGCTGGATCTGCTCGATGTCGGGGCCGTTGGCGAGCGGGATCGGCAAGCTCCGGCCTTCCGGTCCGGCGGGCTCTTCGACCAAGCGTCCAAGGCCGGAGAAGTCATCGCGCAGCCGGCCCAAGAGCCCCGGTTTCAAGCGTCCGAGTGCCCGCGCCGGGGCATCGCCCAACCAGCTGCGCACATCACCGGCCCGGAGCGCAAATAGGAAGAGCAGGACATTGGCGCTAAAGGCCGCATCGAGCTTTGGCAGTACGGCATTGATCAATTGCTGGGCGGTTGTGGGGTAAGTGTCTTGCAGGGATAGCACGCTCTCTTTTAGCGCCGGCCATTGGCGCGATTCGGCGATGATCTGGCCTAAACGATGGATTACGGTGTGATCTCGAGCAGCGGCTTGCATATGCGGTAACTGGGTTATCTCTAGTTTGATCTGCGTGTTGGCCGGCAGCGACGTATTAGTGGCCAGCGCTACAGGCCCGACATGGGTCTGGACTACTGTCTGGTTCGGGGCGCTCGATCCAATCACCGCGGCGTTTAGCATCATGCCGATGTTGATCGGCCCGGCTTGCGGCAAGGGCTGTGGCGTCGTGGCTCCAGACTGCACGGAGATCACCCGCACAATAACGGTGCTGCCGGTGGGTACGGTTACGGGGCTGCTGAGTGGAGTAGGCGCATGGCTGATGGGCATAACCTTCCCGACTTGCCCAGAGCGGCTTGCCGTCAGGGCCGCCACGCTCTGAACCCTTTGGCCCGGTTGAGGAGATGTTGTTACGACTTGCGGACTACCCGCTGATGGGTTGCCGAACAAAACCGTCACTGGTTGCAGCAGCGTCGCACCGAGTGTAGCCCCTTGGGTTAGGGGCATCGGCGTGGGGGCGACAGCGGCGTTTGTTACTGTGGATTGAGATGCTGCGCCGGTTATCTTCGGCGCGGCAGTACCTGGCGTGGCGACAAGCGTCCCGATGGTCTTGGTGGGCGAATTCGTAAGGCCCGGCAAGGTCGGTGGTAGAAGGCCCGAGAGGCTGTGCAGTGCGGCTGCCGGCTGTTTGCCGTGGATGGCGGTAATCAACAGCATGACTTGCCTGCCGAGCGTTTGCACCTGCAACTGGACCGGGCCTGCGGCCGGCAGGCTGATGTTGGTTTGTAGTGCTAACTGGCCGAGCGGTGTCTCAACTAGGATCCGGCCTTGGTTATCAAGGCCCGCTAGTTGCGCATTGATCTTGGCACCGATGTTGAGGCTGAGAAGCGATGGTGGCGGTTGCGGAACCAGGGCGCTCGGTACCGGCGCTAGCAGAGCGGCGGAGACATTTGGTGGAGGTGGAGGTGTGACACTCGACATAGGTTCTTCTTCAGGCGCCCAGTATAGCTCACTCGTCCAGCAATTGCTGTGCGATCTTGGAGACGTCTTCCGCCGCTTCGGTGTTGGGGTATCGGGTCAAAAGCGGCATCTGGCTGCGGATCGCCTCCTTAACGCGCGGGTCGCGGCGCACAGTTCCTAGGAGCGGCGGTGAGATCTTGAGAAAACCCTGGCAAGCCTTGAGCAGCGTCGCGTAGGTCCGCTCTCCCTCGCGCATCGAATTTATGATGTTAGTGACGATGCGGAACTGTACTTCCGGGCGCTCCGCATGGGTCACCTTGATGAAGGCATAAGCATCGGTCAGAGACGTCGGCTCATCGGTCAGGACGACGATGCAGGTCGCCGCATTATGCGCCAGTTGTCGGACCGTGCGTTCGACGCCGGCGCCGAGATCTATCAGCACGTGGTCGAAGGCGCTGGCTAGTAACGTTAGGTCTTCGCCGATCATCTGCAAGCGGCTGGCGGCGATGTTGGCGAGGCTGCCAGAACCGGACCTGCCGGCGATGACCTGGAAGCCACCATCGTCGTAGTCGACGATAGCCTGATTGAGGGTCAAGCGTCCGGCGATGACCGACGACAGGTCTTGTTTTGGCATCAGACCGAGTTGAATGTCCAGGTTGGCGAGACCAAGATCTCCGTCGAACAGCAGCACGCGACGGCCCTGCTTGGCTAGCGCATGGGACAGCGTGATCGACAACCAAGTCTTGCCGACGCCGCCTTTACCGGAAGCGATAGCCAGCATGTTGGCACCCTTGGCACGCGGTGTCGTCGGCATTGCGGGAGATTCACTCATGGGGGAGCCTCGTTGGGTACGGCATTATCAGTAGGGCCTTGGGTCCTCGTAGGTCTGCTCAAGTGGTTCTAAAGCTGCGACAACCCGCGCCAAGCCCTCGTTCTCTTGATAGAGAGAGACGATAACCGAAACGTTGCGCATGGCATCGCACACAAGGTCCATGGCGGTGGCTGTACTGTTGGCGGTGAAGGACTTAATACACATGCGACAAGACTACACCTGACCGACCGTCTTGATTTTGGCTTTCGGGTGCACTTCGTTTTGAGACATGACGACGGTGACTGGGCGGAAGCGCTCGACGATAGAGCGGACGAAGGGGCGGATGCCGGGGCTGGTGAGTAAGACTGGGGCCTCACCCATCATGGCCTGGCGCTCAAACGTATTGCGGAGCGCGGTGATGAATTCCTGAAGGCGGCTCGGCTGCATACTCAACTGGCGGTCCTCGTCCTGGCCGACAAGGCTTTCAGCGAAAACTTGCTCCCACTGTGGTGAAAGCGTGATCATCGGAATGACGTCTTGGTCGGAGGTGTTCTGATCACTGATCTGGCGAGCCAGGCGGGCGCGCACGTGCTCGGTGATCGTCATGACGTTGCGTGAATGGCCGCAGGCTTCGGCAACGCCCTCCAAGATCGTCGGTAGGTCGCGAATGGAAATGCGCTCGGCCAGCAGGTTTTGCAGTATGCGCTGCAAGCCGCCCAATGAGATCTGGTTCGGGATCAAATCCGCGATCAGAGCTTGGTGGTCTTTCTCTAACTCGTCCAGGAGTTTTTGGGTCTCCGCGTAGGACAATAGCTCTGCCATGTTGTCCTTGATCACCTCGGTGATGTGGGTGGTGATCACCGTCGCCGGGTCAACTACCGTATAACCCCTGAATAGCGCTTCTTCGCGATTGGCGTCTTCAATCCACATGGCAGGGAGGCCGAAGGTCGGCTCCATAGTCTTTTCGCCGGGCAAGCTAATATCTTCGCCGCGCGGATCCATCACCAGCATCATATTGGGGCGCAGGTCACCCCTGCCGGAATCGATCTCCTTGACCCTGATTACATAGGTGTTGGCCGGCAGTTGCATGTTGTCCTGGATGCGTACGCTGGGCATGACAAAGCCGACATCAGCAGCCATTTGTCGGCGCAATGCCTTGATCTGGTCAGTCAGCCGCTGACCCTCCCGGGGCGCGCTGATCAACGACAAAAGTCCGTAACCCAGTTCCAGACGCAGGTAATCGATGCGCAGCGCCGTCGAAATGGGTTCTTCAGCGAGCGCGGCGGGGTCGACGGTCTGCTCTTCTTCTTCTTGGAGCAGGCGTTCTTCTTCCTGTTTGTTGCGGGAATGAATGAGGAACGCGCCGAAGCCGCAGGCACTGGCGAGGATCATGAACGGCAGGATCGGCACGCCGGGAACTATGGCGAGGGCAACCAGCAGGAATGAGACGAGGCCAAGCGCTTTCGGGTGGTTGCCCATCTGGCGGAACAATGCCGCTTCGGTGGAGCCTGACACGCCGGCCTTGGTTACCATCATGCCGGCCGCCGTGGAAACGATAAGGGCTGGAATTTGCGAGACCAAGCCATCACCAACCGTCAACCGGGTGTAGGTATCGGCGGCTTGGGCGAAGCTCAGATCTTTTTGTGCGACGCCGATAATCATGCCGCCGATGACGTTGATAAAGGTGATCAAGATGCCGGCAATGGCGTCACCGCGAACGAATTTCGCCGCGCCATCCATGGCGCCGAAGAACGAGCTCTCTTCCTCCAGTTCTTTGCGCCGCGCGCGGGCATCGTTCTCATCTATCAGGCCGGTCGAGAGATCGGCGTCGATTGCCATTTGCTTGCCTGGCATAGCATCGAGCGTGAACCTGGCGGAGACCTCGGCGATACGGCCCGAACCCTTGGTGATGACGATGAAGTTGACGATTACCAGGATGGCAAACACGATAATGCCGATAACGAAATTGCCACCCATGACAAATCCGCCGAACGCCTGAATGACTTCACCCGCCGCGTCGGTGCCCTCGTGCCCATTGGTCAAGATTAGCCGCGTGGATGCTAGGTTCAGGCTTAGCCGGATCATCGTTGCCAATAGTAGGACTGTTGGAAAAGAATTGAATTCCAATGGTTTTTCGACGAACAAGGCGGTCATCAATATGAGGACTGAGAAGGTAATAGAAAATGCCAAAGAGATGTCCAGCATCCATTTCGGCATGGGCATGACCAAGATGACCAAAATTCCAACAACGGCTAGCGCCAACACGATGTCGCCGCGCTTCAGCGCATTCGAAATCCAGGGGCCGATTTCAAAAGAATTGCCGACTTTGGCTTCTTCCGGGGCCGGTGTGGAGGTAGCTTCCGCCATTCCGTGACCTATCTCGCTCTAATTTCTCAATTGCTGCCGGGTGTGGCTTCGCCGGGTTGCGGCACAGCAAAACCCTTATCGCCATAAATTTTCAGTTTGTTACGCAACGTACGGATCGAAATGCCGAGTATGTTTGCGGCGTGCGTTCGGTTACCGAGGCAATGCTGCAGGGTGTCGATGATCAATTCGCGCTCCACATCGGCGACTGTTCGTCCGACCATTGACGTTATGTCGACGTCGATGTTGGCGCCACCACTTATAGCGCTACCCGTTTCCTGCATTATCTCCCCCGTCAACATGATCGCGTCTGTGCTAATTTTCTCGCCGCCGGCCAAAAGAACCGCGCGGTGCATGGTGTTTTCCAACTCTCGTATATTGCCGGGCCAAGCATGGGCTTTGAGCATTTCCATCGTTTCGGTGTCGAGCGGACGCTCCGGAACGCTATTGATCTCCGCGTATTTGGCTATGAAATGTGCGGCCAGAATCGGAATATCGGCTGGCCGCTCAATAAGACTGGGAAGCTTTAGGTTCATGACGTTGAGCCGGAAGAACAGATCTTCTCGGAACGTGCCCTTCGCGACTTCTTCTTCCATGTTGCGGTTGGACGTGGCTATAATTCTGACGTTGATTGCGACGGGGTTTTTGCCGCCAACTCGGTCGATCTCGCGTTCTTGAATGGCGCGCAACAGCTTGGCCTGCAGGCGCGGGTCCATCTCGCTGATTTCGTCAAGTAAAATGGTACCTCCGTTGGCTTCTTCGAATTTGCCAATGCGGCGGGCCACGGCGCCGGTAAACGCGCCTTTCTCGTGGCCGAACAATTCAGATTCGAGCAAGTTCTCGGGGATTGCTGCGCAATTGACCGCGACGAATGGTCCATCCTTGCGTTTCGAATGATTGTGAATGTAACGGGCCATTAATTCTTTGCCAGTTCCAGATGCCCCGGTGACCAGTATACTCGCCTCGCTGGGTGCAACTTGTGATGCGACCCGCATGACTTCGGCCATGCGCGGGTCTTTGTGAATGATCGATTGCGATTCTTCGGCGACGGCCTCGAGAACGGCGGCAATCAGTTCTGCATCCGGTGGCAAGGGCAGATATTCTTTGGCGCCGGCCCGGATAGCGCGGACGGCGGATTGCGTATCGTTTCCGACACCGCATGCGACGACTGGTACTGAAATGCGCTCTATTTCGAGTGAGTCGATCAATTTGGCCATGTCGAGAGAGACATCCGCCATGATCAGGTCGGCGCCTTGGCCGGAGCGCAGAGCGTCGAGCGCGGCATCTTCCGAACCGACCTGTTGAACCTTGGCGCCGCGCTTCATGGCGATCTGGCTTGCCGCACCGATCTGTCCATTTAGAGTGCCTACGATGAGTAGTCTCATAAAGTTTTATCTCCCGCGGGCATCAATCAAATTATTAGACATGGTTTGCTGGTGGCAGGATGCCGTTCAACAGCATTTTCTTGCATCGGGAGTTTTTCTGGTTGCCGATGGATGCCGCGCCCATGACAAAAAGATTGTTGATCAGAGCTTTCTCCTGCGAGTTGCGTTCCAGCTTTGAAGCCAGAGACAATAAGACTGCGTTGTCCAGCACCGCGCCATAAAACGTCGTCACTGGGGCCACCGCCATGCTTGGCCCGATGGTTGGCGGGGCGTTGAGGGGGTGCCTGACATCTGAAACCAATCCGATTAACGTGGAAATTAATCCTATTGTTGTGGAAAATTCACCCATCTCGCTTAAGGAAACACACGCAGCGATGACGACAAAGGCGCCGCCAATGACAATCAACACCGACAGCGGATTGAAGAGGGTCTCGGGTGGGCCGCCCAGCCAAATGGTGGTCATAATCAGTCCAAACCCCTACAGAATGCTAATGACGGTGGCTGCGTCCAAGATGGAGCGCTGCCGTACAATGTGAACATTGGCACCATTCTCAGCCATGTCTTGGATGTCATCCTGTCCGGTCGGTCTTGATGATTTCCGTCATCGTTACACCCAGCCGGTCTTCGACGACCACAACTTCACCACGCGCCACCAACCGGATGTTGACGTAAATATCGATCGCTTCACCGACCTAGCGGTCTAGTTCCACCACCGCACAACGGCCAAGCTTCAGCAATTGACTTACCTGCATGGTCGATTTGCCTAATACGGCCGAGACCTGGACCGGAATGTCGTAAACGGCTTCAAGATCCTTGGCGCTGCGCGGCAGATCGCCGAACTCCGGCATGTCGGCGTCCATGTCATCCTCGGGAAGATCACTTTCGGCAGGCGCGGCTGGAGCAGCCTCATCCGTATCCTCAAGATTTTTAAGTTCGAGTTCAGAATCTTCTGCCATTTATATCTCCTGTACCCATCATCCGCCGTGTCGTCCAAGCATGCCGGTATGCTCACGTGTTAGGTGTGGTAGGTGGCATACTATCGTCCGTCTCTTCAACGTCTCCGGCGGCGGGTTCCTTGTCCGCGGTTTCATCATCGTCTAGCGTTTCCAGTATACCTTCGTCGACGGGCTCTTCCACGATTCCCGGTCCGGCCAGTAGATGAGCGCCGGTGATATCCATGTCCTGGCCGGCTGGTTCGCTTTCCACGGCAACCTCATCGACCGCGACTGATGGCACGGGCGGCGGTGAATGCTCTTTCTTGTTTTCATCCAACGTGCTGATTTCAATAGATTCGTCAGCTTCTGGCTTTGAAGAATTCTGGGCACCTTCGGATACGTCAGATAGATCAACTCCTTTGGATGAGGTGAGTTGTTGGGGCGTTTCCGTTTCCGGGGGCTGGTCCGCGATCGGCATGTCTTCGGCCGGCAGCATCGGCCCGGCTTCTTCAACCTGGCCAGGCGATTCGGCTGTCAATCTCTCCAGCGCCAATCTGGCGGCGTGCAAATTCTTTTCCACGACCTCGTCAATCTGTTGCCAAAGTGCACCCATATCCCGTTCCGCACTGCCGCTGCTCCAGATCACCCGGCAGTCACCTGGCGTGATTGAATCGTCTTCAAGAACCAGAACCTGGCCCTCAAAATTGGCGGCTTGGGCAATTTTCACCATACGGTTATTCATGATTTCAAGCAGGTCAGTGTGAAGGTGGATGGTGATGCGAGGCTCTTCCAGGTTCTCTGAAAGCACTTCTTGCACCATGTTCTCGATCACTTTCGGTGCTTCAGTGTCGGTCAGGTGCGAAAAACATTTCCGGGCGACGGCGATGGCGGTTTTAGTGGCATCGTCGAGGAGATCTGTGGTAACTGCAGTCTGTTGATGAAAGAGGGCTTGAATGCGCTCGGAGATCGTGACCAGTGTTTCCGAGATGCGTGTTTCAATGGCATCAGCTGCCTCGTGGATGCCCTCTTCCTTGCCGGTTTCAAAGGCTTCGCGCTTGGCGGCTTCGAGTTCTTCTTCTGAAAAAGTCGGCCGTGCGATTTCCTCGGCCTCGTTCTTGGCGGCTTCCTCTTCAACGGCTTTGGCGTTGGCCTTGTCTTGCGTAAGGACCGCTTCATCAAAGTTGGTATAGAACAGAAATTTTTCTATCTCGCTCATGGGTGCTCCAGCGGTTGATCCCGCTAACGTATACGAC